>NZ_VFTB01000007.1:0-453198 GCF_007003945.1 Mesorhizobium sp. WSM4307
ACCTATGTGACGACGAAAAATTTTCTCTCGCAGTTCGGGCTCGACACGCTGCGCCAACTGCCGGATTTCGAGGCGCTTGAGGACGCCGGGTTGCTGTCGAAGGAGAAGCTCCTCGCCGGAAACATCATCCCAGGATTTGCAGATATCGAAGAACATGGCGCCAACGGCTTCCTCGACGAATAGATGATCCCGTCATGGCGGGACAACCCAGGTGATCTCGCCGCTTGTCAGATAGACGATTGCGCCACGCACGGCACCGGTCGCAGACAGGTAGTCACGCAGTTGCCGCATATGTGCTTCGCGCACAGCAGGTGCGGGATGGACGTCGGATTTCCAATCGATGGCAGCGTCGACACGGTCTTCGATGATCGCCAAAGCGTCGGCCCGCCCGGCAATAAGGCTCGCTTGGTCGCGCCCCCAGATTGCGATTTCGGGCACAAGGTGGGGCCGCAGTTCGGCAATCTGCGGCAAAGCGAGCCCGCGGAGCGCCGCTGCTCCCATCTCATAAGGATCGGGCTGAGGTTCATCGTCATTTACGTCGGTCACCAATTGATTGAGCAGTTCGCGAGCGCGGTCAACGCTTGCACCGAGTTCTCCCGCGAGCTCACCGGTAAGAAGCTCTTCCATCAGCTTGTGAAGGATGACGCCGCGGCGGGCGCCGGCACCGGCCACCTCGAAATGCTCAATGTGGCTCTCCGAAGTTACGACGCCCTCGAGAGGGTCGCCGAGTCGATCGGCATCATGTTCGCTGGGCCGGCGCCACACTATCGGCGGCGCGCTTTCCTCGACGCACCGTTGCTCGGCGGCAAAAATATCAGAAGACTGCTCGTTGGTCAGAGACGCCGGTGCCGGCATTTCGCGCCGCGCAAAGGACGTAAGGTCCAGCTCAGGAATGTCCCGCTGACGCAGGTCTATCGAGCTGAACCAGGAATCTTTGGACGCCTGGGGAATGTGGGGAAGGATCAGGAGATCCCGTGCCCGCGTGCATGCCACGTACCAGATACGCTCACGTTGATTGGCATCCTCCAGGCTTTCCGCGGCGCGCGCTGCAGCCAGCTCCGGCGGCGCGACGCCCCCCAGCATCCAGTGCAACGTGTTGTCGGACTGCCGATGCACGAACTGATCCGGCCGGTAGAGTTCGGTCGTCGAATTGACCGGAATGACAATTGGCCACTCCAATCCCTTAGCGCTATGAATGGTGACGATCTCGACGGCATCCTTGGCAGCATCGATGCGTCCTTCCTGCGCCCGGGCCTTGCGCTCCCAATCTTCCTGCAGATCGCGAATGAAAGCGCGCAGGCCAGCGATCGAGTAGCCGCGCGCCCTCTCGATCAATGCGTCGAGGTTGACGAGCGCGCGGGCATTCCTGTTGCGATGTCGCGCTGCCATGATCACGCGAACATTCAGGCGTTCGATGGCCTCCGCCAAAATCAGGCTTGGGGTCACGATTGAGGCGCGCCGACGAAGCCGCTGCAACTCGAGGAGAATATCTCTGGCGACAGCATGCTGCACGAGCTCGGGATCCGTCCGCACAGTGAAAAAGCGTTGGCCGTCGGCTTGCTCGACAAGGGCTGAGGTGATGTCCAGCAGTTCCTGTTCGCTCAGGCCCACCAGCGGCCCTCGCATCAGCGCGCCAAAGGCCAGCGTGTCGGAGGAATCCGCCAGGACCCGTAGCAACGCCAGAATGTCCTGCGTTTCCTGCCGCCGCATCAGAGTCTGGCCGGCTTGCGAGGATACCGCGAGGCCGCGCTGCTCAAGCGCGCGTTCGTAACGCCACAGTTCCGTGTGTCCCGGAGAGAGCAGCGCGATGTCGCCGGCCTGCAGCGGAGTGGATGTCTTGTCCGCACGTTTTATCGACACATTGCCGATCAAGGCAGCGCAAATGTCGGCAACGCGCTCGGCTTCGGTCTCGCGAAACATTTCCGCGTAGATGCGACCCTCGGTAGCCACCTCGACGGTGAAGCGGGCGACGCAGGGAAGCGGGTGCGACGCTTCGAAGAGGGTCGGTGCGAGCGCGACATATCGGGGCTGCGAGGGCTTGGCAAAGACCGGCTCGAAGCAGGCGTTGACATGCTCGATGATCGGTTTCAGCGATCGGAAATTAGCGGTGATCTCAAGCACCGCACCATGATCCTGGCCGTCGATCAGCTGGCGGCAGAGTTCGTAGGCTTCTATGTCGGCGCCGCGAAAGCGATAGATCGCCTGTTTCGGATCGCCGACGAGGAAGAGCGCCCCGGACCGTAGCTCCGACTTCTCCCATTGTCCTGGCCGCGCTTGGGTCGCGGCGATCCAGAACAGGATCTCGCTCTGGATGCCGTCGGTGTCCTGGAACTCATCGACCAGGATGTAGCGATAGCGCTGGCCGATGGCCTGGCGCACCTCGTCATGGTCGCGGACCAGCGAGCGGACGTGAATCAACAGATCGTCAAAATCCAGGACGGCGGCAGCGCGCTTGCGCGCCTGATAGCTTTCCAGCAACTGGTCGAGGGAGGTCGACAGCGAGCACACCAACGTGCTGGCGATATGACCGACGAGCTCGCTCCAGGCGGTGACGACGGTTTCATAAAGCTCCCGGCCATCATTTGAACCGACATCATTGCGGTGAGCGCCGAAGCCCCGCGCAGCCTCATCGTAGGTTTTTAGCTGCAGGCCTTTGCGCTCGAAGAGGAGGCCGGTTCCCGGATCGCAGAGGCGCCACAGGGCTCGGAAACTCTCTTTGCTTGCGAGGCAGTCATGATATCGCTGCGCAAGCCCGCGCAATTCGTGCGCGATGTCGGAAAGCCATTTGTCGGGTTCGGCGCTCGTCTGCCACCGGTCGAAATCGTCGACCGCCTGGACGAAATCAATGTCGGGCCGCGCGCCGGCGGACGGACGGATCGGTTGGGCGTCGGGATGCTTGCGCCGAAGGTTCGCGAGTTCACGGATGAGATCCACCACCTGAAGCGGAATCTCCTCAGCCAACACGACAATCGGGTCGCCTTCCGCGGCATCGGCCGCGAGCCGATGCGAAAACCACGCCGACAGCTCCGCCATGAATAGATTGCCGGCGACGGTGGCATCGACCACACGGGCGCCGGGGTCGAGCCCGGCCTGGACGCCATGGCTGCGGATGACCGACTGGCAAAATCCGTGAATTGTCGTCGCCGTGAGCTCGTCGAGCCGGGGAAAAGCGACGACAAGCGCCTCGCGCTGCTGCTCCGAAAGGCCCTGCGGAAGAACCGCCTCGATGAACGCGGGAACATCGCCTGCCAGCAGCTTATCGACCGTTTCCCTGATCCGGCGCGCGAGCTGGCTCGCGGCGAGCTCGGTAAAGGTGATGGCGGCGATCTCGCCAGGGTGGCGGCCGGCCGCCAGCATCATCGCCACACGACCGGCCATCAGCGAGGTCTTGCCCGTTCCCGCGGCCGCTTCGACCAACAGGATCGAGGAAAAATCGGTCATGGCCTGGCGCCGGGCGTCCTGATCGGCGAGCGTCATGTCGAGGCACTCCAGAGCTTGTTGAGCGGCTGGTTGGCTGCCCGGAACTCTGAAGCCTTGCGGCGCAGATAAGTCTCGCGATCGGCAGGAAGCGCGAGGCGCATATCGTCGTAATCGGCGTCCTGCTCCCAACGCGGCGCGATCCGGCCGCTGCGCAGGATGGTCATGGCCGCCGACAGAAAACCCGCCGCCTCGCCGACCACCGCATCGAGCTCGTCGCCCTTGAGCTCGAAGATTGCCGGATCGTCGGCGAGATAGACCAGGCGCGCCACTACGGTCCTGACTTCAGGCAGCAGCGCACGGGCCGCGATCGCATAAAGAACGCGCTGCAGCTCTCGCCCCTGGCCCAACGCAATGCGTTGATGTCTCGGAGGCGGCTTCGCGCTCTTGTAGTCGGTGATCCGAGCGCCGTCGCCGGTGGCGCGAATATCGAGCCGATCCATGCGGCCGCCGAACACCAGGCCAGTCTGCTCGATCGGGACCGTGATCGTCGTGTCCCACGGCGCGCCTTCCCCGGCGCCGCCGCCTTGCCCGAACGGCACCTCCGTCCAACTGCGCGTATCGGATCTGACCTGATCATCGGCGTTGAGGCCTCTGGCAGTGCGACGCGCGGCCTCGCTCACCGTATGCCGCCACAGGATGGGTGGCGGAACGGAACGCTGTAGTGGCCATGCGTGCAGGATCGCCGTCGACGCATCGGCGATCGCGGCTTCGATCTCATCGGCGCTGGCGCGCGCAAATCCCGGCGTCGGCTCGAGCGCTATGATTGCGCCGCTGATCAGCTCATGAACCAGTTCGCCAAACGAGGCCGCACCGAGTTGCAGCGGGTCGGATAGGAACCGGACAGAGCGCCAGCCCAGAGCGTAACGCCAGACGAACCCGAGCGGATCTCGCAACAGCCTCTGGAGCGATGTCGTCGACTGAACCCGCGTCAAGGCTCTCTCAATCGCCGGATGATTGGCTCCTGAAAGGCCATCATGCGGCGTCAATATCGAAGGCCGTTGCCAGTTGCGCCAGCAAAGCTGGCTTTGGCGAACATGGGCGAGTTGGCCGGCATCGCGGGGTCTCGCCAAAAGCCGGTCCGCTTCGCTGAAAGCATGTTCCGGAATGCGATCGCGCTTGTACACGATCTCTGCCGAAGGCCAGAGCGAGCTGGGTGACAGAACGCCGCCGTTGGGGTTGCGCAGCGAGCGGGACAAGACGAGTTGTTCATGGGTGTGCGCCTGGATGACCTCGAAATGGCGCCGGTCGCGCTCGGCGACCCCCACGGGATGAAGCCTGCGGCGGTCGAGCAAATGGTGAGGCAGCAGCGGGTCGTCGTTTTCCG
Source organism: Mesorhizobium sp. WSM4307 (assembly GCF_007003945.1). Lineage (NCBI taxonomy): Bacteria > Pseudomonadati > Pseudomonadota > Alphaproteobacteria > Hyphomicrobiales > Phyllobacteriaceae > Mesorhizobium > Mesorhizobium sp. WSM4307. The sequence continues at coordinate 4,805 of NZ_VFTB01000007.1, forward strand.
AACGCGGCCAGGATCGGCTGGTGAGGCCGAGCAGCCGCGTATACGGGCGCGGACATGCGGCCAGTTGCCATGCGGGACACCAGACGACGCTATTGGCCGGATCACGCTGGTCGGCGACGCGCAGCGCTTGCAAGGAGAGCGCGATGGCTTGTGCCGGGGCGCTTCGCAGAGCCTCCTCCCACATCGCCAGGCTGGCGCCGCTTAGCAACCGCGCTCCGGCCTCTGCCGCTATGTCGGCGCCGCGCGCGAGGAGTTCGAGAACGGGAAGCAGGATTTGCTCGGCCAATTCGCCGTCGTCTCGCCGCGGCCTCGCCGCGGCCAGAACTTCTCGCCACTGGTCGAGGCTGCGCAAGCCGGCGCTTCGCGGGATTGCGGCGAACCAGTCCGGCGGCAGCCGGCTGGCGAACGGGTGCGCGGGGAGGCGCCGGACCAAGCGCCAGACCCGTTCCTGGTTGAGCCCGTTTGCGAGAATGTCGGCCAGGGCGGCACAGGCCTGGCCCTCCGGCGTGCTCAAAGCGGGCACCCCATGAGAGAAATGCAACGGCAATCCGGCACTTCTCGCATAGGCCAGAAAGTGATCGTCCCAGTCCTGTGTCGAAGTCGCGGCGATCGCGATGTCTCGCGCTTGCACCTTTCCGGTCGCCAGCAACTGCCGGGTCCAGCGCAGCGCCTCGATAACCTCCGACTTCGGGTCCGCGCTCGCCTCGGCGGATTTACGGACCGGAGTAGTCGCAGCCCTTCTTTGGATCGACCCTCTAAACCATGCGTGCTCGGCAGGCGCCGGCAGTTCCCAAGTAATGTCGGTGACGCGAGCGAGGTCATTGAGAAGAGACAGCCAAAGCGGATCGACGTCCACCACTCCCGAAAGCGTGACCGGACCCAGCAGGCTACGCGCACGATCGATCCGCTTGGCGGCTGCATCACGAAGATCGCGCGGCAGCATATGCGCGGGTGGGATGTGATCGCGAACGTAGGTCTCGACGCGATGAAGATCGTCAAACCTCGGCACCTCGCCTGCCAATGACGACAGATCGAGATCCGCCCGCCAGGCGCAATCGAGCGCGTGCAGGACCGCACGCGGCATCCCCGGCAACGCCGCCACCATTCCGATATCGCCAAAGCTTTCGGATGCCAGCGCGGCCTTGATTGCCGGATAGAGAACATCGGTGCCGGCAGGTGTGGCAAAACCACCAACCAGCCGCGCCGCAAGCAGAGGCAGAGTTACGATCTCGCGACCGATCGCTCCGCCCCGCGCCGCAGCGGCGCGGGCGCTGCGAAGCGCCAACATACCATCGACGACGTAAGTGGAGCGACTCGGCATCGTGTTTTCGTGTTGTTGTTCCAACAGGGCACTGTGATCGCCCAAGATCACCGGCTATTGAAGCTTAGGCAAAGAAAAACTTCGGGCATTGGTGACGGAAATGCGGCTGAGCAAGCTGAGCATCAGGAATTTTAGGAACTTCCAGTCGATCGACGTCGCGCTGGCCGGCAATGTCGTGCTGCTCGGCGAGAACCGTGTTGGCAAGAGCAATCTGCTCTTCGCCATTCAGCTCATCCTCGATCCGACCCTGCCCGATTCGGCACGGCAACTGAAGCTCACCGATTTCTGGGATGGCGCGCCGGCCGACTATACCGCGCCCATCGAGGTGCATCTGGAAATCTCCGATTTCGCCACGGACATGGCGCTGACCGCGCTATTGACCGATTTCCGGGCGCGCCATGATCCGACGATCGCACAGCTTAGTTATGTCTTTCGCAAGAAGTCGGACGTTACGGGCCCGCCGCAATCCAGCGCCGACTGCGAGTTCCTGGTCTTCGGTGGTGGCGATGAAACGCGATCGCTGCCGAGCAAAGTGCGCCGCCGCATTACGATCGATCTGCTCGACGCCTTGCGCGACGCCGAAGGCCAGCTCGGTAGCTGGCGAGCCTCTCCGCTGCGCCATCTCCTCGAAGAGGCCGTCTCGAGCATTAGCCGCCCCGAACTCGACGCCGTGGCGGCCGAGCTCGACAAAGCGAGCAAGGCGCTTGAAACCCTTCCGACCATCAAGACGCTTGAAGATGAACTGCGCGCCGGTATCGCCTACCTGTCCGGAAAGGCGCATGATATCGACGCCCGTTTGAGATTCGCGCCAGCCGACCCGCTTCGCCTTTTCCGGGCTATCGCGATGTACATCGACGGCGGCAAGCGCGGCATCGCGGAGGCCAGCCTCGGCTCGGCGAACGTTGCTCTGCTGGCACTGAAGCTTGCGGAATTCGCGTGGCGCCGGAAGAAGAACGAACGCAATTTCTCGCTGCTGTGCATCGAGGAGCCGGAAGCCCATCTTCACCCGCACCTGCAGCGATCGGTTTTTTCCAAGCTGCTTGGTAATGCCGAGGCCGCTCAGGCCATGATAGTCACCAGCCACTCGCCCACCCTGGCTGCGGTCGCCCCGTTGCGGTCACTCGTCCAGCTGAAGAGGAGAGGGGGCGCGACGCAGGCATTCTCATTGGCGCATCTTCCGGTGACACCCGATGAGCTTGACGATCTCGAGAACTATCTCGACGCGACACGCGCCGAGTTGCTGTTCGCGCGTGGCGCCATCTTTGTCGAGGGCGATGCGGAAGAGGCGCTCATGCCCGTCTTCGCGTCGTCCCTTGGCCATTCGCTTGACGATCTCGGTATCACCGTCTGCAACGTCGCCGGCACGAACTTCCGCCCCTATGTCAAGCTCGCCGAGGCGCTGGCGCTGCCCTATTGCGTCATCACTGACTGGGATCCTCTGGACGGCACCAAACCGCCTCTCGGCAAGAAACGCACTATGGATCTGTGGGCAGACATGCTCACCATCCGCGGCAAGCCCCCACTGACGCCGGCGCAACTGGCGGAGTGGGAGGGAAAGGACTATGCGGCATTCAGTGCCGGTGCGATGACGACCAGCGTCTTTCTCAACGATCGGACCTTCGAAGTCTCCGTCGCCAACACGCCCGCCCTGTTGAGCCCGCTCCTCGACATCCTCAGCGACCAGGATTTCGGGTCCGTGCGGACCAAGCGAATTGCCGACTGGCGTGCAGGCACGCCAGTCGATGCCGAGCAGCTGCTCGCGATGGTTGGAAGCGTCGGCAAGGGACGACTCGGTGCCCGGCTGGCGAAAAAAGCCGCTGGTCTCCCACCGCCCCCCTACATCGCCGCCGCCCTCGCCGCCCTCGTCACGCTGGTCTCCAATGCTTAGCGACCGGGCACTTGTTCAGGCGTTGGCTGATCTAAAGGGCAACCCGGAGCAGGCGGCCGCGGTCGTCGAGAAGGGTCATTGCGTAGTGCTGGCCGGTCCGGGGAGCGGGAAGACCAAGACGCTGACGACGGCGATGGCGCGCGGGCTGATCCAGGATATTTCCGAACCGCGTAGTGTTGCCTGTATTACCTACAACAACGACTGCGCGATCGAACTGGAAACGCGGCTCGACCGCCTCGGGATCACGCCGGGCGACCGCGCTTTCATCGGCACCGTGCACAGTTTCGCGCTGCGCCAGGTTATCAGCCCCTACGCGCGTTGCGTACCCATGGGGCTTCCGGCAGACTTCAAGGTCGCAAGCAAGTCGCAGATGAAAGCGACGGTCGAAACGGCCTACAGGAACTCGATCGGCGGTTACGGCAACCCGCACGACCGATGGAAGTTCGCTTCGGAAAAGCGCCTTCGCGATGTCGACCGCACGCGGCCTGAATGGCGGGGACACAATCCGGAGCTGGCCGATTTCATCGAAGCGTACGAGGCGGAACTGCACCGGCAAGGCTTGATCGACTTCGACGACATGCCCCTGATCGCCTATCGCATGATCAAGGAAAATGGCTGGATTCGCGACGCGCTTCGCGCTCGCTTTCCTATATTGTTTGTGGACGAATACCAGGACCTGGGCCACGCGCTGCATGAACTCGTCCTGGTGCTCTGCTTCGAAGGCGGAATTCGGCTCTTCGCGGTCGGCGACACCGACCAATCGATCTACGCCTTCGCCGGCGCCAATCCCGAATTGCTCGAGAGCCTGACGCGCCGGCGCGATGTGCGTACGATCAGGCTTCGCTTCAACTATCGATCCGGTGCAAAGATCATCCGCGCGTCGCTCGGCGCGCTTGGCGAGGAGCGCGACTATCATGGCATCGACGGCGCGCCCGACGGCGATCTGAACTTCTGGCCGGTTCCCTACGGACACGACAATCAGGCTGAAGCGGTCGCCAACACGATCATTCCCAAGCTTGTGGAGCAAGGGTTCGAGCTCGGAACAATCGCGGTTCTTTATCGGGCCGCCTGGCTCGGCGACAAGGTGGCGGCCGCCTTGAAAGAGGCGGGGATCCCTTTTGTCCGGACCGACATGAATGCGCTGGTCAAGCGAAGTTCCCGGCTGGCGCGCTTCATCGAGGAGTGCGCTCGCTGGATCACCGGCGGCTGGCGCGATGCCGAACCGCCATACGCGCGGTTGCTGTCGCAAGCGCTGACTCTGGTCTATGGGCGCCACGCCAGCGAACGCGAGGAGCAGGAGTTGTCCGTGCAACTCATGGAGTTTCTCAACACCTCGCTCGCAAGCGTCGAGACGACCCACGTCTGGCTCCAGCGCTTTTCTCGTGAACTTGTTACGCCGTGGCGCAACATTGCGCGCAACTCCGAACAGGAATGGGACGTCTGTGGGGAAATGATCACCAACACCGATCCGGCCCGAGACCTCGATCTTCCCCTCGCGCACTTCGCCGGGCAGGTCGAGGGATCAGGTCGCGTCAACCTGAGCACCCTGCACAGCGCCAAAGGCAGGGAGTTCGATGCGGTCATCGTGTATGGAGTAAACGCTTCCGACATTCCGAGCACGCGCGACAAGCAGACTCCCGCGAGCCTTCGTGAGGCCAGGCGCTTGTTTTACGTCGGAGTGACGCGCCCGAAAAAACACCTCAGCCTGGTCTACCAGGAACATCACCACTCACCATGGGTCTTCGAGCTTTACCAGCGAAGTCAGCAGGATTGAATCCCGAGTAAATCGGCGTAGTCAACCAGCTCCTCATCCGAGCTGTGCCCCTATCCTGGCGGCCGATCTTCAGCCTGACGTTCAACATGCTCGACCTTGTCTAAATCACTCGGGTATATGTCTCTCCGTCGATAACCCGTTGCACTTGCTCACGGTTCCGTGCGCCTATCCGTTCGGCGATGGTCTCAGCTGTATGGACCTTCGCAAGCTCCCGAATAGCCCGGACCTGCTCAACAGAGAGGCGGTCGTCTCGGCCGCAAATCTGGGCGACGGCCCAGGCGTCGTCCTTCCATTTTTCCGAGACCCAAGGGGCAGGAAGTCCCTTGCGGGGATGGTCACGTAACCAGTTTTCGAGAATACTGTCGCGCTCATCGGGCAGCGGGACGACTCGATCACCCAGCATGCCATTTTCACGAAGATATCGCAGACCCGACTTGCCTCCCGGGATCATATTGAGGCGCCGTTCGTCGTGCCAATGTCCATCCACCAGCCATTCTTCCGTGGCATAGAGCCGTTCGATATCATCGGTGATCGCCATGACCTTGTGGTGGATGTAGGTCACACGGCCAGCGTCTGTCTCTTCGCGAAGCTTTCGGTGAAACAGCAAGGGGCTACCGGTCTGCATCGCTCGTCGATGTTCCGCCCAGCGCTTCTGCCAGCTACGGGTCGTGACGCCGACATAGAAGAACCCATCGTCGGGATAAGACGATCCTGAACCGAAGATGTGCTGATAGAGAACGAAGCTCTTTCTCGGAAACGATTCCGGAGCCAGAAGGAGATGCGCTGGCGCCGAGAAGACCTGACTTGGATTCTTCACGCCGGGGATATGGGCGGAGAAATCCCTGCGCGCCGCAGCTGCCAGCAGTGCCTGATTCTCAACGACATCAAGACGAATTGTCGGGCTAAGGGCAAGTTCGTTCTCCGCAAGAGCGTGACCCGAAAGAAACTGATCGGAACCCACCATCCGGTGTCCGAGCCTGACCTTCATCGGGGGTGCGATGAATATCGGCATGTCGCCGAGCGCAACAAAGTGGACGACCGGAATGAGCTGACCCGGTTTCACCCGTATCACCCCGCCTTTGCGCTTGGCCATTCCCAGCCAGAGTGCGCCATACTCCGATCGACACCATTGGCGCAGCAAGGTCTCAACCTCGTGAAACCGGCGATGCATCGGTTTTGGCGCGAGATGCTCCCACCAGGCGCGATTGATCGAGACCACAAAACCTCCATTTCAATTGGTTAATGACGTCTGCTGAAACCGGACTTCTCCGATAAGGGCCGCCATTCGCGCTAAGTTCATGACGATCACCATGACGGCTGTTTCGACGGTCGGTCGCCGCACGCCGGCCCGCCATGGGCTTGCTCGACGCTCAGGTCAGAAGGACAGACGAGCGATGATCTTCGCTGGCCTCACTGCTCGGATCGAAGGTATTACGGCTTCTGGTACTTGGAAGGTCCTCAGGTTCTGAGCTTTGGATGTGGCGCCCGGTATCGCTGCCTCTGCGGAAGCAATGTCTTTTGCACTCACCTGCAGCGACTTGCAGGCTCCCTTCTCGTCCCAAAGATTCTTGGCAACCGCGCTTCCCACCGCCGCCGTGATGGCAGTGGGTGCGACATCGTTCGGCGCGACTTGGCGCGTCGCGATCAACGCCTTGATTGCCTCACCGAGGATCGCAGCGGAGTCGTCGAAGCCAACCCCGCGAACTTGATCGAACCTCTTCTCCGTGCTCCCGTCAACGATGCAGTGATGCGCAATGAAGATCCAGTCGTGGATCATGTAGGCTGGGGCGTAGCCCCAAGGCGACAGCCCTTTGAAGACCTGCGCGATCTTCGGGATTGAGCCGCCGTCCGTGTACATGAGGCCCGGCTTGATCGTGCTTCCTGGCGCTGCCGGATCTGCCCTGTGGAAGATCAAGGGATCCTGAGGGTCGGGCACGAACAGGAAACTCCCGTCACCGGAACTGTTGCCCTCACCGACCCACATCACGAACAAGCTGCCGGATATCTCACCGGTGGTAAGCTTCTGGTAGTCTATGGAGCTGCACCCAGCTGCCGTTGTAACTGCGAGCGCGATCACGCTCGTAAAGAAGCGACCTGTAAATCGCCGAGACAGGCGGATCTGATCGCTGAACGCATTGTGCCGCATCGTTCCACCTCAGTCGAATAGGGTGCTGATGGTATGAGACGCTGCAAACGAACGGACGAAGTCAGAGAAAACCGACCCAGTGGCTCTCGGCGACAATCGAGATTGGCAACCCCTCGTCGCGCCAGGCGGTCGCTTTGAAAATCTTGTCGCCAAACGATGAGTGCTTCCAAGACTCCGTGGCGTAGGCACCGATCACGAGCACGTCGGTCTTTTGCGTCAAACTGCCGGCGCGGCCGCCACGATCCGCTATGGCCTGCTCGCAGTATTTTCGCTGGCCATAATTGAACGTCCCGGTGAAACAGTACGACCGACCTTCAAAGGTCAAATTCGGAGGCGGATTGCAAAGGGGCAGGGTGGTCGGCTTCAACACTTCCCCGAGTTCGAAATCTCGGTTCGAGAAGCTGTTCAACGTATCGAGAAGTTCGGTGTGTTCATCGGCATCGAGCACCCCGTCCGCAAGGATTTCATTGACCCGTCGGTACAAGGTCCGGACGATCGGCTGATCGCTAATCTCGACATTGGCGGCCAGCCACTTTTGAAGGAACTCGACTTCCGCCTTGTTGATACTTCCGTCTGCAGCGAGGCCGCGCGCTAACCCAATTAACTCATCGATCTGCCGCGAAGAAATACGATCGCCGCCGACGCGGTTGTAAAACTTGTCATCCATGGACCCCTCCCTAGCAAAGCGTCTCGCACGCTACCCTGTCACCATCCCTATCCAGCTTGCGGCCCCACGCACAGTTGTGCAGGTACCATTGGGCGTCTTCGCAGGAGCTGATTTGCGAGCAGTATCGCCGGGGCTCGCACGAAAGGCCGCGGCTTTGCGCGACCAGCTTGCGACTGATGATGCCGAGCGGCTGGCTCGACGGCGCAGCGCCGTCGCCATGCGATGCGCGCCAGTCCCAAGGCGCGTCGAACTTGCCAACCCATAGACCAAGTCTCGCCGCCTTGGCCTTTGCCTGCTGCGGCGCGTAGGCGCCGTTGCTGTAGTGCGGCCAATCGAGCGCCTGGCCATGCTCTACCATCCACGCGGCCACGCTGGCGCCGTCGGCGCGCCGGCAGTCGCCGACGAAGCGGTGATAGCGATCCCAAGTCACAAAGATGCATGCCAACGGCCTAGAGGCCGCGAGGAAGCTATCCAGCGCTTCGGCGGATCGCCGACCGCATGGATACTCGAAGCCTTTGGCGTCGTCGCAATATTGCTTGCTCTCTGGCGCATCGATCCCGCTGAACCGAATGCGCTGGCCGCGGATCTCAATCGTGTCACCGTCAATGACGGACGCCACGCCGGTCATGGGGGCGGGCTTTGGCTCGATCCAGTTCGAAGGGGTCAGGTCTGGCAAGCGGTCACTATGCATCATGACCGTCTGAGCAGCTAAGGCACCGACTGCAGCAGCGGTGACGAAAATCAACCGTCGCGGGACACTTGCCCACCGCAGTGCACGAGAGCGTTTTGCTCCAGTGCGCTTGCGCCAGCGATTAGAACGATTGTCGTAACGAGACCTATCCACACCCTATCTCCCCAAGCGGGAGAATGCTCCTAAATGTATCAGAGGTCTAGCGAAGCCTATTTGCTGATGATTCCCTTAGGAGATCACGGTTTCACTTGCCCTAGCGCAACAAGTGTCAGTGCCGAGCCGAGGCTCGTTCCGAAGCCAATATGCTCTAGCTTAGGAACTGCCGCAGCATTGTGTGGAGTCGTAGGCTATTAGTTATTGTCTTCGACCGGCGCACTTGGGCCATTTTATGTGCCATGGGTGTGTGCCCTCCGTTGACCGTGAGAAGCTCGCAGGAATCGAGATGGCCTTCAAGATCGCTTGGCCACTGCCAACAGGTGTTTTGCGTCTCGTTGGGCTACGCAATCGGCGTCAGCATTCCTGAGGATGCGAGCGAGCTGCGATCGTGGCGAGCCGTTTGATCAGCCACAATGTTTAGTCTGGATAACCCCTCCGGACAATGGATCGCGGCGTACGCGGGTCCGATTTCGACGGCAGCTTTGCGCCTCATTCCGGCTGTTCGACCCACACCTACGACTTACCGAAAGCTGACATTGCTACTGTCTTAGCCTTGCAAGCGTAGCCTCAAGCACTCCCTAGGAGAGGGTCGTGCGCCAGTGATCAGATCATGTCGTAGTCGCTCTCCAATCCGATAACGACTATTCGGACGCAAGCCGGGAAAGGTTCTCAATGCGATAGCGTGCTATTTGCCTCGGTAGTAGCGTATCAGTGGCTGGTGTACGTCACTATCCGGCTGCATGTGCCGGTTCGTGATGCCGGCAGCGAAGTCGCCGGGTGGCGGGAAGAACTCCTTGTCGATCAAGATGAACTGGGTCTGCCGAAGTTCTCCAGCGTTGAGCTGGTAGAGCAGTCGATAGAACCCTTCGAACTGTGCCTTATTCTCCCGCTCGCTGATGTTCTTCATCGGGGAGTCGACGATTAGGAGCTCGGGAAGAGGCGCGTGAAGCTGTGCCGCGATGCGGTGCAGGGCGATCGCGAAGCAGCATTTGAAGAGGGTCTTCTTGCCGCCGCTGCTAAGGGAGGTGAATGTCGAGCGGGTGAGGTCGCTGGGGTCGGCGCTGAGTATCGCCGGGTAGAAGTCGGGCGGGTCCAACTCGACATGGTCGTTGCGCTTGATGCCCGGTACCCCGGACAGAACTAGGCAATCTAGGAAATAGCCGGCGAAACGATCGAGGCTTGTGCGATCCGCCTCTGCTTTGCTGCGTGCCTGTTTGAGCGCCTCGCGCTTCGACTGTTCTAGGGCGACGATTTGGGCGAGAGCTTCGCGCTGCTGCTGCAGCAAAACGGGTAGGCGCAATAGCCAGGCGAAGCTCGCCAATTCGGCCTCTAGCGTGGCGCGCTCGCGTTCCTTCAGCAGGCTCATCGACAGAAAGGCAGAGTCCTGCTCGGCGATGGCGCGATTGATGTCGGCTTCGGCCTTATCCTTGGTCTGCAGCAAGTTCGACCGCTGTGCCCGCATTCTGGCAAGATTATTGTCGATCGCTGCGACGGCGTCCTTGAGCTCGGAGTATCGGCTGGCGATATCGGCCTCAAGGGCTGCGAGTTCGGCGGGATCGGCTAAGTCGACCAGATCTTCCCGACCGCACACGTCGCAGCATTGTGCTGAGCGGGCAGGCAGGGCTTGGGTGCATCTCGGGCAGGCGCTAAAGGCAACGTCCCCGAGGATTTCGCGGGCCTCCGCGGAGCGCCGGAATTTCAGGCTAAGCATATCGATTTCGTTGCGATGCCGCACGTGACGGTCCCGCATGGCGCGGAGTTCCTCGGCGTTAAGGTCGAGCTTGGCGATATCAGACCCTAGGCTCCGGGCCGTCTTCGCCAGCTCGTCGATGGCATGAGTGGTCTGGTCCTCGCGGCGCCCCTTGCGCAGCACCTCCAGCTCTGCGGTAACCTTGACTATCGACGCGCGAAGTCCCGACTCGCGCTCTGTCACTTGAGCCTCCGACTCAATGCCGACCTCCGCCAATGCCCTGGATAGGCTATCGATCGAGGCAGCGCGCGCTGTTCGATTCGCCCGGAGCTGATCGAGCTCTGCTTCCAGATCAGCGACCCGCTCGTCATGGTAGCCGATGATGTAGCGGATCACGTCGCGACTCTTGAGCCGCATGTAGAATTCCGCCGATTCTTCTAGGTAAAAAAACGAACTGTCGATGTGGTCTTGATCGAGGTAGCAGTACCAAAGCAAGTCGCGCAATGACAAGCGAACGATCTTGCTGTCCGCCTTGGTCTTGCTCTTGCGCACACGCGGCGGGTTAATCTCCGATAGCCAGAATATTAAGTCCGATAAGGTCTCCACGCCCGTTTCCGGGATGACCTCGCCGGCAGCCACACGGGACGGGATGACGATCGAATAGCGACCTTGATCGTCCTCCCAGGATGCAAAGACGTCGGCTGCGTCCCGGGCCCGCTCAATGCTGAGCGTAGCCCGTTCAAGCTCAAGGGTCAGGGTCGCCGAGACGAACTCGGACTGCAGCGCGGGGGACAGCTGGATAGTGCCCCCAAGACAGTAGTCGACCAGCCGGGCGATGCTCGACTTGCCCGCACCCATCTGCCCCCAGAAGTAGCTTAGCTTTGAGAAGTTGATCTGATCGTCGGCACGGCGCAGCGACAGTTTTAGGGATATGAGATTAAACTTCATTGCCGCTCTCCACTGACAGCGGAAGTCTCCGCCGCCGGGTCGCTGGCGCCGATCTCAGCGCCCCATTTCATGCCAGCGATTTCCGGGACGATCTCGTAGACGAAGTCTTTGAGTTTCGTGGCCGACATGGCGCCGACCGCTTTCATCAAGACGGCGCCTCGCGTCCCGAAGTCCTTGAAGGTCGGACGGTTGGCTAGATCGTCGGCCAGGGCGCGGCCGCGTTCAGTCAAGCCGATTTCGATCTTGCGGCGGCTGAGTGACAGGGTAATGAGGTCGCGAGATGATAGGAGGCTGAGCCAGCGCCGATAGCGTCCGTCCCACGGCCCGTAGCGGAACCGGATCATCTTCGTCTCGACGGTCGTGCGTTCTCGCGGCAGCACCGCCGCGTCGGCCGGCGACTTGTCTAGCGCCTCCAATGCCCGCTCCAGATAGACCGGGTATCGCAGCAGGAAGTCCAACTTTGCGAGTTTGGTTATGCCCTCGATTGGCTTCGGGGCACTCTTGCCGCGCTTGTCGGCGCTTCGCAGGAGCACCAGCAGGCGGGCGAGATGTAGACCGTCGGCGTTCTCGGCATCAGCCGCGGCCTTGAGGACGGAAAGGCTCACCCTTCTCCTCCATCGATCTGAAAACGGTCGCTCCACCACACGCGGCAATCGTCGGTCAAAAGCGCTGCGGTTCCCATAAGCAGTTCATAGGGCGCGCCTCCAAGCAAATCTTTCCGCTTGGTCTCCAAGCTGCGTAGACGGGTCGCCACGTCATTGAACATGGCCTGCCCGAATGGTGCGCCGGGGGTATGAAGCGCCATGTAGGATTCTAGGCATTCTCCGTGAACCGCCTCTTCCACTTGTCGTAGCTGGCGGGCCGCCGCCACGGGATCCTTGGCCTGCTCTTCCAGAAAATGATACTCTGCCGCCTGCTCGCGAGCCTTCATGTAGTCGACCAGGGCGCCGACGCCGCCGCGCGCCAGCTTCTGCTCCAAGATCCGCTTCGGCCGAACTTGACCGAGGCTGATGGTCGGCGAGCCTTGGTAGCGGAATGTGTCGCTGATCCTCGACACCGGGACCAAAGCCACATCAGCGATGATAATGCGTTTGGCCGTGATCACCGGATCGTCAATCGTCCCCGAGGCAACTTTCGCAAGGTGACGATCCGGGTCGACCACATACAGCGATGCGGCGCGGTGGAATCGGGCGACGAGGTCGTTGCAGAGCTCGCGGAGAGGATCCGGCGCGAGGTGCGCACATTCGCTTAGTCCGCCGATATGTTCTTGAGCGAGTGCTGCATCGAATTCTTCACGCGAGGGGCCTTTGACGATTTCGAGCCGGCGCAACACTTCGAAGAGATGCGCTTTCTCCGCGCCGAGCTCCGCCGCCAAGGCGTCGAAGGTGTTCCGAAATGGCGGCTGTATCCCGTCGGCTTCGCTGCAGGATCTCACGTGGTCCAGCATGAGGCGGGGGCAACGGCCGCGACGCTTGTCGTCCGTGCTGGCCGGTGTAACCGAATCCACGTCGGAGTTAGACACGAATACGAACTTCCCGACCTGGCCGGGAAATGCAGTCACGAGATCGACGAAGCGGCCGATCGACTTGGTGAGGGCGGCGGACGCAAGCGTCCAAGCACCGTTTTCAGGTCTTGATGTCTTGATCTGGTAGCCGTCGAAGAGGCCATCGGGCCGTTCGGCCAGGAAGTCTTCGTGCTGTTCACAATACAGGGCGATGTAGTTGAGCGTGCCGCGCCGCACCGCTGCCAGAATCACCACGCCATACTGATGCTGGTAGCGAAAGTTGCGTTCAGTTTCGTCGCCTGGATCCCTGCTGGCAGTATTTTCCAGCCGAGCAGGGACTGTGGCCGCTACTCAACCGAAGCGAACCGGATTTTTTGAAGCATAACTAGTCGCCCTCCCGCGCAGATAATTCTAATCAGATTTCACTTTTCCTACAACGGTACACACCCCGCTTTATCTGGTATCGCGCCGCAATTATCTGAAACGCCGCGTCGCGGATGTCGCTTGCGCCCCTCAAGCGATCACAACTCGTCGAATGTTCGATGGGATTTGGTAGGTGCCCGGCTCAGCCTGAAAGCACGCAATGGCTGATATTCCGGCCGTCAGTTGGTGGCAGCAATTATGCGGACGGATACTGGTCGTTGTTACTTTTTCTACGGACGTTTATGCTGGCGGCCAGAGACCGACAAGATGGAAGCGAAAGCTGCGGCTGAGATGGCGAAGAAGTACAACCGAATTGCTGATCTGCCATCTACGGAGGAACTCTCGGCCGCGCTCCCTGCAGTGCGAGCGGGGCGTTTTCTAGCGAAGCTAGCCCTCAAGACGGGTTTTGGAGGTGACAAGGCGAAGCAAGTTGTGGACAGTGCAGATCAGCTTCTCGCCCAATCCGAAATCGTCAATCTTCCCGACCGCTTTAACGCCGTATTCGCAGAACGCAGTTGGTTCGCGACCTCATCCATGTCGGTGGACGCGATGCGTGTTGCATTGGAGAAGCATAGAGAAGGTGATACGGATTCGGGGGAAGAGGTCCTAATTGACTGGGTACTAGACCCAGAGACCATCAACCTCTTCGCCATCACACGGAGCAAGTCTTTCGGCGATGTGCACGGTCGATGGCATCAGCTGCGCGAGGCAGTCGCGCTGACCGAAGAAGGCCGCTACTGGTCCGCAGTTCCGCTAGTCCTGATAGCCTGCGATGGTTTTGCGTCCGATGTGCTGGGAACCTCTCCGTTCGAAAAAAATGCAGACCTGAGTTTGTTCGACTCGATGGTAGCTCACTCTTCTTCGCTGCCAGCGGCGATCGAGCGGATTACGAAGGGAGTGCGCAAGTCGAGCGACGATGCACTGTCCGTGCCGCTTCGGCACGGCATCCTTCACGGCCGGTCGCTGGGATACGCTAATCGTACAGTCTGCGGGAAGGCTTGGATGCTGATGATCGCGTTGGTCGATTGGGCGGCAGACAAACGGGACGAGGAGGCGCGACGGGCGAAAGACCAAGCGCGACGATCCACAAACTGGGGCGACATCTCTACATCGGTGCAGAAGAACCGCGCGGACCGGGCGTCTATCGAAGCGTTCGTGCCTCGCCAGTGGGAGGGGCCATTCGCCGGGGACATGGCGGAGGACGAGCCTCCGTTTGCGTTCCGGGAATTCCTCGCTGGCTGGCAGACCAGGAACTTCGGCCTCATGGCGAAGCGAGCCGTCAACATTACACAGCAGAAACATGGGCATCTCGCAGGGCGTATGCGAGCAGATGTGGAGCATGTGCAACTCGTTGAGTTCGATATGCTCTCGGTGTCTCAGACAACGGTCGTACGGGCGGAAGCGCACGTTCGAATGCTCGGTCAAAGTATTAAAGGAAATGTCAGCGGCAATTTCTTGATCCCGGCATTCCGTCATACGGCCAATGGTGACATCGCCATGCCGACTGATGAAGGCATCTGGCAGGTCCAACAGGGGTGCATCTTCGATCTGCTGCACGAACGGAAAATCGAGAAGCGCGAGGCCCGACTGTGACGCTCTCTAGTAAGACGCGCTAGCCGAAGCAGTTATTCGGATTGCGCATGACATCGGTCGGAATCGCTCAAAGCGCCACCTCGTAAGGGAGACAGGAAAGGACGCAATCGGGTCGAAGCCCGGCGATGATGATCAGGTCCGCGAGCTTCAACGATGGCGGGATCTTCTTGTCGATGCGAGCGACCTGGGGCGAGGCACAATCAGCAAAAAGAGGCTGCCCAGCAGCTGCGCCCAGTTATCGGTAAAATCCGTGGGGCAAGTAACGCTGCTGCCGGGGGTCAACCTCCCTCGGCAGATATTTTGCAACGGAAAAGGTTCACTCTCAGGTCTTGAAACGGGTCTCCTTCGCTTGAGGCTAGCCATTTGTTTAGCGATGCCTGGAGATCGGAAATGGCTTTGTATGCCTCATCCCGAGCGATGCACTGAGATAAACTCACAGTCATGTGAACGTTGAAGCTTGGAGCCCTGGAAAAAAAGCTATTGCAGTAGTCGACGGCGCAGGCGTGAAGGCCTGCTGACATATCCGCCGCCTTCTTGTTTTCCTCTTGAGCCTTTCCATCTGCAGTGTCTCTGTCTAGATACGCGGTACAGCGACCGACGCTCACATCTTTTGGCTGGATCGGCGACGTGGACGAAAGGCTCTCCGGCTCCGAGTTGGAACCACCCAATACTGTTCTGTAGGGCGTGCTGTTCACATAATATTCGACTCGTGAGCATGTTGCAGCAGAACTGTGAATCATCAGCTCAGCAGCGTAGCTCTTCTTAGATCCTGAGGTGCTCAGAACTTCGATCGTGCCCGCACAGGAGCCGATTTTCTGATTGAAATCACAGTCCGCTGCTATCGCAGGGGCATTGGCAATCGCGATAAAAAGAGAACAAACAATTCCTTGAAAATAACGCATCGTCATTACTCCCACTTGCCCGGTAGCTAGAAAATCAGGGTCGGCTCGAAGAGTCTAGAGTCCTCAGACGGCAGGTGAATCGGTTCTCGCGTGATGCGCGCGCCATCCCGCTAATCCGTGACCCGCGGTGCAGCCTGCATCGCAGTGTGCGATCTCTCCCGGACTATCAGTTTCCCAACGGTGGTCTGCTAAGGGATCCACTTCCATCCCCAACAGGCTGAAGGGCATTTCGCAGCCAGGAAGCCTTGGATTTGCTTGACACAGACATGTAGGCGTCTGGGCGTTGGCGGGCTCTGAGCATGATGCGCTCGACGACGAATTGGAACGGTGACGAACCGCTTTGGCGATGAGCCCGCCCGTTACTCCTCCTGTGACGCCAGCCACCGTTGCACCAACGATCACGGTGCCAAGACCCGCACCGGAGCCGGCCCCCTCCGCAACAAGAGCCGCGCCTCCGCGTTCGCCAATCCTGAATGTCTTGACGTGTGTCACTACAGGCGCGGTGCCGGTCTTGTCAGCGCCTATCGTCACAACGTCCTGAAGCCTTGTTCCATCCGCCAGTCGGTAAGGCGCCAGTACTTGTGTCCCCGATACCGCGCAACCTGTGAGCATAACAATGCCTGCCACCAATAGTGACTTAATTCTCACTCGATGAGTAGCGATGAAATACGAAAGATGATGAGTAAGCGAGTTGGACATAGATCCCCCATGCAGCGCCGTCTTTGTCGACGAAATCTACCCGCGGACGACTAGCAGATGGAGGATCGGCTGCTTCCCCCAAACGGGGGATGTCGAGCCGTTAGAAGTGTTAAATGGTGCAGACTTCATGCAAAGGCTGGCAACCCATCAACGCTTGTGCCACGTTTGCCAACGAGTTTCGGAGGGAGATGGTGTTAGCCAGACCGAGAAAGAAAATTTTCATCTCGATTGCTTACAGACCTCCTACCATGGAGCGTCCATGAGTACTTCAGACGGCCCCAATGCGAGCGATCATGGCGTCGAGTGAAAAACAGTCTCAGATTGCAGAACTCAACACGGTCATCAACGCTGCAGCCTGTGATGCAAATCGCTGGGCTGACGTCGCCGGGGCGCTGCAGCGCTTTATCCCTGGATCAAAGATCTTGTTTCAGGTGGTGGAGAAAGAAAGCACCGTTGTGCATCAGGTTGTCTATTCAGGCTTCAACGACAAAACCATTCAGGCTTACGGTGATCATTATTGGAAGCTTAATCCCTGGACCAGCGGTACGAACGCGATGCATATGTCGTCGTTCAAAAGCTCATCAGAACTATATCCTGACGAATTGTTGAGGAAGACGGAATTCTTTACTGATCTTGTGAATCCGGAGCGTGAGTGCGATGGAGCCACGGCTCTGAAGTTTGCAGCGCACAGCGATCGATATGCGGTTCTGGCCGTGCATCATGATTTCCGGCATCATGAGCAGATCCATGCTCGAAGTCTAGCCTTGCTTCAGACCGTTGTTCCTGCCCTGCGAACCGCGCTCGAATTAAACCGCCTCGCCAACCCAACGTTTCACCTCCCAGGAGGACGTGGGCTAATTGACCAACTCGTCGACGCGGCAATGGTCGTCGATCAAGATTGTCGACTTCTGGCGTCCAACGTGCCAGCAAACCAGGTTTTAACCGATGCCCGGGTTTTGTTGGTTAAGGCGAAGGACAAAGTAGAGATCAAGGACTCGGAGGCGAATGCGGCCTTCGTCCGGCTTGTCAGAGATTGCTGTGCTGTTTTTCAGGACCGGGCTAGGCCGAACGATTTGATCGTCAACACCCGATCGGGAGGGTACATCATTACGTGCGTGCCGATGGCTATAGAGCAAACAAGTGCGCTGCCAGCAGGACTCTTGTCGATTTTCGCTCCAAGAACGGTGTCCTTGGTCATTATCCGCCCTCGCGCAAGCCAAGACGCGTCAATAGTAGTTGACGATCTGCGTCGACATTTCGGGCTTACTACAGCCGAAGTCGGCCTCATTCTAGAGTTTGGACGCGGCGGCACCCTGTCGGAAATCGCCGATCGGCGTGGGGTTTCGCGGTCGACCGTCCAATCTCACCTCAAGTCGATCTTCGCTAAGACTGGCACCTCCAAACAGAGAGATGTCGTCACGCTGGTTACAAGCCGTGCAGCTGCCGGCAGGCAGTTTTCTGTCGACGATTGAGAGGCTATCCCACTGGTGCCCTTCCACGGCTATTCTTTGGAGCTGCACTTAGGGTCGCCGAAAGCACATGTCTTAAATTTCGAACGTTCCTCCGCGCACTTTCGATGACGGGCCTGCACCTCGCGCCTAACCCCCAACCCGACCAATCCCTCTAAGTTGCCGATACTCCTACGCTACTCCTTGCGCAGCTTGCCTACAAACTCGATTCCAGAGCCTGACACTTTAAACGTGGCCGCATTATTCGACTGGAAAACGATTACGCCCTGCGACGGTGCGCCACTTTGATCGGTGAACGAAAATGACAGTCTGTTGCGTCTGATCGTGGTCGAAAAATTGGTAGTGACATGTGACTTGCCATCAACCCAAGTCCCTCTCGCGGAACTACCTTGGACAGCGATATCGACCGTGGCGGGACTGGAAACGATCATCCACCTCAAGCTTCCGGTCCAGTGGCCCGCAAAGCTTTGTTGCCCTGACGTCGACGTTTCCTCTCCGACCACATCCTTACCCTTGATCGCGTATGCGGTGCACTTTTCGACCTCTACATCGCTTTTGATGGTTGGCTTGGTGCCAAATACACTCTCCGTATCCGAGTTTGAATTATTGAGAACCGTTTGGTACGGGGTGCTATCTACGAAGTATTCCACTTTCGAGCAGGCTCCTGCAGAGCTTTTCACATAGAGAGTTGTGGTGAAACTCTTCTTGGAGCCGACCGTTTTTCCAACCTTGATCGTTCCAGTGCATACCCCGATTGGCTTCTTGAAATCGCACTCGGCCGCTTGGACCAAAGAACTGGACATCGAAATCATCGAGGCAGCGAACACCACTGTGCAAACGGACGAAATCCTGAGGTTTTTCATACGCCATCCTCCCCTATATAGTCTCGGAAAAGCCCAATCTTTTTACACACGCCAGAGGTCGTTAAAGCCAAACTTGCCTCATGACTGAATGGCATGTTGCGCTCTTTATGGCGCCTAAATGCAATAGGTATCGACCAGTTGGAGCTTGCTCTCAAAAACCTTCGATATCGGCACCCGATCATTCAAAACGAGAGAGTAGCTTCGTTAGAGCAAGGAGGCCCGACGCACTCTCGATTGGTTCATTCCCCCGCTCTCGCTACTGAGAGCACGCACCTGCTTCTTCTTCCCGGGCTTCGTTCAGGCTCTTTCTGAACGTAGCCCGCATTCTCTTGAGATCTGCAGAGTCCTTCGTGCAATTTTCCAACAGGCCAAGCGATGTCGAGAATAGCAGCACGCCATCCCGGGCTCCGACGCAGACGCCTTCGCCCAAGCGGGAGTTTATGAGATCGACCGTGGGTTGAATCTTGCGAGTAAGTTCCTCATCGGTACATGCCTCGTCGGCCCTTGCTGCTTGCGCAAAACCGAAGACAAGAGGCAATACAGCTAATAGCGGCGCCGCGTACGTCGATAATTTTAACATCGTTCAATCTCCATACTATGGTTGCCGATGTTGCCAAAGGCCCCGGATGCGGTGTGTGTCAGTTGACCTTATAGTTGTTTCGCATTTTCGTCGTGAATTGATCCGGCTCAGAATTGTTTGTTTCGTTGTGCGCACATTCGACTGCGAGAGCTTGCTGCTCTTCCAGAGCCTGGGCAGCGTTCCGCTTTTCAGCCCGATTCGAACTTGGAACCGAGTCGTAATATTGCTTGAGCTCGAAGACGCGGTTGACCTCGGCACCGCAGCTCCCCGCATAGGCTTGGATTGACATGGCTGCCATGATCGACACCAAAAGCAGCGTCGGGATGAGTAGTCTAAGCATGGAACTGATCTCCTTCATGTTTCGATGGGGTGGTGTCTGTCTCAGAACTTGTTTTCAGTCGGTTGGCAAACGCCCGTCACGATCTTACTCGGGTCTCCGTTGTCGATGATCTGTATTCGGCCCGTTCCGCGATCGATCGAAAACAGGCTGTTGGCCCTCGTGAACGTGATCGTCGATTTGGAGATCGCCACGTCTCGTTGCGGCTCAGCGCCCATCAACAGCACCGATCGCGCATCGACGTCGACGGTCATCGTCAGGTTTGGCGGATTCTTCAGATCGTTGCCGTTGACGTCTTTCATAAGTAGGCAGGAGAGTGTCAGCTCGCCCGCTACGGCAGGAACATTCGAAGAGAAGGCTATCGTCAGCCCGGCGCAGACTATGTAAGCAACGGGCTGCCCGTGCCGTGTTCTCGCATGTCCTGAAGTTTCAACATTGCTCCTGGCCATTTTGCCCGCCCCTATGCGTCAAGGAGTTGAGCAGTTCCATAGGGCCGAAACATCCCTCGTTCGGGGGAGACAGTTTGCGGAACTATTTTATATCCGGCTCATTCCGAGTAGAAAGTGGCTTCGAAGGTGCCGTTAACTTGATATTCGGGCATCGACTTGCAAACAGAACGTGAGGCTGGCGCGGGGTAGATTGAGGAGTGCGGTTGCCTCATGGACTCGGAGGCTTGTGATGGCGCCAAGTGGGTCGTTGTGGCAGGTGCGATCCGGAGCTGCCAGTAGCAGCCGTGCGTTCAGGCCGTGGAGTCCTTTGCGGTTCCAGTAGGACAGCCCCGGCTTGCCTCTTGATCAATCTTGGCGTTTTGCGCCACTGTCAGTTCCCCGGCTGCTTGAATACTCACCCGGCTGGTCGAACAGGACGCAGCGCTTCTGTGACTGGGTGAATCCGAAAGCGATGCATTGGTCCTGTGACGAGCAATCCCGTTCGCACTCGTCGCGGCTGCGGGCAGCAAGCACCCGGAATCCGTTCCCCGAAAAAGCCTTGCCGTTGAAATACTCGAAATAGACAGCCGAGCCCGAAGCGGAGGGGGTTTCACTCCCCGACACGACGCCGCTGGTGGCGCGGGCGTTCATCGAGAGCTGGCCAGGCCGCTCCTTGAGGAAGCACTTCCGGTTCCATGCGTCGTAAGTGAAAGCCTTGCACCAGCCTCCTGAGGTTCGGCACATGGATTCGCATTGTTCTACGCTCTCCGTTTGACGCGTTTCGGCCGCTTCGCTTTTGAGATCCCTGTTGAGGAAACGCGTGAACGTGGCAGGGGGCGGCATTACGGCCACTGCCTCTTGCTCCGGCGGGACAGGCTGCGGCGACGGTTCGGAAGCCTGCGGAGGGGCAGGCGGATTCATTGGCTGGCGGTAGCCAGTGACAAGGCTGCGGGTGGCGGCCGTATGTCCTTGGCTTTGCCCAGCGCCCGCTACGCTCGCGAACAGCCTGCAGACGCCGCCATCCGACGAATGGTCAAAGCCGGCGCATCCCGAGCGCGCTGCACAAAGGTTGCTGCAGGAGTCCAGCGGCACGCTGACTGTCGCGCTTACGACCCCGTTCAGGAATGTCTGCGGGTAGCGGAAGAGTTCCTCGGTCGATTGCGCGCTGGCGGGTCTAACTCCGGACGGCAGGATGACAGCAGCCGCGATTGCGCCAATCACTGCTAAGAGAAGGCCTGCGATCCTGTCATAAAAGCATTGGCGGAGAATGCGGGTCTCGAACGTACGCGGACCAGGAAAATGCATGTCGGCTGGTGGCTCGGATACCTGGCGCATCCGCCGGTTGTTCATCTGTGACATTGGTTGCCTTTCTCCGCCGCTTTCCCGAACAGGACCTCAAAAGCTCCCGGGGCCGCTCACCGGACATCTCCGGGATGCGGGCACCGAGAAGGTCCCGAAATGATTGTTGCAGATGCGGAACTTGGACTGACGTGCCGCCGGGGCTGGCGCCGCCGGCGCTGGTACTGGCGTTGGCTTTGCTGGCGGCCGCGGTCTTGCCGTCTCGCGTTTCTTTTCCCGTTTCGGCTTCGCGCGGACGATCGGCGCAGGCTCCCGCGCTTTCTGCGATGTGGATTCCTGCTTCTTGGCTTCCGGCGGTGCTTTCGTTTGAGCCGGGACAGGCGGATTGGCCGGCGGAAGGTAACCCGTGACCAGATTTCGGGTTCCGGCGATATATTGCTGGTTTTGGCTCGCGCCGCCGACGCTAGCGAACAGCCTGCAGATTTGGTCCGACGACGAGTAATCGAAGCCGAGGCAGCCTGACCGCGCCGAGCAGAATACCTTGCAGGCCTCCAGCGGCACGCTGACCGTGGCGCTGACGGTCCCGCGCAGGAGGGTCTGCGGGTAACGGAACAGCTCCTCGGACGATTGGGCGTTCGCAGGCCGTAATCCGCCCGACGGAACGACTGCAGCCGCAATTGCGGCTGCCACTCTCAAGAGCAGTCCGGCGGCCCTGTCGCGGGGACGGTCGTTGCGGAGCGGACGAACGGCGATGAGCCTGACAAGCCATTCGAATTGTCGCAACCTCACTTCGTGGTCCTCCTGATGGCGCGCCCGCTCGAATTCACATGCCAGGCGAGCAGACTTCGTTCGCCGGCACTTGGAAAACGCCTCTTACAGTCGTGCACATCTTGAATCGGCCGCCTTGCTTCGCGGCAGGCTTTCTAAGCTGCGGCGAAGGCGGCGCGGCGGCAGGCGGCTTGGGCTTGGGCGCGACGGAAGGCGGCGCAGATTTGCGAACGCCGTTCTTTCGCGCGCTTTTCGGGGCCTCGGCCGACTTCGGAGAGGGCGCATCCCGAGGCTTAGGCGCCTCCGCCTCCGCTGGCTTGGGCGATGGAGCCTGCACCGGCGGATTGGCTGGCGGACGGTAACCCGTGACGAGACTCCGGGTGCCGGCGACGCGTGGCTGGCTTTCCTCCGCACCGTCCACGCTCGAGAACAGCCTGCAAAGTCCGTCGGACGACGAGTGGTCGAAGCCGACGCATCCAGTGCGGGCTACGCACAGTTTCATGCACGACCCGGCCGGCACGCTGACCGTAGCGCTGACGGCTCCGTTCAGGAGGGTCTGCGGGTAATCGAAGAACTCTTCTGCCGACTGTGCGTTCGCTGGCCGAGTCCCGGTCGGCGGCAGGAGAGCTGCAACCGCGCCTGCCATTCCCAAAAGAAGTCCCGCTGTACAGTGACGAAGACGATACGCCAGCATGCTGCCTCCTTGCCTGGGCGCGCGAGCGCTACCGTTCCCGTACAATGGTCGTTTCCTGGGACATGGCCGGGGCCAGCTTCTTTTTCAGGCGCATGACGTTCTCATAGGATTTCTGTATCCGCTCGAGCATTTCCGGGTCTTTGCGAGCTTCTTCAGACAGGAGGGCGGCGACCTTTTCCGGGACCAGGGGGTCTGGATGTTTGTCGTTGGCGAATATCAGGATGTCGTTCCCTGCCCGAACGGCGCGCAGCACCGAGTCCTCGAAGCTTATGTTGTCGGTAATGGCCTGCATCTGCATGTCGTCGCTGATGACCACGCCCTTGAAGTGCATGTTGTCCCGCAGCAGCCCGGTCAACGTCGCGCGGGAAAGCGAGGATGGGATTTGGTCCGAAAAGGACAGCTTGTCATTTATCACATGGGCGGACATGACCATGTCGACATCTCCCGACGCGATCAGGTTCCTGTAGGGGAGAAGTTCCTTGTCGCTCCATGTCTTGGAAACGTCGGCCATGCCTTTGTGGCTGTCCTTGGTGCTGGAACCGTGTCCCGGGAAGTGTTTCAAGGCCGTCAGCACTCCCTTCGACCGATGCGCTTCGATGAAAACCTTCGCGTATGTCTCGACCGTCTGAGGATCGGCGGAAAAGCTCCTGCCAAGCTTGCCAATGATGGGGTTCGCCGGGTTGACGTTGAGGTCGACGACCGGAGCCAGGTTGAGGTTGAACCCCAGGTCGGAAAGAGCGGAAGCGAGGTTCTGGTACACCGCGGCGGCCTTGGCGGGACTCATTGACTTGGCCACAGTCGACTCGCTTGGAGTCTCCTTGAACCCGATGGCGCCCGTGAGCCTCTGGATGCGGCCACCCTCCTGGTCGACCGCGATCAGCAGCGGGGTTGCCGCGAACCGCTGCAGGCCTTCGTTCAGTTGCCGCACCTGGTTCAGGCTGTCGATATTGCGCCCGAGATACATGACGCCTGTTATCTTTCCTTCTTTCGCTTGCGTGACGACCTTCGCGTAGCCGTCGGCGTCCGGTTCGCTGCCGAGGAAGCCAACAAGCACCATCTGCCCTATCATCTGGCGCAGAGTGGCGTGGTCGACGACGCTGCGCTGCGCGTTCGGCATATGGGACGGGACCGGGTCAGCCTTCAGCGGGGCGCAAAGGCCAAAGAGGGCGCAGGCGAAGGCGATGCAAGACGTGATCCGCAGCGGCATGTTTCAGTCCCTCGGAGCGACAGCACGCACGAAGTCGGGAGTGACCGTCCGGCTGTTTTTTCGCGCCGACGTCATGCCTTTTTTCCGCACCGGGTAGAGGTTTGTCCCGTTGACCAGGAAACATCGGTTGGGACGCGCGGTCACCCAGGTGAATCCGCCGCAGCCGCCGTCCGAACTACATTGCTGCATGCATTCCTGGTACGAGATGGCAGCTGACTCCATGCTGTTTCCAATGAGGCCGCTCGTGGTGAAAAGCTCCCAATCGGCATTCAAGGTCGGAGGAGGGGCCGATGGCTTTGCCTTGAAATAGAGGCCGGACCGTCCCAACGGGTAGGACTGCACGAAATCGAAGCCGGATTTCAGGAAGCATCGGTTCACTTCCTGGTTGTAGGTGAACGCTCGGCAGGAGGTTCGGCTGTCGCACAGGGCCGAACAGCTTTCGGCATTGGGCGCATCCAGGCCTTTCGTCACGAGATCCCCGCCCCAGAGGTCAACGCCGCTGAACGACGCGTAGTACCAGGACTCGGCGTTGGCGGGATCGCGGTAGCCTGGAATCTTCTGGCGCGCGCCACCCGTCGAGAGCGGATCGGACTGCGCTGACGCGACTGCTGGAAACAAGCGGCAGAGATTGGTCACGGAGGAATGGTCGAAGCCGGCGCAGCCGGAACGTTCCTGGCAGATTTGGCGGCAGTCGTCCAAAGGCCGCCGAAACTCGGCGCTGGCGCTTCCCCTCAGCGCCGTCCCTGGATAGTCGAGGAATTCGCCGCCAGACTCCTGTGCTGACGCCATTGGGGCGATTCCGGGCATCGCAAGCGAAATTGACAGCAGAAGCAAGGACGACGCTATCCCCGCCGCGGCCATGCGCAACCGACGACCCCCCTGCCGCATTCCCGCTTCCCCCCTTGCCCAGCCCGTGAAACCGATACGAAAGCGCGGCCGGGTCAAGGACTGATCGATCCTTCGCAGTAGGTGGTGCGAAGGAAATTCTCGTATGCGTTGGCGTGGCTCGAACCCGTGTCGCTGGCGTCGAGGCAAAGCGAACTCAGCAGGTTGTTGGCTTGCGCATTGCCCTCCAGCGCGAGCTCGAAATACGAACGCGCCGCCTTATTGGAGTCGATCGCGTCGACGCGGTCCGGGGCGAAAGTCCTTGGATCGTACCATTTCGCCATTTCGAGTTTCGCGTCCTGATTGCCTCTCTGCATTGCGAGATTGATCGCCTGCAGCCCGACGCTCCGGTCTCCGCGCTTGAAAGCCTCCTTGCTCAGGGCGAAGAGCTCATGGCCGTCCGTGTCCGTCTCCTTGAGCTTCGCCAGCCTGGCGGCTAGCGGAGGATTTGTTGGATCGGTGTAGTTCGAAAGCAGGCTTCGCGTTTCCGCGGTCGAACCCACGTTCACGCGTCCGGCTCCTACGCTTGCGAACAGGCGGCACTCGTCCTTTTGAGAGTGGTCAAACCCCTGACATCCGGAACGCGCCTCGCAGAGTTTCCGGCATTCTTCCATCGGCTTGGAAAACTGGGCGCTGACGATCCCGTTCAGCACGGTGTCCGGGTAGTTGAAAAGCTCGTTGGCCGTTGAGCTTTCCTGTGCTACCGCCGACAGGGTCAGGCCTAGCAGCATTGTGGCAGCCACAGCGGCCATGTACCCCCTGAAGGGGAGAAAATACTTGTCTAAGCTGCTCTTCAGCATGCTTTTGTCCCTCTGACGGTTCCATAGGCGGCGCATTTGCCGGACATTGTTATTTTCGATCATTATTCCAGCGTCCCCTCGCAGTAAGTGTCCCTCAGGAACCCGCTGAACGCAGGATCCTGGGGCGAACTCGCGCTCTTCGCGCAGAGGGAACGGAGCAGTTCCTTGGCCGCTGTCTGGCCTTCTATCGACAGCTCGAAATAGGCCCTGGCCGCCCTGTTGGCGTCGGCTCGATCGGCTTTGGCGGGGTCAAAGGAACCTGGATCGTACCAGCGCGCGATTTCGAGTTTCGCGTCCTTGTTGCCCCGCTCCATCGCAAGATTAATCGCCTGCAAGCCAATTCCGCCGTCGCCTTCCCGGTATGCCTCGCCGCTCAGGGCGAACAGTTCAGCGCCGTTGGTGTCCGTCAGCTTCAGCCTCTCGAAACGCGCGAGCAAAGGCTCGGGCTTGTTGAACCAGCCCCTGCTGTCGGCGATGTAGTACCCTCCGCCCGCCACGAGCAGCGCCAGCGGGATCAGGAGGTACAGGAACCGCCACTTCGACTTCGGCGGCGGGGTCACAGGCTGGGGTTTCGGCGGCTCCGCCGCCCGAGGGAGCTCCACGGCCTGTTCGACAGCCTCTTCCATCTCCCGCTCTATGGCTTGGGGGGACGCTGTCTTGAAAGGGGTCAGTTCCTGTGACCAAGCCCCCGGGCTGGGCGGGATCGGCGGCCAGAAAGCGCTCCCCTCTATGTCATGGCCTTCGACTTCGATCTTCACCTGCAGGTCGACCGGAATCTGGTCGCAGACCTCGGGTCCGACAACTACCGTGGCCGAATTAGCGCCGCGGCTGACGACCGCCGCATCTACGGTTGCCGGACGCGCCTGCCAACCGGCGCCGCCAAGATAGGGAGCGTCCTTGGACTTGCGCATGATCGACAGCCGCACCCTTTGGGAGCTGCCCAATTCCTGCGGGAACGTGATCAGGGCATGCCCGAACAGGCGTGTCTCGTCCTCGCTGACTTTGACGGCAACCTTGTTCATCGAACCGTCCCAGCGGGCGTGGCAAGCAGCGGCGCCGAGTCATCAAGCGCGTCCAGGATGGCTCTCAGGCGCTCGTTCTCCTCGACGTTGATGGTGATCCCTTCGCCCGAGAGGACGTTGTCGGTGACCGCCTGGTGGAAGGCGTACATCCATTCCGAGAGCGCGAGGTAGGAGAAGTTCCGCCGCTCCACGCCAAGGCCGTCGCAGTCGGAAACGCTCGGACGGCGCGCGAACACCCTGACTTCGCCGTTCTCAGTGCCGTCTGGAGCAAGTGGCCGCTTATTCTCGGGCATCGCGTCGAAGCCTAGCGTGCTGACGAAACGGTTGATGTGGCTCGTTGCGAGAAAGCCAGCCTTTTCGAGCAGGACATCGGACCTCTCGACCGAACTCCCCGATAGCTTGGCGAGATCCGCGGCTATGCGTGCTTCGAGGCCCGACCGCCGGGCCGCGGCAGTCAGTTCGGCTACCAGTTCGCTTGCGGACTCCTGGCCGAGGCCAATGGCCTGCAGCGCATTGTCGTTTCTCGCGAGGACGAAGAGGCTGTCCGTCCAATGCCTGATGGCCGAGCGGGCGAGATAGGTCTCGCGAGGCAAGGCTTTCTGCGAAACCGATCCCCCGGAGAAAACCGCGGCTGCGGCCACCTTCTTCTTGCCGGGCAAGGGAGGGGCTCCCGGGCGCGGCGGGGTCGGGCGCTTTTTCGCCGCGGCTTCGGCTCGCCCTTCGGAACCTTCCTCCGGCGCGTTCTGGCGCTTGAGGCGGTTGCCGTATTCGATGTGAAGGTGTTCGGAGATTCCGTTCTGCGATATCTGCAGCATCTTCATGGCGGTTCCGAAGTGGTCCCGTTCCCAGATCTCGGTGAGGTTTGCGAGAATCTGGTCGGAAACCTCACGGCGCTCGGCAATGCGCTTGTTGATGTCGCTCTCGATGAAATACGGAGCGAGCACGCGGCGGATATCGTGGGCAATGTTGCCGACGCGGCCCCGTATCTGTCCGTATTTGATCTCGGGGCGGCAGATGGCCGCGAGGTTTTCCGCCAGATAGCTGACGCCGCCATCGTTCAGCCTAAGGGCCTCGTCGAAGGCCTTGGCCGGCTCCCGGAAATGCTGCTGAACTTCACTGACTTCAAGATACGCCTCCCGCATGGCGGCGACCTTCGCGACCTTGTCGGGCAGGATCTCGATCTCGGTGCCGCCCTTGTACTTGATCAGGGACTCTGCCTTGAAGTTCGGGTTGCGCAGCCAGTAGGAGTTGTTGAAAGGCTTGTCTGGCATCCATTCGAACGGCCACTTGTGGGCCTTGCCGAAAAAGCGCGTCAGCGAGGCGCCCAGGCGCGCGCTGAAACGATCCGCCAGGCTCTGCCCCTCCTCGCCCGCCTTTTCGCTGAAGTGCATGTCGAACATCGTCAGCACCAGGAACAGCGCGGTCTCGGTCCGGGCGCGGTCGAGCGGGCTCTCCCCGTGCGAGGTCCGGATCCAGTCGTCGATCATGTCGGGAAGGGTCGCCACGTCCTGGTTCGACGGCTTGATGCAGAGCAGCATGCTCGAAAGTTCCTGCTCCGCCACGTAGCGGTCGAATAGGTAGGCGACCTTGCCCCGGACGAAGAGCTCCTTGAGCGCGTCGGGGTTGCCCTCGATGAAGGCCTGAAGGTCGACTTTCTGCCTGCTGCGGGCTCCCGGGAAATCCAAGAGGTCAGTATGCTCGAAGAAGGGCCATGGCTGTTCCGATATCGCTATCCGCAGTTCAGCCACCAATGCGGTGATCACAGGTCTCGGCAATGAAACCGCCGATCCCTTCATTGGCCTTATCAGCAGCTCGTCCTGGCCGGGTTTTCCGAGCCCCCGCAGCGTCTCTACGTCTATGATGCTGCTTTCCCGGGGAACCAACGCCTCCACGGGACAGTAGGCGTCCTTGGCGAACCCGAGGCTTTCGAGGGCGGTGACGAGTTCAACGTAGAGATCGGTGAATTCCGGCAGTCCGCCCCATAGCACGGAAAAGAGGTCGGCGCGGTCGGCAATGGAGAGCCGGGAGGCAAGGAAGGCCGCTTCCTCCCAGTAGGCCCCCAGCGTTTCGATGTTGGCCAGGCCTGCGAACTGCTTCTCGAAATACTCCTGAAGGTCCCACACGTCCTCCTCTGTCAGGCCATCCGAAGCTGCCTGCGGCCTCGCCCGGCTTTTTGCTTGTTCAAGAGCGGACAGGACGGCGTCGGAAGTCAGCGGCGCGCGTTTCTTCGCGTCCCCGTCAAGAAAGAAGCTGTTGCCCAGCACCTTGGCCACGTCCGTTTCGCTCAGCATCCTCAGCACGACGGGCGCGCCCGCAGGACTTGGCTCTTCCCGGACCGAAAAGCGGGTGACGAGCCCGGTCGACTCCCGGTCGCCGCCGGGGTTGATCTCCCGGATGAAGTCGACCTCACGCCCGAGATCGCCGAAACGGGCCATCAAGGGCGCGCTTCCGTTGCGGGCCAGGACCGACACCAAATAGGACTTGCCAGCCTGGCTGGGTCCGAACACCCCGACGCACATGGGGCGGTCGATGGCCAGCATCGCCTTCCGGGTGGCGACTATGGACTTCCTGAGCTGTTGCTCGGCGATCAGGCGCGTGCTGCCGACCCGCTCCGCGTTCGCGGCGGCTCCTATCCAGGCAAGACCGTCCTGCGCCGATTTCAGCGCCGTGTCGCAGGTCTTCTTCAATTCTTTACGCATGCTTCAGCTTTCACTGGATGGAGATAATTCCGGTGTCGAGCCAGTAACCGTCGCCCGCCTCGACCGCGAGCGTGTCCAGCTTCAGCTCCATGATGCGCTTGACCGGAGAGCCGTCGGCGTCCTCCGCGTCCTGGATCACGAATTCCTCGCGGGTCGCCTCGCTCGTAAGAAGCGCGATCTCGTTCGCCTCGTCGTCTTCCGGCGCCTGCACGTTGCGCGCGATCGTGACGCGGACCGGCTTTCGCACGCTCCGCGCCGACCGCGTCTGAGCGGTCGTCAGCTTGTAGAGCGGCGTCGCCACCCAGCGCTCCAGCGGAAGCTGCCTGAAGCCAATGCGCAGCGGGCTGTGGTAGTCGAACTCGGCCTCGGCTTCCGCCGTGGCGGCGTCGAGGTCGATGTCAGAGAAAAGCAGGGTCTCGTCCGGAAGCGCTGAGCTGCCCTGAAGCCGCCCGATGTACCGGGCCGTCGACTTCATCCGGAGATACTGGGAGTAGAGGGTGAAGTTGGTGATCTGCCGCTCCGCGAGCGCGCACAGCATGGCTCCCACGACCGCGGTCGTCTTCGGGTCGTCGATGTGCGTGTTGCTGACGCCCCGGAACGGATACCACGTGCCGACCCGGTAGTCCTTGATCGGAATGACGCGGTCAGGCAGGACAGACATCTTGTTCATGAACAGGCTTATCATCTGCGGCAGCCGCATCGGCCGCCCGGTCAGGAGCACCACGTCCGCGTCCAGATGGTTGATCGCTTCCGCGATGTTGTCGAAGACGGTGTCGAAGATCGACAGAACGCACTCTTCGACGGCAAGCGGGTCGACCGCTACGTCGCAGTCGGCGATCGTGAACTCTCCGGCCCCGAGCGCGCCTATGCTGTCCTTGAGATATCCGAGGATGCGCGCGTCCACCGGAATGTCGCCTCCGGCCGTCGTCCTTCCCGTGGTTTCGAAGAAGCTGCCAGCCTTTCGGATTTCCGTCTTACGGCTCGTCGCCGGCATGGCTTCGCATTCGGACAGGACCGCGATGGCGATCGGCTGCAGGACCTGCAGCACGAACTGGCGGCGCAGGTGCTTTTCCTGCTCCGACATGTTCGGGTTGTCGCCGGCGAAGCGGTCCTTGAGATAGTTCCGCGCGTTCGGAAGGCCCGCTTGGGCGAGCCCTTCCTCCAGCCTCGGTATGACAAGCCGCTCGATGACCACCTTGAGAAGGTCGTCGCCCGCGATGCGGAACCCCTCCCGGAAATTCTGGTCGGGGAACAGGGCGACATTGTCCGTTTGGAAGTAGGTCGTAACCATAAGGTCGGTGGTGCCGCCGCCCACGTCGACGCTGGCGACGCGCAGGGACCGCTCCAGCTTCTCCTTGCCCTTGGAGGGCGGGAGCGTTTTCGGCCTCTCCCTGTCCTTGCCGAGCATGTCGAACAGCGTCCTGATCGACCCGCCCAGCTTGTGCACGGCCTCGCCGTAGAGATAGACGAGATGAACCGAACTCGCCTCGTCCCATGAACAGTGGATTTCGGGGCGCTGGCTGTTTATGCCACTGTCGCTGTCGCCCCATCCCGACAGGGACCAGAGGAGCTTCACCGCGGCTTCGGCGCGCGACCGGAGAATGCGCTGTTCCTGGATCGGGGTCGCCGACGGGATCGTCAGGATGATCCTCCGCAGGCGGCGCGGAGAGTCTTTCAACCTCCTTTCCCGGCGGGTGCCGGGGTTGTTCATCATCGACATCGCCTGCGCGATGATTTCGACGAGCATGAAGGTGAAGAAGGACGACCTCGAGAAACAGAAGCGGCTCGCCGTCTGCAGTTCGCTCTCTTTGACTTTCAGCTTGAACTGGCGCCTGTCGCTCTCGAGTTGCTCGAGGACGTCGCCGCGGTCGTTTATGAAGCGGTACATGGAGCGCTCGATCAGCGGCTCGGTTCCCGCATGCCCCGCCGAAGCCGAACGGAACTTCCACTCCTGGAGAACCGGATCGGAACTCCATAGGTACCGCTTCGGCGAAGAAAGCCCCGTGGCGGCCTCGGTGCCTTCGGACTCTCCGCGCAGGCGCGAGGCTTCGGGACCGATGCGGAGCAGGCTTGGCCAGAAGAACGCCCGGGGGCGGCCCGACCGCCTCGCTATGTCTTCCGCGCCGAATTCCCCTGCCACCAGCTCGCACTGGCTTTCGAAGGGATCGCGATAGACGAGTTCAGGCTTGGAGAGGTCGCGCAGCTCCAGGACGACGGAGTTGTTGAGATCGACGTTCACGTCGTCGGGAAACGACTGGATCAGAAGGCCGCACGACCGCGAGTTACCGATGTCGAGCACCAGGTCGACATCGACCGGATGGACGTTCCTGTTGTCGCTAACCGTATCGATGAGGGTGACGCGAACGGGCTTAATCACGCTGGCGAGAAACTGAACGAAAGTTATGTACCGGGCGAGGTGCTCGAACTGGAAAGGAAAGTCCTCGGGCCTCAGCTCCTTGCCCTTCCTCTGGAGTTTCTTGAAGGAATAGAGGATGTCCCTCAGCCAGTCGTCCAGCCACTTCTGCGCGTCCACTGGCCCTTGTCCGGGAACGTCGACCTTGTGCGACAGGAACGAGATGACGTCGGGGAGCTGGCTGACGAACCGGAACGATTCGGTCCGCATCGCGTCCTCAGGACAGGGAGCGAGGTAGGGACGGTTCGTCTTCCGGGGCGCGAGCGAGCTGTCGAACGCGAAGATCGCCCTGTGCGTTCCCTTGCGGTCGCCGTGGGCATTCCGCGTCTCCGTAACCCTCACCCGGACCCAGTCGGTCGGGCCCTGCGCGTATATTTCGTTGCCCAGCGAGTCTTTGCCGGGTTCGATCTTGAAGAACGGCACCGGAACCCAGCGGTCGAGGAAGGTCTCGAGCGCCCTCGATTTCGCGATGTCGTACACCACGTCGTCGCCTTTCGGGGGGTAGGGCGGCTGGTCCGAGTCAGGATCGTCATCGTTCCAGTTCGGAAGCAGGCGGATCAGCGTCTTTCCATCCGAACCCGTTTCGCCCGGCGACAGCCGCTCGATGAACGACCTCGACAGGCGCGGAGAAGCGTCGAAGTCGAACCCGAACTCGACGAACTGGATGCCACTGTCAGGCACCAGCGTGAAGCCATCGCTGAAATCGGCGAGGTTGGTCAGCATTGAGTCGTCCTGTCAGGCTTGTTTCGGCTTGCCGTAGTCATGGGATATCGAACTCCATGACCTTCAGTTGCGTAGCATCGTTGGCTTTCACTACGCTCAGGGAACCGGACTGGGGGGTAGTGGAATCACCCCTCTTCAGGAGGACGGTGAAGTCGGTTTGCACCGACGGGTCATCCCGGCGGTCGAAGAGGTTTACGAAAACCTCGTAGTGGCCCGGCGGGGGATCGTCCGCCCACCTTATGTGTTCGATAGGCTCATTGCTCATTCGGTCAGGGACATTCATATCGATATCATGAGTGCCGCCGCATGCGGGTTGTCGCCGTTTCACTATTTCCCCGCTGGGGCATTTCACGGCAAGATCCAAATCCGTGCGGTTGTTCCAAGTGAGAGCTACCTCCATCTTGCCGTGCAGTCCCTGCTCGCGGTCGACGCGCTTCTTGGCTATCGCCGCCTGATCTAGCGAGGCCTGCTGGCACGAGTTCATATGCTGGCGCAGCCGCCCCTCGATCACAGTGGCCTCAGAAATTAGCTCCTGCGTTCGCAGGCTGGCTTGATCGACGGCTGGCGCCGGCGCGACAAGTGCGCAATACGCGCCCCCGCCCTTTCCGAATGCCGTTACGCCGAAAGGAAGGACCAAGCCGCAGGCGGGCAGCAGCAGCCACGCGGTCGCCCCCGCGAGCGCTATGGGAACAAGCCAAAGCAGCCAGCGGGCGATCGGCCGCCACCGGGAAGGACCGGCGGGCAGCACGGGCCGCTCCACCACTGCATCCGGAACGGGCGTCGGCGGCCGGTCCCGGGCGACCGCAGCAATCTGCCCCCGGCCGCTGGTCTCCGCGTCATGTTTTTCATAACCCCATGCAGTGAGGACGAGCACTCCGTCGCCCCCGTCGGAATCGCCGGAGACCCACACGTTCTCGTCGTCGGGGAATGTCACCGCGTTGCGCAGCGCGGTAGCCGTCGACCGGGCCGCCGGGTCGGTGCGAGCCTCGTGCGCGGCGGCCGCACGGAGAACTGATCGGACGGATTGGTCCAGCCGCGCCTTGTAGACGGACGCCGTTTCGGGCGGGAGGTCTGTCAGGCGGACAAGCGTCTCGTCCCGTTCGGTATACCAGTCGATCCCCGAGCCGTCCTTGCGTGGCACTGGTTCGGCCAGCTCAAGCCCAATGCCTCCGGGGAATTCCCGCCCGAGCACGGCTTGAAGCCTATGGACCGAGCGCTCCGCGGTCGATCCGAGGGATCGCATCAGGCTGAGGGTCGTGGTGGCAACGAACTGGCTCATTGGGCCGGGCCTCCGGCTGGCGCCGGGGCGGCGGGTCCACCGCTTCCGTCGTCGAGGAGTGGACCAAGAATAGAAGAATCTGTCTCGCATCCAGTCTTCGTGAGCTCGGCATTCATTTTAGCGATCCGCTCTTCAATGATGCGGTTGACCTCATCGCTGTTCACGGGAGCTGCCGTCCGCGGCGGAAGCGCCATCGGATAAACGAGGTTGCCAGGCCAAGCCGCGTAGATCAGGCTGGCGGCGAAAACTAGAGAAAGGGCAGCTATGGGCCAAAGCCAAGCCTGCCTATGTCTTGCCGAGGCCGCTGGGTGAGCCTCTTGGGCGGACGCTGCGGTGGGTTCGGGAACAATCACGCGCCGCGGGGGAGACAGTCCGGCGGTGGCGAAACCTCCGACGGCGGCCCAGGACTGCCCCGGCACCCAGGGAGAGATGCCGCTTGGAAGGTAGGGGCCAATTGTCTTCTCGCAGTGCCGCACGAATGCGGCGCGGGAGGAGCGGGCTTCCTCTGGCAGCACCCCCCAATTCGTGAGCACGGCGTTCTCGCCGACGGCGACGATCGAGGCTTCGTCCGCGACGTTGAGCATCGCGCCAACCGTTTCGCCGATTTCCCGGTCTGCCAGCGCCGGACGCAGCGCGTCGATCCGCGCCACCAAAATCGATTCGACCCTGGCGCGCTTTCCTCGGTCGAGTTCGCTCAGCTGCTTCGGCTCGTCGTCAAAGCTGCTGAACCACGCCACTGCCAGGCGCCCGCCCTCCTGCTCCTTGGCGTTCGGTTCGGCGAACAGCCGGGACGCATTGTCACCGCACAGTTCGTCTATCCGGGCGAACGTCGTTTCGCAGTCCCGCCACATCGGCTTTCCGGCGACGGCCAACACGTCGCCGGAAAGCGCCGACGTTGAGCGAACGAAGTGGACGTTGCCCCCTCGAGCCATTTAAGCACCTTCCCCTTGCCGCAAGAAATCGTTAACTATGCGGCGTCCCCTCCGGCATACTTCGACGGAAAGAAACGCAGTGTCAACGAGCGCTCAAGTAGATTCGACTCAGATGCTTAACCTGTAGCGGACCGCAGCCTATTTCCCATCTTAGCGCCAATTCTAGTTGAATTGCATTCTGGCATTGCACATCCCCCATTTGGGGTGGAAATGCAAAAACTGGAGGATTACGGTCGCGCCGGGCCGAATTTGCCGAGCGCAACAGGGGCATTGCCAACGTCAAAAGAAAATGGGGCAACGGGAAAGATCGCGATCTGTCATGAGGTTTCTGGCTAGCCGTCTAACTCGCCTTCCTCCTCGCCAGTCATGACGTCAAAGTCAGCCAACCGCGCTGACTTGTCGGTCAAGACCCGCTTGAAACAGAATAATAGTGACACGGGAAACATGTTTGCGCATCTTTTTTTCTGCGGATACCGAGAGCTCCTACTTAGAGCCGCTGGCTCGTCTCTGGCAGCTCTCGTCGTTCTGGTTGGCATCCAACCAATCGGCGCGCAGACCACGGCAGTGTTCTTCGACTATCCCGGGACCTCACTGAACGGGGTTGTCAGCGCGCAGGTCATCGCACCCCTGCAGGCATGTCGATCCCTTTGCACCTCGCGTTCGGGCTGCGTAGGTTTTGATCACTCGTCCGCCGACAACAGTTGTCGGCTTTTGGCAGGGGTCAGCTCCGCCGGCGAAAGCCGGGCGTCGACAGCAGCTACGCGGAATCTGATCATTGGGTATCGTCCTCCCTCAAACCCGCCCGCAACGCCTTCCGCCGCCCAGCCAAAAGTTTCACGCGCGGCGCCGCCGAACATCAGTGGCCGCAAGGTGAGTTATCGATCGATTCCCGGCGACCCCAGGCCGATAGGCTGGGTGTATATCAATGTCTGCAGCGGAGCCCCGGTGGAAGCGGATTCACTTCGCAGTTCTATCAACGGATTTGTTTTTGAGTCATTGCGGCTCATTCCGGGCAGGATTGAACAGTTTGACAGGAGTACCACACCGCAATGTGCGCTCGTACCCAAGGCCGTCGGGTATGCCTCGCCGGGCGCCGAGGAGTGGAGAATCGGAGCGGCGCTAGAGGAGATGCGTCCGCTCCTTCGTCCTGCCGGAGTGGGAACACGGGCGGACGGTCTATTGCCCATGCAAGGTTCCGACCGATACCGCATCGACATATGGCTTGGCCACGAGTGAATTTCCCGGCTACTCTATCGGGCGCAGCAGCTAGGCGTTGATGTCTGCGCGTAAGCCTCTCAATTGCCCAGTTCTAGCCGTGCGATCGTATCAGCAGCCGTCGAGCGCCTTAATGCCTTTGATGTAGTCCTTGCCGCCCTCGTTCACGGTCGTCACTTCCGCGCGGCCAGAACATGCTGTGGCACCCTTCCTGAACGCATAGCTGACGAAGAACAAGTCATCTGCCTTCGCTTCGATGCCGAGAAGCTTAAGGGGCGCCTGCATCCCTCCGTAGAAACCACTCAGGGCCGCGGCGGAGAGAGGACCCCTGGCGCTCTTTTCAGGGACTACAAACCGCGCCGCCTCCTTGCCGTCCCCAGTGCCGAGGGCCAGGTAAAACGCCCGCACAACGGTCGCTGCGGTGCCGGGCTGTTCAGTGATGTCCTCTTCAGGCGCGATGCTCCCTACAATGGCCATCAGCGGGGCTCGGCGATTTGCGTTTTTTGGAGCCCATCGATCAACGATGCCGACAGTCACGCGGCGTCCGATCAATGATGCCATGGCGCCCTCCATGCCGCCGACCGGCACGACGTGAACCTCGCGGAAGCTGGATGCGGAATCAGCAAAGCCCTCGCCCTCAAGGCAAATGTCGGCATCCAGCTCCAGTAAGTAAGTCGGCTCGGGCTGGTCTCCTGTCTGCACGTCTTTATAGTTCGGCGGCCCGGGAAGTATTCGTCGATGGAGATCGCCGCTCAGCCGCGACGGCTGCCCTTTCGAGATATCGTAACAGGCGGCCTGGCCCCCGCTGGCCGCAGCTATGGAAATCAATACGCTTGCCGCAAGTCGTCTCATAGGTCGCTCCCCAAAAAGCCCACTGATGGCATTCATTCATTGAGGCTT
The DNA here is from genome assembly GCF_007003945.1 of Mesorhizobium sp. WSM4307. Classification (NCBI taxonomy): domain Bacteria; kingdom Pseudomonadati; phylum Pseudomonadota; class Alphaproteobacteria; order Hyphomicrobiales; family Phyllobacteriaceae; genus Mesorhizobium; species Mesorhizobium sp. WSM4307. The sequence continues at coordinate 41,720 of NZ_VFTB01000007.1, forward strand.
CAACCGGTACTTGACCAAATGTATAAACCCTCAGTCGTCTCTGAGAACGATCGTCACTAAAATGTTCAATGAACATTATACTTCTCTGCCCACAGCCAGGTTTGATTGCTGCGGCGTCTTTGGGGCAGCGCGATCCTAATCCTTTGTTCCGCAAGGGTTTGCTGGACGTAATGAAGGCGTGCTCAGAGGCTTCAATGCCTATCGGCGCAACAGCTGGCATCAACGCGCACTGAATTTCCGCGGTCGTCACCGCAAAATCGTCGAAACAAAGCCAGCAGACCACACTGGTGCAGCTTTGCCAGAACCATGACGTGCCATTGGCATTACATGATCTCTTTTTGTTCTCAGAAAGTCGCATAAATGGCAGTGTGGAACGTCGGCGACAGGCGCTGCGACGGCGGGGGGCCACCGCTGAACAAAGCGGTGCGAACTCACGCTTTCTCCGCTCCATGACCTCCGGCGTCCTTAGCCGCCGCGTCCCATGCTGTAGATCTCGGGGCTGGGCGTATCCTGGTGACGTTTGCAAGGCGGTTCGACAAGCCGAATAAGGTTGCGATTGCCGCGATGTACCATGCGTTTTTTGCCGGAACCATGGGCACTTCTCCTAAAAAATGGAAAATGATTAAAGTTCGTCTTTACAAAAGCCGCCAGGGAAGGGGTTGGTCATGCCCATTTCAATCAGGCGACGGAGGCTCTTCCTCACTCTTACCGGCATTAGCTGTTCGACCTGATAGCCGATGGAAGGATAGTGCCAGATACGGTAGGTGTCGCCCACCAACCCTTTGATGAACTTTTCAAGATTGAGGCTTTTCGTGTAGTCCTCGAAGGTCGTTGGGCTGCAACTGATGCTCCATGAAACCGATGGCCATTGCTTCTGAGCCGTCGCAAGCGCGACGTTGCATGGTGGGTGTGTGAACCAACTGCCCTGTTCGGACAGCAGCATTATTCTGTTCGAGCAGTAGCTTACTCTCAAGTATGTTTGCGCCTGTGTTTTTTGCCGCATTTTCGAGCATTATTCTAGTGGAATGGGTGCCGCGTTCGGACATGATCCGCGCGAACACGTCCGCTTCTGTCCCTCCAAAGCTTTCCCCATGCAAAGCTACTGAGTGACGGACACCGCCACTGACGACGATCCATCGGTACGCATGCCTAATTGCAATCTCTGCGGCATAGCGCGGAACTGATAGATCATTCGTTCCCATCACAATAAGGACGTCCGCGTCCTGAGGGGGATTTGAGCAGTAGTTGTATTCCCAAAGTACCTTGGCAAGTTCCAAAGCTGTTGCGCTGACCATTCCCAACTCCTGGGGCTACTCGCTTGAGACCATGGATACCGTGGCGTCCGCGGCCACGGATTGCACACTGCCTTCCACGGGTACAACGGCATTCTAACAATGCAAATGGGGTAAACCGAGCTTCGTCAGCCGGAAGCGGGCGTTGACCTCCAAACAAAGCAACGGCGATGGACTGCGCAGGTCTCAACCCGTGTCCACCCCCCACAAAAGTTACCGGTCGCCTCACGGGCGATACAAAGGGCACAGGCTGGACTTGGCTGCCGGGGGGCAGGATTTGTCGACCGCTCGATCGAAAGCGCGAGATAAGAAGGACAACCACAAACCTGCAGAGCGGCAAGACGCTCGCCTACCTCCCGGTCAGTCACCGTTAGTCGATGGTTTAGACGAAGATAGTCCGTCCATGTCGGCGTGCGGAATGTCTCGGTCCAAAGAGTCAGCTTCTGAAGGTCGCGCTGGAGGGTCCAGTCCCCGCGCACCGGCACGGCTCTGAACACGCCGCCTTTCGCGCATGTCTCAGAAATTCCGCGATATTCTCCCTTCCTAGTTGGCTTTGCCGATGGCCATGATCCCGTAACTGGGTTGGCAGAGTGATATGCTGCGGAGGCAGCTAAACCGATTTGATTGATTCTGACGATGAATGGCGGCGCGTCACACACTCGCAATTGCGAATTTAGCTCTTCGCACCTGCACAAAAATGTGCCAAACGCAGCCCCTATGGTTGGTAACGTTGGGGAAGGAGCCTCGTTGAGTGCGGTTGCTAACACCAGGGCGATCACACCGCCCGATATTCGTTCCCGGAAGGGTGGCACTCCGCTTGTCTGCCTGACAGCCTATACCACGCCGATTGCAAAGCTCGTTGATCGGCATTGTGACATTGTTCTCGTTGGCGACAGCGTCGGCATGGTGCTTCACGGCTTGCCGTCGACGCTGGGCGTGACGCTTGAGATGATGGTCATGCACGGTCAGGCCGTGCGCCGCGGCCTCGAGCAGGTGCTGATGATCGTCGACATGCCGTTCGGCTCCTACGAGGAAAGCCCCGAGCAGGCCTTCCGCAATGCTGCACGTGTCATGGTGGAAACCGGCTGCGCGGCGGTCAAGCTCGAAGGTGGCGAGGCAATGGCGGAGACGATCCGCTTCCTGGTTGCACGCGGCATCCCTGTCATGGGCCATGTCGGCTTGACGCCGCAGGCGGTCAATACCTTCGGCGGCTACCGCGTCCAGGGCAGGGGCGGTGATGCGGAGCGCGTGGGGGCCGACGCGCATGCCGTGAGCGAAGCGGGGGCATTCGCGGTGGTGCTGGAGAAGGTCCCGGAGGCGCTCGCCCGCCGGATCACCGCAGAGGTAGCGATCCCGACGATCGGTATCGGCGCCTCGGCGGCCTGTGACGGGCAGATTCTCGTCGTCGACGACATGTTGGGCATCTTCGGCGACTTCCGGCCCAAATTCGTCAAGCGCTATGCCGAACTCGGTGAGATCGCCGAGGCGGCGATCGCGGCTTACGCGCAGGAAGTGCGCGACCGCAGCTTTCCAGCGGACGAGCATGTCTTCGGCGATGCGACAAGGACGGTCAATGGTGGAGAAGGCGCATGAGCATTCCGATCGCACGAACCGTCGCCGAATTGCGCATGGCTGTGGCCGGATGGCGTCAGAATGGCCTGAAGGTCGCTGTCGTGCCGACTATGGGTGGTTTGCATGAAGGCCATCTGAGCCTGGTGCGTGCCGCGCTTGCCAAGGCCGACCGGGTTATCGTGACGCTGTTCGTCAACCCGAAACAGTTCAACAGCGTGGCCGATCTCGCGGCCTACCCGCGCACTGAGCATGACGATGCCGCCAGGCTCGCGCCGCTCGGCGCCCATCTGCTCTACGCGCCGAACGCGGCGGACATGTATCCGGAAGGTTTCGCCACTACGATCTCGGTGGGCGGGGTGAGCGAGGGCCTGTGCGGTTCGTTTCGACCCGGCCATTTCGACGGCGTGGCAACCGTCGTCGCCAAGCTCTTTCTCCAGACGCGTGCCGATCTCGCTTTCTTCGGCGAGAAGGATTTCCAGCAACTGCACGTCGTTCGCCGGCTCGTCCGCGATCTCGACATTCCGATCGAGATAATAGCCTGTCCAACGGTGCGTGAAGCCGACGGCCTGGCGATGTCGTCGCGCAATGTCAGGCTCTCGACCGCACAGCGCCTGGCAGCGCCAAAGCTCGCCGAAGTCCTCTCGGCTTCGGCCGAGCGGCTGTCGGCGGGATCGCCGGCGGGGCTTGTGCTTGCCGAGGCCAGGCAAGCGATCCTCGCTGCCGGTTACGACGAAGTCGAGTATCTCGAGCTACGAGCAGACCATGACTTGTCGCCACTATCCGCCGCGGACCGACCGGCCCGCCTGATCGTCGCTGCCTGGCTCGGCGGAACGCGGCTTATCGATAACGTCGGAGTTCTGCCCGGGCGGCGCAAAGGCGAGCTGCTCGCGGCAGCCAATGCCGCATGATTGAGCAGCCGCAAGGCTTGGACAAACGTGCGTCGTCAACATGACCCAGACAAATAGCCGTAGCAGGGAGTGGATATGGTCTTTCGATTGAAGGAGCGCCTCGCCAGAAAGTTTGAAGAAGAAGTGCAATTCTTCAAGGGCTGGCAGAAGGACAAGAAGCGAGTGGGCGCGCTGATGCCAACGTCCGTTCATGCCGGGCGTCGTATGGCAAGCGTCATCAATCCGGCATCCGGATTGCCGGTTCTTGAACTTGGCGCGGGAACTGGCGTCATCACCAAGGCAATCCTGGAAAGAGGCATCAAGCCGCATCAGCTGGTTTCGGTCGAATATTCCAAGGATTTCTATCAGCGCCTGACGCGAGCTTTTCCGGGCGTGGATTTTCGATTGGGCGATGCGTTTGCGCTTGGAGAAGTGCTGGCCGAACGGCGCGGGGAGCAGTTTGACTGTGTGATAAGTGCGGTGCCGCTGTTGAGCTTTCCGATGGAACAGCGTGTTGGCCTGCTCGAGGATCTGCTGGCCCGCATACCCGCTGGCAGACCGGTGATTCAGATCACCTACGGACCTTTGTCGCCGGTGATCAAAATGCCCGACCGCTATGTCGTGTCTCACTATGATTTCGTCGTCCGCAACATCCCGCCCGCACAGCTGTGGACTTACCGACGAGCAGTCTGAGCCGCGGGACGCGCGAGGACGGCGGGCCGTTCGCAAAATCGTCAGGACAGGCGGTGGTCGTGACGAAATTCGCATCTATTGCGCTTTTATAGCCGCCACCGTTTCGCGGAGCCCGCTATGCCTTTTCGCATCGGCAGGTGCTCACTCACCTGCTACGCGCTTCGCCCTGAGGACAACAGACAGCGAAACCACCGCGGCCGCTGCCGGGAGCAGGTCTGCTGGGAAATTCTGATGGCTGGCTGGTCGTAGGAAGCGCGCGATCGCAAGACTACCGACTGAAGTAGTTCGGACGTCCGATGTGGCGGGAAATGGTTCCCTGTGAACCATTGCGTGGCTCACCTCTACCCCCGTCCCAAACCCGTTGACTATGAGACGACCTGCTCTCCGTTCAAGAAGCGGCATCAGTCCACCAGCAACCGCGTAACCACTGGTGTCGGCATGGACAGAAATGTCAGCTGCCCTTCCAGATGGCCGACAGCCCGGCGAAGCGCGCAAGGATCAGCGCAACGCGTTCTGGTTTACTTGCGCAGCGCAGCGCGACCCTTGATGCGCAGCCAACGGGCCTCGCCGCTTTCATCACGCAAGACGGTTCCAACGCACTGTGTGCGCTCGCCGGGGGCGATGTGCATCGTATCCGGACCAATTGCCTGGACCGGTGTGCCAATCTCTGGACCAGGGAGTGGGTCTAGACCCTCTAGCCATTCCTTGATTGTGCTTTGATCGTAGACGAGCCCTTCGCCTTCGCGCCGTAACGCATGTCTTTCCAGGCAAGTCTCGTAACTTCCCACCCAATCGTCGCTAATCGGGTGCCGCTGGCTGCGCGAAACGGGCACGGCAAGGCCGAAGTAGGTGCGCATTGCCCACGAAAGCAGTTGCTGCGCTGTGGTGGAGCCATTTTCACCATTCGTCAGTACGGCGATGGCGAACCTTCGCGAGGGAACCATCGCGAAAAAGCACGGCTGGCCGTTGGCACCTCCACCATGGCTGACAACGCGCTCTCCGAAATTGTCGTCGAGCCACCAGCCAAGTCCAATCTCTGGGACGTCGCTTGAAGGACCGGCTGGCGAGAAGGCGGCCAATCGCATGGCATCGCTGAGCACTGACGCGCCTTCCAATTGGAACCGCGCATAGAGCATGAGGTGCTCTGCACTTGCGATGAGCCCGCCTATTGGGTTGCCGCATCGGGGCATCACCCACGGCGTCGCAATTACTGTCCGCCCCTGGAGTTCCGCGTGTCCGACGGCAAAGTTGCGATGGATGAGCTCGTGGGCGAAGAAGCAGGTTCCGTGGAGGCCGAGAGGCGAAAGCAGAGTGTCATTGAGCAGAACCTCGAAAGTCCGTCCATGCAGCACCTCAAGTATTCGCCCGAGCACGTAGAAGCCTGCATTGTTATACGACCAGATCTTTCCGAGGGGCGTTACCTGAACTAGTTTGCGCATTCGGTCGACCATTGCGGCAAGAGCGTCGTCCCCCCACCCTGGATCTTCGTAAAAGTCTCCCTCCCAGCCTGAGCAGTGGGTCAAACAGTGACGTATGGTGACGGATGCAGAGACATCTGGGTCTGCAACCGTGAACTGGGGGAGATGGACGCGGACCGGGTCATCCAGATTGAGACGCCCCTGGTCAACCAGTTGCAAAATCGCTGTGGCGGTGAAGGTCTTCGTGATTGATGCTATTTGAAAGAGCGTTTCGCCATCGACAGGCTGCGGGTGCACCAAGTTCGTGACGCCCAGACCAGCGGTCGCTGCGTGGCCGTTATGATAGATGCCGAGCGCAATTCCTGGGACGCCATCGCGCTGCATCTCCACACGCGCCTGATCGAGAAGCGCGGGGTCGAGCCGATGGGACGCCATCACAGGCGTGCTTTGTTTGTTCAAAGTCATTTATAATTCTCTCGCTGCGTTGGGTATTCTCTGCCTCTTGGCCGACCACTGCGCACTAGTGACGGCCCACGCGGCCGCGTGTGGGGAAGGTACAGCTATTGAGCTTGCGATCAGCCTTTTAGCTCCAAACTGGCGAAGACTCGCCAATCCGACACCGGGTGGCTTTCGCTCTGTTAAATCCTAAGATCCAAACCAGCAGTGCTGCGTGTTCTGAGCGTTTTCGCCAAATGGGTAGCCGACAAACCCCTTCACCTTGCTTGAAATCGCTTGAATATCTTGAGGGAACATGACGGTGATATGGCCGCCATTATCGTGTATCTGCAAACATGCGTCACGATATAAAGATTTCCGCGACTGTTCGTTTGGTTCGCCCCTCGCTCGAGTGAGCAGATCGTCAAATTCGGACTTGCGCCAATGCGAATCATTCCAAGGCGCGTCGCTCGCAAATGGCAGCGATAAGGCCTGGTCTTCGGTTGTTAGACTGCCCCAATAGGAGACTTGGAAGGGAGCTTTCAAGTATACGTTATCCCACCAACCATCAACCGGCTCTCTCTTCAGTTCGATGGGAATGCCGGCTTTGGCGGCGCTCTGTTGGAACATTACCGACATGTCGACGGCGCCGGGAAATATTTCCGCTGTATGGAGAACAATCGGTGCGCTATTTGCAGACCTCTGATAGTGGTATTTGGCCTTGTCGACGTCGTAGTTGTGCTGCGGAATATCAGTAGGATGCAGCGGATAAGCGGAATTGACCGGATGATCATTGCCAATCTCGCCGTATCCGGCCAAGACACCCTTCAGAATCATCTCACGGTCAACAGCGTACTTTAGAGCCAACCGTAAGTCAGGATTATCAAATGGTGGCTGATCAATCAGCATCGTGAGATAGTAGAACTTGGAATTTGCTGAACTCACGATATTAAAATTGGGAGCGTTCTTTATCTGAGCCACCAAATTCGGCGTTACTTCTGTGCTGATGTGCACGCTTCCCGAAAGGAGGGCAGAAATACGTGCAGTGTCATCGTTGATGATCAGGACTTCCAACTCATCGAACCAGACAGTATCTGGCTTGAAGTAAGCTGGGTTCCTCTTAAATGTGTATCGCTTGCCTGGCTCAGCCTTCTCGAGCACAAAGGGTCCGGTGCCAATACCCTTATTCGGATCTTCATCCTTGGGTTGGATAACCAGATGGATAAAGGTGAGCAGATAGGGCAGACCAACATCCGGCTCCTTCAGGGAAATTACAATTTGATGTGGTCCATCCGCTTTGACGTCGTCCCACTGCTTCATCAAAGGCCGAGCAGGTGACTTTGAGTCGGTCCCGCGGTGGCGGTTAAGCGAGTAAGCAACATCTTCTGAGGTCATGTCTTTGCCGTTGTGGAACTTGACGCCTTGCTTGAGCTTGATCGTCCACTTCTTGCCACCCTCGCTTGGCTCCCAGCTTTCGGCGAGATCCCCTTTCAACTCATTGTTGACACTGCGCTCGACAAGCCAGTTTGCATATTGATAAGTTACGTAAGCAGCAGCCTGCGATGGAATAAGCAGCGGATCTAATGGATCGCCGGTCGAGCCGCCTTTTACGCCCACCACGAGTTTACCTCCTCTGGTGGGCGTCTGGGCAGCAGCAAACGTGGGCAGCACAGACGTTGCAAGCGCCGCCCCTGCACCCAAAGCTGCGCTCGAATGCAAAAACCGCCGCCTGGTGAGGTTGTTGTATGCGCTAGAATTATCGACCATTTCATTCCCCTTCTGCTCTACGGTTTCAACTTTTGACCGACTGAGGACGGTGCTTTTTCTTGATCCGTAGACCTGTCTGGCCCAATCGCGCTCGTAGCGAAAAATGACGCTCGCGACGCTCAATTACCCTAGACGGGCTTGAGTTGAATCCACCGCTTTCATCCAGCCCAGGTTCATTCACCCCAGACCTCTCGGAACACGCGAAGCCAGTTCAGGCCGAGCACCTTGCGGACGTGGTCTTCCGTGTACCCGCGTCTAAGGAGCCCTTTAGTCAGGCCTAGGAGCATTTCGGGCGTGTCGATTTCGGGCGGGTTGTAATGCGGCGGGCGCGGATAGGCCTCCGGATCCCAATCGCCAATTCCAACATAATACTCCCATTCACGAATAACGGTGCTGATATCCGAGAAAGGAAGCGTGCCCCACCAGTAGTCCAGCCCCAAGGCTACGTGATCGGTCCCTACCAGTGAGACGAAGTGGTCAATATGGGCGATCAGATCGTCAAGTGATGGCCGCGCTGGCCCACCATTGGCGGGCACGACAAACTGCGGAACGGCCGTCACGCCAACCAACCCGCCTGTCGCTGCGGCAGCTCGTGCCTGGTCATCCTGTATGTTTCGCCTGCTCGGGAAAATTGAGGCTGAATTTGAGTGAGAGAAAACGGCCGGTTGCGTTGTTAGTGAAAGCGCATCCATAGTTGTTCTATAGCCGGTGTGAGTGCAGTCGACGATTATCTTGTTCTCGTTTAAGCGCCGAATAAGATTCTTGCCAAATTTACTAAGCCCTCCATCAAATTCTTCCTCGCACCCATCCCCAACGTAATCTTTCCTGTTGTACGTCAGTTGCACCATTCGCACGCCCAGGGCTTGGAAAGCTTCAGTGAGGTCAAGATCCGTTTTGAAAGGGCCAGTGCCCTGAAAATGGAACAGTATGCCCATCTGGCCGTCGCGCTTTGCTTCCTCGATGTCCGAAGCTTTAAGAACCAGCCTGAGATCCTGTCGCGAGCGAATAAATCTTAGCCATCGGCCAATAGCCTTTAACGCGAATTCAGGCGTGTCAGTGCCGCTTGCAATCGTCGGAGCTACACACGTAGCGCTACCGGAGATATAGGCGTCTACATAATTCTTCCGGTCGAGAAGCGGCGCCACCGCGTCGATGATTATGGAATCGCGGTGAATTTCTGCTGCGTCCAATGTGTTGCCTCTGCTGCTTAAACCCTTAGTGGCATCATTCACGGTACCTTGTTGGGATCCAATAGTCAAGCGTTTGTAGATTGGATACAGTAGCCCCGAGACGTGATCGTAGGGGGTCCGATTTGTTTGGCGCTTGTTGGAAGGCGGGGCAGCCTGGCATTGACGTCTGCGGACGAAATGCTTGGATGAACTGCGTACTTATTGTTCTGGAAGTTTATCAACGGCTAGTGAGCGTGCGTTGCACGACTAAGATTGGGCACCCACCTCGACATGAGTGCGATCTCGGCCAACGAAGGAGGATTAGCTTGCTCGAGAACGCAACACAGTCGACTTTCTGCGGTGAACCGGCCTACCTGTGAGCGATCGCCGTTCGGGGGCTGCAGTCGCTGGTCAAAGAATCTGAACTCATGGGTCCGCAGGACTTTGACCTGGGACCCCGATAGATAAAAGTGCTCGATATCGATCTTTGAAATAGGCGCCGAGAGTCAACTCAATCGCCTCGAGTTCGTCCGTGGCTCGGAAGGAAGCCATCAACAACCAAGTTTACCCCGATGGTTAGCTGCGCGATGGCAAACGCCGGAATCAGAGGAGCGAGGCTGCCAAAATTGATTGCTTGGGCATTGTCGCGGACCATTCCGCCCCAGTCGGCATAGGGAGGTTGGATACCTAGACCGAGAAAGCTAAGCGCAGCGACAAAAAGCAATGCAAAGCAGAACCGTAGGCCAAACTCTGCCATCAGTGAAGGCATAGCATTGGGCAGGATCTCACTTCGCATGATCCAAGGAAGACGCTCACCGCGAAGCCGGGCCACCTCCACATAATCCATGGCGGCGATACCAAGGGCAACTGCGCGACTAACCCGGAAAACACCAGGGAAACTAAGAACAGCGATGGTAATGATCAATACCGGAACCGAGCTTCCAAAAACGGAGAGTATCACAAGCGAAAAGATCAGCCCGGGTATCGCCAAAAGGGCGTCAACCGAACGACTCAGCACCGTGTCGACCCACCCCCCTTTCACCGCTGCTGCGAAGCCGGTCGCCACACCGATCGAACACGACAGAAGCGTGATAACCAGAGCTAGTACGATTGTTGTTCGGCCTCCGAACAACAAACGCGAAAAGATGTCCCGGCCAAGGTTGTCTAGTCCAAGCCAATACTCGCTACTCGGCGGTGCCCACACCGCGCCAACCATATCAGCTTCGCCAGAAGGAGCGATGGTTGGTGCCAATAAAACTGCCAATATGTTAATGAAGACGATGGCTGCTCCTAAGATCGCGCCGGCCGGAATTTGACGCCCAAAAATTCTCATTTTGCTTAATCCCTTCAACGCGGATGACGAAGACGCGGGTTGCTTATCACCGCCAACATGTCAGCGATCATATTGAACCCGACGTAGACGCTCGCGAAGATCAATCCGCATGTTTGAACGACAGGAATATCTCTGTTGGACACCGCATCGACCATAAGTTGGCCCATGCCCGGATAGACGAACACGATGTCCACCACCACGACGCCGACAATTAGCCAAGCAAGCGCGATCGCAACCACATTGATTATCGGGGCGAGGGCATTTGGCAGCGCATGCTCCAGGACAATACGCCACCATGGGATGCCCTTGAGAATTGCCATCTCGATAAAAGGACTGGACAATACCCCAATGACAGCAGCCCGCGTCTGCCTCATCATGTGAGCGAGCACGACAAGCACGAGTGTGGCGACGGGAAGGGTGACGGCTTGAAGACGAGCACCGAGTGCCATGTCACTATCGACCATCGACAGACTTGGCACTAGACCGAGTTTGACAGCAAATACGATAATCAGAACGTAACCCACGAAGAACTCGGGCACTGATACGGTGAAAAGCGTAAACATGCTAATTACGCGATCAAACAAACCGTTCTGACGTACCGCGGCAATCAAACCAAACAATATTGACAAAGGAACGGCGATGCATGCCGCGATGCCAGCGAGGAACATAGTGTTCCCAAACCGCTCACGGATTTCCGGGCCCATGTCCCGCTTGTTGATCAGCGACCTGCCGATATCTCCCTGGACGAAGCGGGAAAGCCATTCAACATAGCGCACTGGCGCGGGGCGATCTAAACCCAACTCATGCCGCAGGGCAAGTTCGGCCTCTGGAGTTCTATGCTGTCCGAGGATGGCGCTGGCAACATCTCCCGGAAGGATTTCGGTGCTAGCAAATATCAATAATGAAACGACCCACAAAGTTAGTAGACCCGTCGCTATTCGTTGAACGATGATAGAAACGACCGACAGGTTACCTGACCGTTGTGCCGTAAATGCTGGGAATGCCTTCATTCGCGTGCCCTCCCCTAGTTTCTCCACGCGGAGGTTATATTAAGCGCACTCGCGCCGTTCCCTGCTGGCTCTATGTAGTAAACCAGCTGTTTTGTGTATTCTTTGCATTTTCTCCGAAGGGATACCTCACATAGCGTCAATTTTTCTGACATGGCTTCAACGTAATAAGGATGCATCACCATGAGATAACCAGAGTTTTCCTGGACCAACAGCGACGTCTACACACACGTATGGCTGTCACGATTGTAGATTGGATACAGTTAATGGTCGTGCAACGCAAGTGCGGTCGATAAGGAGTCCACTCCGTGTCGTCTTACTGCCTTCCACCGCCAACGGCGCGGCTATCGTTTGAGAGCGAGTTCCTTAACAACGATTGACGTGCCATTGTCATGACAGAGAGGATTCCAGAACGCGACCTGCAAGGACGTCATCCAGCCAATTGGTGTTCATCTCCGGGACCGACGAAAGCAATAGTTCGGTGTAGGGGTGCATTGGCGCGGAAAAGACCTGTGCGCATGCACCCTGCGCCACTATTTGGCCCTTCAGCATGATTGCGACCCGATCCGCGATGCGCCGTACGGTGCCGAGGTCGTGAGTTATGAATAGATACGCGTAGCCGCGATCGCGTTGCAATCGCCGAAGAAGTTCGAGGATGCCCTCTGCGACCAAGGGGTCGAGTGCAGAGGTTACCTCGTCGCAGATCAGGAGATCTGGTTCTGCGGCTAAGGCGCGAGCGATGCAAATTCTCTGTTTTTGACCTCCGGAGAGTTGGCTCGGATAGCGTCGAGCGAAATCAGAGGACAACCCGATGTCTTCCAACAGCTGTGCAACTCGGTCGCGCAGTTTCACCCCACTTAAACCCAGATAAAACGAAAGCGGGCGGCCGATAATATCGCTAACCCGTTGGCGTGGATTAAGCGCGACGTCGGGCATCTGGTAGATCATTTGAACGCGTCGCAGCAGGTCGGCTTTCCGTGCGCCAAGGGCAGGCGGGATTTCGGAGCCTTCAAATATGATCTTGCCGGATTCACTTGGGAGCAACCCTGTGATGATGCGAGCTAAGGAACTTTTTCCGCTTCCGGACTCGCCTACGATCGCGACCGTTTCTCCTTTGCCCACCGACAAATCAACGCTTTCTACCACGCGAACGTTTTGCGCATAACTCGCGGTGACCTTTCGGAGCTCAAGCACGGGCGGAGTAGCCTCGCTTGCGCGCTCGCTTTCCTGAGCTACGTTTGTCCGATTTGCGACTAGGGCTCGCGTGTATTCGACGCGCGGTTGGCTCAGTATTTGCTCTGTCTCACCCTCTTCGACCATATTGCCGTTGCGAAGCACGACGATGCGATCCGCGATTTGAGCAACGACAGCGAGATCATGGGTGATATAGAGGCCGGCCGTCTGATGCTCGCGGATCACCCTCCGGATCGACGCGAGGACTTCAATTTGCGTCGTTACATCAAGCGCAGTGGTCGGCTCGTCCAGAACCAGGATATCAGGACGGCATGACATGGCCATGGCCGCCATTGCTCGCTGCAACTGACCTCCAGAAACTTGATGGGGATATCTCTCGCCAAACGTCTCCGGCGAAGGCAGATCCAATTCGCGAAAGAGTTGCACTGCTTGGGCTTTTGCCTCCTCATAGCTCATCAGTCCGTGACGGACAGGGCCCTCGCACACCTGATCATAAAGGCGCTTCGCGGGGTTGAACGCTGCCGCTGCGCTCTGGGCGATATAGGCGATTCGATGCCCCCGTACCTGTCTTCGTTGCTCCCCGTTGAGGGTCCGGAGATCCATGCCGTCGAATAGAATCTTTCCATCCGTGATCTCACAGCCAGGGCGGGTATATCCAAGCGCAGCCAGTCCAATGGTCGATTTTCCCGCCCCGGACTCTCCGATCAGGCCTATTACTTCCCCACGTCGTAGCGACAGGTTGACGCCGTTTATGATTGACGTTGCCACTCGGCTGTCATCAGACCTCGCCGCAATGCAAAGATTTTCGAGACGCAGAATCTCAGGTCCCTCTGGCTTGCGGCGCGGCAATTTTTGGACGTTCAACGAAAAATCCTCCCACATATCGTTGTTAACGATACTGCTGGAACAAACCACCTCAAAACCCCCGTTGTCAAGCAATTGTAGATTGGATACAGTTATGGAGAGACATGTTTTGAATTCAGGAATGTGCCTGGTTTAAAGGTTCGCTTGGCCAAGAACGCATCTTGACCCTTTGATTCGTAGTGCATGAGGGCCGTCACTGTTGTGGGCGGCACCCGCGAAAGCTACGAAAGCGATCAGCGCCGCCGAGCCGAAGGTGCGCCAACAGTGGTTGTTCACCAGGTCATGAAAACCGCCATACCTTCCGCATCCGTGCCGCATGATTGAGCAGCCGCAAGGCTTGGACAAACGTGCGTCGTCAACATGACCCAGACAAATAGCCGTAGCAGGGAGTGGATATGGTCTTTCGATTGAAGGAGCGCCTCGCCAGAAAGTTTGAAGAAGAAGTGCAATTCTTCAAGGGCTGGCAGAAGGACAAGAAGCGAGTGGGCGCGCTGATGCCAACGTCCGTTCATGCCGGGCGTCGTATGGCAAGCGTCATCAATCCGGCATCCGGATTGCCGGTTCTTGAACTTGGCGCGGGAACTGGCGTCATCACCAAGGCAATCCTGGAAAGAGGCATCAAGCCGCATCAGCTGGTTTCGGTCGAATATTCCAAGGATTTCTATCAGCGCCTGACGCGAGCTTTTCCGGGCGTGGATTTTCGATTGGGCGATGCGTTTGCGCTTGGAGAAGTGCTGGCCGAACGGCGCGGGGAGCAGTTCGACTGTGTCATAAGTGCGGTGCCGTTGTTGAGCTTTCCGATGGAACAGCGTGTTGGCCTGCTCGAGGATTTGCTGGCCCGCATACCCGCTGGCAGACCGGTGATTCAGATCACCTACGGACCTTTGTCGCCGGTGATCAAAATCAGCTCTGGACTTACCGACGAGCAGTCTGAGCCGGGACGCGCGGAAACTGGCGGCATCCCGTAGAATCACGCCGAAGACAGGACGGTGGTCATCACGAAATTCGCATCGATTGCGCTTTTATAGCCGCCGCCGTTTTGCGGAGGCCGCTATGCCCTTTCGCTGGCAGATGCCACACTCATCTGCTACGCACATCGCCCTGCGGACGACAAACGGCGAAGCCACCACGGCCGCGAAAATCTCGCGACGGCGTCTCGGTACCGGGACCGGCCTGCCATTTTGGAGGTGCATGACGCAAACCATGCCATCTCGTCCCCAACCATATCATAGCCATCGCCCTCTTTTTGCCGGGCGGGCCTCCCGACCGCCGGATCGTTGATGACGATCCCCTGGAGAATATTCTTCTTTGAAGAGCGTGACGGTCTGTGCCGTCTTGTAGTGCCTCAGCTTGTACGACAGCCTTCCGTGCCACGCACGCGATGAGGTTCGGTCACTCTACAGTGCAATGGCGTTCGGAAATACGACAGGCAAACCACAATAGTCATGTTTAGGCTGAAGACTTTTCAGCGGACCGCGAAAAAAGGATACGCGAGTTCTTTCGCTCCCTGCGAGCCCTCTCGGCTCGCTTTGTTGGAGAAGGGAGGTCGCTCGTCAGCCTTTACGGCGTGATCGGCAAAGCGCCGCAAAACGGTCACTCGCTGTTTTCGGCTTGCAGCTTCTCGAACACAAACAGCTTGCTGTCGCGCACGCTGTTTTCAAGTGATCTCCCTTTCGCCAGATGTGCCGCAGTCGCACTGGCCAGCATACATCCCGTCCCGCGCATTGATGCGGCAAGGCGGGGCATATCGAAGCCGATTGGTTCTTGTTCGTGACGCAACAGGATATCTGTAGATCTGGGTCCCGTCGCATGGCCGCCCTTGATCAGCAGGGCCTGCGCGCTGGCGGCCAAGAGTTCCTGGCCTTGCCTGACCGCGCCATCTTCGTCGACCGCTTGCTCCGCGCCGGCAAGGAGCGCCAACTCGATGAGATTGGGTGTGACCAGGCGGCAAAGCGGCATCAGCTCACGCTTCATGACGGCGACGGCATCGGCTTCAAGAAGCGCCCGGCCTGAGGTCGAGGCGAGCACGGGGTCGAGGATTGCGGGCGCCCGCGGATTTTCGCGCAGCACGCCGGCAACGGCAACAACGATCTCGGCCGTTGCGAGCATGCCGATCTTGATGGCTGCCACCGTGTTGGCCTGCAGCGCGGCGCGCATCTGATCGGCCACCAGACTGGGCTGCGAATGATGGATTTCCATGACGGCTTTGTGTGTCTGCACCGTTAGCGCGGTGACAGCCAGGCAGGTTCGCACGCCAATCGAAGAGATCGTCTCAATATCGCGCGCGATTCCGGCACCCCCGCTGGAGTCCGAGCCACCGACGACAAGCACATAAGGGTCTCGCCTCAGCGCCATCGGCCTGTCTTTTCGATCCATTCCCGCGTGCGCGCTTCGGGGTCGTCGTTGAGCGTGATGTCGGTGACCACCGCCGCGCTGTCCGCACCGGCCGCAAAGACACCGTCGAGCCGGTCAGGGTTGAGCCCACCAATGGCGACCAATGGAATCGGTGCGACGCGGCGCTTCCACGCGCTGATCCGTTCGAGCCCTTGCGGGGCCCATTTCATCGTCTTCAGGATGGTTGGGTAGATGGGGCCGAGCGCGATGTACTCGGGCTCGGCGGCCATGGCCGTTTCCAGTTCGATATCATCATGGGTGCTCAGTCCGAGCCTCACGCCGGCTGCCCGTATCCGCGAGAGGTCGGCGGTCTGCAAATCCTCCTGGCCGAGATGCACGAAATCGCAGCCTTCCTCGATTGCCAGGCCCCAATGGTCGTTGACGATGAGCTGGCACCGGTATCGAGCGCACAAGGCCTTCGCTGTGCGGATCTCAGCGCGCAATCCGGCTTCGTCCATGGTCTTGATGCGAAGCTGAACCAGCTTGACGCCGAGCGGCGCCAACCTTTCGATCCAGGCGGCGCTGTCGACGATCAGGTAGAAGGGATCGAGCTTCATGAAAAAACTGCTCTGCCGATGGTCGGCGTCGATGGCACCGCGACGTCGCGCGGTTCGAGCATTCCGGAAAGGAAGGCTTCACGGCCGGCTTCGACCGCCTTGCCGAACGCACGCGCCATGCCGACGGGGTCGGCCGCCTTGGCGACCGCCGTGTTCAGGAGCACTGCGTCGAAGCCCAATTCCATCA
Source organism: Mesorhizobium sp. WSM4307 (assembly GCF_007003945.1). Taxonomy (NCBI): domain Bacteria; kingdom Pseudomonadati; phylum Pseudomonadota; class Alphaproteobacteria; order Hyphomicrobiales; family Phyllobacteriaceae; genus Mesorhizobium; species Mesorhizobium sp. WSM4307. The sequence goes on from NZ_VFTB01000007.1 coordinate 58,489, forward strand.
CGGTCGCCGCGTGCGACGGCCGTCCGAGCCCTGCATCCACAATCAGCGGGATGCCTGGGAAATGTCCGCGCATCGAGCGCAGCGCCATGATGTTGATCGGCCCGAGGGCGGAACCGATCGGTGCGCACCACGGCATCAAGACCTTGCAGCCCGCCGCAAGCAGCCGCTCGGCGACAACAAGGTCGTCGGTGGTATAGGGGAATACCGCAAAACCGTCCTCGCACAGGATGCGCGCCGCTTCGACCAGGCCGAACACGTCCGGCTGCAGCGTGTCGTGGTTGCCGATCACTTCGAGCTTGATCCAGCTCGTGCCGAACACTTCGCGCGCCATCTTCGCGGTGGTGACCGCTTCCTTGACGGAGTGGCAGCCGCCGGTGTTGGGCAGGATTCTCGTGCCGAGTGCGCGAATCAGCGACCAGAATTTTTCGCCAGCCCTGCCGCCCGCCATCTCACGCCGCAAGGAGACGGTCACCACCGACGTGCCCGACGCCTTGACTGCCTCGGCAAGGATGGTCGGCGAAGGATATTGAGCGGTGCCGAGAAGCAGACGCGACGGAAGCTCGGTTCCATAAAGCTCGAACATGGTCTAGCCTCCCTGCATGGGTGAGAGGATTTCGATCCGGTCGCCGTCGCTCAACTGGAATTCCGCCCGGTTGGCTTTGTGCACGAGGTCGCTGTTGACGGCAGTGGCGAGCCAATCGCCCTCATAGTCGAGCGCAGCAAGCAGCTCCGCCAGCGTGGTGGCGGCAACCTCATGCGCTTTGCCGTTGACCATCAGTTTCATGAGCAAGCTCCACGGGTTTGTGGTGACTGAAGACAATTTCGGCCGCCAGCCGCGCCATGGCGGGCGCAAGAAGAAAGCCATGGCGATAAAGCCCGTTGATTGCGACGGTTCTTCCGCACGCCTCTACACGCGGCAGATTGTCGGGAAAGGCTGGACGGACGCCGACACCGGTTTCAACGATCTCGGCCTCGCCAAAGGCCGGATGGAGGGCATAGGCGGCGCTCAGAAGCTCCATCATGGAGCGCGCCGTGACCGGCCCGGCGGACTGGCTTTCAATCATCGTCGCGCCAACCATGAAACGGTGGTCGGTGCGCGGCACCACGTAGAGCGGAAAGCGCGGATGCAGCAGCCGGACCGGGCGCGACAGCGCGATCTCAGGCGTGCGCAGGACCAGCATCTCGCCGCGAACGCCGCGCAGCCTGTCATCGGCTGCTGCCATCCCCGTGCAGTCGATCTGACGATCGAAACCGGAAACATGCTGGGCGTCGGTGCCGAAGTGGAATTCGACACCCATGGCGGCGAGCTTGTCATGAAGGGCTGCGATCGCGTGGCGTGGGTCGAGATGAGCCTCATCGGGGAAGAACAGCCCGCGCCGGAATCGACCGGCGAAGTCGGCCTCCAGCTGCGCGATTTCCTCTTCATTGATCCAACGATGACCCGAGGTGCGGCTGGCGAACCGGTCGAGCTCGCCCGCATCGCGCGGCGCGGCCACGACCAGTGTTCCTGCCCGTGTCACCTGGTCAGGCGTCGCCGCATCCCACCAGTCCGCGGCGTTGCGCCCGAGGTCGAGCACGGACTGCTCGGCGCTTTCGCGCTCGCACCATGGCGCCAGCATGCCGCCGGCGAACCACGACGCACTGCCGCCAAGGGTAGGCCCTGTCTCGAAAACAGTGACCGTCGCGCCGCGGGCGGCGAGTTCGAAGGCGGCGGTGAGGCCGGCGACGCCGGCCCCTTTGACCAGCACCCTCATGACGGTTCCGGCGCCTGCGGCATGAGCGGGATGCCGGTCTCGTCAGCAGGCATATAGAGATCGCCGCCTTCGCGATATTTCGCCGCCATTGCCGCCATGCCCTCTTTCTGTGCCTCGGCGCGGATGTCGTGAGAGATACGCATGGAGCAGAATTTCGGCCCGCACATCGAGCAGAAATGTGCCACCTTGTGTGCCACCTTGGGCAAGGTCTGGTCGTGGAAGGATCGAGCCGTTTCGGGATCGAGCGACAGGTTGAACTGGTCCTCCCAGCGGAACTCGAAGCGCGCGCGGGAAAGGGCATCATCCCTGACTTTTGCTGCCGGATGGCCCTTCGCCAGGTCGGCGGCATGGGCGGCGATCTTGTAGGTGATCACGCCAATCTTGACATCGTTGCGATCAGGAAGGCCAAGATGTTCCTTGGGCGTGACATAGCAGAGCATTGCGGTGCCGAACCAGCCGATCATGGCAGCGCCGATGCCTGAGGTGATGTGGTCATAGCCCGGCGCAATGTCGGTCGTCAGCGGTCCAAGCGTATAGAAGGGCGCCTCGCCGCACACTGCGAGCTGCTTGTCCATGTTCTGCTTGATCTTGTGCATGGGGACATGGCCCGGGCCTTCGATCATCACCTGGCAGTCCTTTGCCCAGGCAATCTTGGTGAGTTCTCCAAGTGTTTCCAGTTCGGCGAATTGCGCCGCGTCGTTCGCATCGGCGATTGAACCGGGACGAAGGCCGTCGCCGAGCGAGAAGGAGACGTCATAGGCTCTGGCGATGTCGCAGATCTCCTCGAAATGCTCGTAGAGGAAGCTCTCCCGGTGATGGTGCAGGCACCATTTGGCCATGATCGAGCCGCCGCGCGAGACGATGCCCGTGACCCGGTCGACGGTCAGCGGTATGTAGTGCAGCCGCACGCCGGCGTGGATGGTGAAATAGTCGACGCCTTGCTCGGCCTGCTCGATCAGCGTGTCGCGGTAGACCTCCCAGTTCAGGTCCTCGGCGATGCCGTTGACCTTTTCCAGCGCCTGATAGAGCGGCACCGTACCGATCGGCACCGGCGCATTGCGCACGATCCAGTCGCGGATGTTGTGGATGTTGCGGCCGGTCGACAGGTCCATCACCGTGTCCGCGCCCCAGCGGATCGCCCAGACCATTTTTTCGACCTCTTCGGCCATCGATGATGTGACAGCCGAGTTGCCGATGTTGGCGTTGATCTTGACCAGAAAATTGCGACCGATGATCATCGGCTCGCTCTCGGGATGATTGATGTTGGCGGGAATGATTGCGCGTCCGCGCGCCACCTCGTCGCGCACGAATTCGGGTGTGACGAAATCTGGGATCGCCGCGCCGAAGGCTTCGCCGTCGCGTTGCAGCTTGCCGCGCATCACCTCGCGGCCGAGATTCTCGCGGATGGCTACGAACTCCATTTCTGGCGTGATGATGCCGGCGCGCGCATAGGCAAGTTGGGTCACCGCCTTGCCCTGCTTGGCCTTGAGCGGCCGATTGCGTATCGGAAATTCCGGTGTCAGGCGCTCGCCGGTGGCGAATCCATTGTCTTCCGGCCGGACGTGGCGGCCGTCATAGGCTTCGACATCGCCACGCGCCGTGACCCATTCGTGGCGAAGCCGGGCAAGGCCTTTTTCGATGCTGGTTTCGACTGATGGATCGGTGTAGGGGCCGGACGGATCGTAGACGGTGACGGGCGGTTCGCCGGCCGTCGGATGGACGGAAATCTCGCGCATCGGCACCCTGATCTGCGGGTAGAGGACGCCGGGCTTGTGGATTTTCCGCGAGGCGGGCAGTGGTCCCGTCGACACGGCGGGGGTGAGGGCATTCATCGTGAGGCTCCTTTGCTCATGCATTGGAGACCCAGTTCTGTGCCGGAAGGATGAAAAGACGCTTTGCTCGACCTGCCGAAACAGGACCTCGGGCGTAAACTCCCGCAAAGCGCTTGCACCGTCCCTACGCCAGTATGAACTGGATCAGGTTCAACGGGTCACTGCGCCGCGAAAGCCAGCAGTATCTCAGCCCCTTGCCGGGACTCCCCTGGTGAATGCCCTAGGTTGAACGGGCCTGCGCTATCTTGTCAAGCGCATTCGGCCCGAGGCGGCGATCGGCGACCAATCAACCCTGGGGAAGCGCGCGCACGTGTCGAGAGCAAGTCACGCCTAGAGGAGCGCGAAGCACCCACGACAGGCATGCGGATTCGAAACCTTTTCCAGCACGGCATTTTCGGGCTTTCTTGGACCGACGTTGCTGCCGACAACTGGATGTCCGTCTTACGTCATCGGCCGCGTGGGCTAGACGCCCCGTTTGTTTCCCCAAAGCAGAACATGAAGTTGCGGCAGTACACGAGCCTCGAACCACCTGTCACGGGTCACCTTTTCGACCAGCCATTCCATGCGTTTCATCACACCGGCCATGTCGATCAACGCGTCTTCGTTACCGGGACGCGGCGGCGTGTGATTGCCAGGCTGCAGATAGACGGGTAGTTGCGGATAGCGCGCCGCGGCGTCTTTGGCATAGGCATAGTCGTCATCGTCGAAGACGACGAGCTTGAGCGCCATCCGCGGCTTATCCAGCGCCGCCTCGACGCAGGTGTCGAACGCGGCCCAATCTGTCGTCATTTCGCTTGAGGGTGGCTTGGGGCTGAGCACCAGCACGTCGAGATCCGCGAACCATTCCTTAGGCACCGAGCCTTGGGTTTCCAATGCAAAGCGGTAGCCCTCACTATGCCCGTGGTCGATCAGCGCGCCAAGCGGTTGAATGGCCGGATTGCCGCCCGACAGCGACACCATCACGGGCTGACCGCCGGAAAGCGCAATGACCTTTTGCCAGACTGCACCGGTTGACATCATCTCCCAATCATGGCGGAAGCGACTGTCTACCGCATGCAGGCTGTCGCACCAGGAACAGCGATAATCGCACCCGCCTGTTCTTACGAACACCGTGGGCAAGCCGATCAGCATGCCTTCGCCCTGAATGGTCGGCCCAAAAATCTCGCTCACGCGGATTCCGGGCTGCATTGCGTAAGTCATGGCCGGTATTCCGCCCAGGTTTTCGGCGTCTCGCTCACCCGCACGGCGGAGGTTTGTGGGAGCCGCACTTTGCACCAGTCGTAGAAGTGCCTGGCCAGACATTCCGCCGTGACACGGTCATGCCCCAGGACGTCGTTAAGATGCCGATGGTCGAACGTCCCATCGATGTAGTGCTTGAGCGCCGCCACGTCTTGGTAGTCGCGCACAAAGCCATGTTCGTCCAGTTCGCCACCTGAAAGCTCCACTACGACGATGTAATTGTGGCCGTGTAGGCGCGCGCACTGATGATCGGGTGGCAAGGAGGTGAGCTGATGTGAGGCCGAGAAATGGAACTCTTTGGTAATGCGGAACATCACGCGCTCCTTGTCTGGATAGCGTGGTGCCAGAAGTCCGCGTCCTCATAATCTGTCGGGTCGGCAATGCCGGCCAGGTCGAATGCCTCACGCCGTTCGATGCATGTCCCGCAGCGACCGCAATGACGTGCGCCGCCCTTGTAGCAGGACCACGTCGCTTCGAACGGTGTGGCGTACTTTGTCCCCTCGCTGACGATGTCGGCCTTCGACATATTCACATAGGGAGCGTAAAGGCGGATATCGGCGTAGCCTGCGAGCGCATGGTTTTGCATCGTCTGAAAGGCATCGATAAAAGCGGGCCGGCAATCGGGATAGATGAAATGATCTCCGCCGTGGACGGCAGTGGCCACCGCATCGGCCTTCTGCGCGGCGGCAACCCCGAAGGCAATAGCCAGCATGATGGCGTTCCTGTTCGGCACCACCGTGATCCTCATGGAGTCTTCGGCATAGTGCCCGTCGGGCACGTCCACACTATCAGTCAGCGCCGAGCCGCTCAGGTTCCGGCCGACATCGCGGATATCGACGATCTGGTGCCGAACACCCAGCCGTTTGGCGCAGATAGAGGCAAAGCCAAGTTCCTTTTTGTGCCTCTGGCCGTAATCGAACGAAAGCAGGCCAATGAGTTTCTGTTCGGTCGCCACCTTGTGAGCGAGCGAAACAGAGTCCAATCCGCCGGAGCAGATGACGAGGGCATTCATGGTTTGATTCCTTGTTTTGACCGGGTAAGGCTGCGACCGGAGATTTCTCTGCGTGCCCAGTACTCCACGGAGCCGCTTTTGTGAATGGGGTGGACGCAATTGAGGCGCACGCACCCTGGTGCCAGGGGCCCAACACGACTTGCACGCAATTTGACGCGCAGGCGGCGAAAAGAGCTCGCACCTGAACGCGACTGGCCCCGACCTCCTCGGCAATATGGTCCCGCCGCAAACGCGCGCCCGACTCCACAGACCGGAAGCGATCCATGCGGCGAGTGTGATCGACGGACGGAAAAGGTCCTCGGCAGTCTCGCTTCAATGACGGGGAAGGTGAAGGATTGACTGATAGGGTTTGCGGGCCGAGCTTGTCGGCCGCTCAATCGAAAGCGTCATTTGAGGCGCTTCCTCTCCCCCATGCAACTGGAAGATACGCTCGTCCAGTTCCTTGTCTACTTCCGTGAGACGATGGTTTAAGCGAAGATAGTCCGTCCAGGTCGGCGTACGGAACGTTTCTGTCCATTGGATGGGCTTCTGCAGGTTGCGCTGAAGGGTCCAGTTCCGCGCACCGACGCGGCTGTGGACATGACGCCGCTGCCGCATGAGGTCGAGGAAGGCCTCGAGATTCTTCTCGGCTATCAGATATTTGACCTTGACCACGATCGGGCCGCTTCTCGGCTTCAAATTGAGAGCGACAGCCGGGGCGTCGAATTCGTCCAAAGGATCGGGCTCGGACTCGCGGCGCTCGCGAAGGGGAAACAGGACTCCCGCGGCGGCAACCAGCAGCAGAGCACCAGCGGAGCCCTCCAGTGCCAAAGTCAGCGAATGGTTCTGGGAAACCGTGCCCCATACCCAGCTGCCGGCCGCGATGCCGCCATCGATTAATGCATAATAGATCGAGATGGTGCGCCCCACGACCCAGCGCGGGCTCGCCAGCTGCACGCTCACACCAACCCCGGACCAGGCGGTGACCCAGCCCGCGCCGCCCAGGGCGAGCGCAAGTGCCGCCACCGCAATGGAAGAGGTCAGTGCAAGGGAAAGAGAGCACGCCGCGCAGGCGACGCACGCGAGCCTCATCAACCGTTCCTGCGATAAGCTCCGTCTGAATGTGCCGTTGGAGAGGCCGGCAAAGACGGCGCCCGTTCCGAAGCCGGCCATGAGCGTGCCATAGGCGAGCGGTCCTCCGCCCAAATGATCGCGGACAACCAGCGGCAGCAGCGCGAGTATGGCGATGCTCGCCAGACCAAAGAGGGTTCCACGAGCGATCGCCGCCTTGATTTCCGATGACATCGCCGTGAACCGCAGCCCATCATAGATGGCCGTCCTCATCGACTCGCGTGGAAGAGGTGAGGAGCGAACCTTCCACTTGCAGCGCCATATGGTGGCCAGGGGTACCAAATAGGTGAGGGTGGTCACACAGAAGGCCGCCATAAGCCCGAACGAGGCAACCACGATGCCGCCGAGCGCCGGGCCCACCGTCCGCACAGTGTTGAAGCCGACGGAGAGCAGAGTGACGGCAGCGGGAACGTCGCGTCGATCCACGATATCGCCGACAGACGCTTGCCAGGCGGGATCGTTGAGAGCACCGCCGCTTGCGATCAAGAAGCTGAAGCCGAGGATCATCCACGGACTAACAAAGCCCAGCGCGACAACAGCGGTCAGCATCGCAGAGGCTATCACCATAAGGCAGCGGCCGGCGAACATGACCCTGCGACGGCTGAAATTGTCGGCGAGCACCCCGGCGAAGACAGATAAAATGAACGCGGGCAGGTTCGATGAAGCCTGTACCAGCGCAACCATCAGATCGGAAGTCGAGATCGTTGCCATCAGCCAGCTGATGGCAACAGTCTGCATCAACCAGCCGAGGCTTGAGACCTGCGTGGCGAGCCAGATCGAACGAAAGGTCGGCTGCATGAGTGGCGCAAAGGTCGTCGGCGCAGCCAAATCTTCAACTGATCCAGCCACTCTACTCATTTTTTGCGAACCTTTGCTTTCCGGTATCGGCCGTCTCGCATGTAATCTCGACTGAACCGTGGCGGCTGGCAAATTGAGAGAAACTGTTTTGCTCCGATGAGGCGACCATCACGTCCGAAGTCGAAATAGTCGCCATCGGCCAGCTGATGGCGACGGTTTGAATCAGCCAGCCAAGGCTGGCGACCTGCGTGGTAAGCCAGATCGAACGAAAGGTCGCATTCTCGAGCGGCGCTCCCGGCGCACGTGCCCGTGGAGGAATGGCCCCATGAGCGCATTTTGTCGGGGCAGCGCAAGATATTTCTTTACCGCTGGCACTCTGGCGCAAGCGATTACTTCATCTGGAATTGCCACCAACATGCTTTCGTGATTGCTGGGTCTATGTCACGTCCTCGCCTGCTGCCCGAAAAGAGTTTCCCGGGCTACGCATACCTGCCTGGCAAACATCCACATCCGATTCGTGATCCGTTGGGTCACAGTTATCAAAGCGACCCGGTGACCGTTGTTACGGTCGAGGAATCACTCACCTCAAACGTGTTCCGATGGGGAATCGACCTTTTCAACCACGGCTATTACTGGGAAGCTCATGAGGCTTGGGAGCCTCTATGGCATGCTGCGAAACAAAGCGCCCAGCATCGCCTTTTCTTCAAGGGATTGATCCTGTTGGCGGCGGCCGGGGTGAAGATCCGCGAGGGAAAGAGGGTCGCTGCCGCGCGCCATGCCGCAAGGGCTGCAGCGCTCTTTCGTCAGGTGGCGCTTCTGCAGAGCCGGCTCTTCGAGGCGGCAATCGGAATGACACCCGCCGCCCTCGCGGTCGAAGCCGAAGCGGCCACAACTCTCCCGGTTGTTTTGCGAGAGCCGATGCCTGGCCTGCCTGAGCCCGTTTTCAATTTCATTCTTGCACCGAAATCCGGGGACGGCCGATAGGCGTCACCTAGCGTGCGGTTCAAACTTCTTCGTTAACTGGATGCACTGCCGGTCTGTGAGTTTGACAAGGGCAGCTTCAATCCTGGAGCAGTGGGCCTACCGCTGACCCCGGCTCTGGCGGAGCACCCATGGAAGGCGCCGCTTCCATCGTTCACCTCTCGGCAAAGGAACATCTTTCTGCCACCGCTTTAACTTGCGGGTTCGTCTGCCTCCGGTCTGTGCGTTCGATGCTTCCGCCATCGGCATTTCCTCAACCGTCGGCGGCTTAGGAATCGATCCCTCCGGAACGATCACGCCCTTGGCGTCGGATACTGCTTCACCGGTGGTGAGCATTGGCTGAGGACGAAGATCTTCGGAAAAAAGCAGCGGCGGCGTCGCTTTGGCGATCGCACCTTCCGTCTTCACTTCAGCGACTTCGTTGGCGATGGCAGCGAGGTCGATGCCGCCCCAGATCGACTGTGGCCGCTTCACGAGGCCGTTGGGTTGCAACGATGATGTGAACGCTTGTCCAGGTTCGGTATCCCGACGCTTTGCAGGGCCCCACTCACGCGACCACCTAGCCTGACTGCGGCACAACGGCGGCGTCGGTGCGAAGCTGACTTCAAGGTGACGAATGCGACAGTTTCAGCGGGTCCGGAGCCGCCGCCCATCGAGGTGCGACTTGCTTCACATGTTCGAGGATCGCTTGCGCCGGCCAATCCGGGTCGGAACAAGAGCAGTGCGGAATCGTAGGCTAAGGGCGAAGGGAGCAGGAACGTTGTGCGGCACGGCGTAGCCCTGCCGGGAGGCGAAGCGACCTGGAGCCTTCCGGGAGACGTTGCTCGCTATGCCAGGTGTAGATGCCCGTCAGGTTGATGTGCTCCCAATTCGGCGGCGAGATATGCTTCAAGCGTATCTGGGACGTTCCTTCCCGCTCGTTTGAGCTCTGTGACCGCGCGGTCGAGATAGACAGTGTTCCAGTGGACGATCGCGCTAACGACAAGATTGAGGCCCGATGCGCGGAATGCCTGACTTTCGAATGACCGGTCGCGGAGTTCGCCACGCTCATGAAAGAAGACTGAAGATCGGCTTAATTCCGTACAGCGACAGATAATTCGAACGACAAAGTGGTGTGATATCCGGAAAAATTTGGCATTTCACGGGGCTTACCAGTCCGAAATTTTGCGTCGCTGGCGGGTGGCCTATGCGACTGAAAACAGAAGAGTTTTTGACTGAGGGTAGGGGTTTCCGATCCTAAGACCGAGTTTACCAATGGCCTCAAATCGGCACTGTCCCGCAATCGCCGAAGACTGTCACGGCGCGAAGCGAGATACTTGCGGAGATCGATAAAGCCCGCGAACTCGGTTATGCATTATGCGTAGAGCAGATGCTGATTGGCGAAATCGTGCTGGCATCGGCGATTTTCGAAGAACGCAACACGCCGATCGGCGCGGTGCATATCGTCGGTTCGCTGTCGGACTGGGATGCCGACTCCTTCTGCCGCAAACATGCGCCGCTGGCGATTTCGGCCGCGCGGATGATTTCCAACAGGTCCTGATCCCGGCGGGGATCTGCGGGCGCCGGCGTCAGAACGTCGCCGGTGTATTGATCCAGATCAGCATTGTCTGACTGTCCGAGAGATTGCGCCAGGAATGCGGCCTGTTGCTCTCGAAATAGAAGCTGTCTCCGGTGCGCAGTTCGAAGAACTGGTCGCCGTCGAGCACGACCTGCAGCGTTCCCGCCAGGACGAAGATGAATTCCTCTCCCTCGTGACGGTAGGAGCCTTCGCTGGAGGCACCGGGCGCAAGGTCGAAACGATGACATTCCATCTGCCTCCGACCCGGGACGAGCGCATGGATGGTGACGCCCGACGAGGTCGTAGGCCACGTCACCCATTCGCCGCTGCGTACGAGCGATGCGCTTTCGTCCTGCCACTGCTGCCCGCTGAGATCGGCGACCGTCGTCCCAAGGTGTTTTGCCACATCGTGCAGCGCGGTGATCGAGATTCCCTGCGACGTCCGCTCGAAAGTCGATAGCTGCGACATGGAGGTCCCCGTCGCACGCGCTACTGTTTGCAGCGTCTGCCGTGCCTGCCGTCGCAGGCTCCTGACCTTCATCCCGATCGGCATGTCGTCGCCAGCGACATTGCCCTGCATGGCGAGGCGCGATTCCTGCTCGTCCTTCAGCCCTTCCTTGATGGCTGCCGGATTGAGACCTTTTTCGCTTCGCATCCAGGCAATCGTCTGCAGCCGTTCGATGAGTTCGGAATCATAAAGTCGCTGCCCCGAGGGCGTGCGGATCGGTTCGACCAGCCCCTGCTGTTCCCACAGCCTGAGTGTCGACGGGGAAACGCCGGCGCTGCGCGCCGCTTCGGCAATTTTCAGAGGGTTCTTTTGCATATGCCGCGGGCAGGTTCTCGCAGGGTGAAATTTTTCTAGCGGTTACAAGATGCATCTTGCAACTCTACAGAAAAAATGTAGACATTTTTTTGACTGAGACGTTTCGCCTCCTCACCACCAGTCTTCCGTTTTTCAGGGATTGCTTCCATGCAGAATATCGAACTCGCAGACCGCCGCTCCGACGCCATTTCGCGCGGCGTCGGCGTCACCACGCAGGTCTATGCGGAGCGCGCCGAAAATGCGGAGATCTGGGATGTCGAAGGCCGCCGCTATATCGATTTCGCCGCTGGCATCGCGGTGGTCAACACGGGACATCGGCACCCGAAGGTCATCGCTGCGGTCAAGGACCAGCTCGACCATTTCACCCATACCTGCCATCAAGTGGTTCCCTACGAGAATTATGTGCGCCTCGCAGAGCGGCTGAACAAGGCCGTTCCGGGCAACTTCAAAAAGAAGACCGTCTTCGTCACGACAGGTGCGGAAGCTGTAGAAAATGCGATCAAGATCGCCCGCGCCGCAACCAACCGCTCGGCGATCATCGCCTTCACCGGCGCCTTCCACGGCCGCACGTTCATGGGCATGGCGCTGACCGGCAAAGTGGTTCCTTACAAGGTCGGTTTCGGCGCTATGCTGCCGGATGTCTATCATGTGCCTTTCCCGGTCGAACTGCATGGCTACACGGTCGACGATTCGCTCACCGTGCTCGACAAGCTGTTCAAGGCGGATGTCGATCCGAACCGTGTGGCGGCGTTTATCGTCGAACCCGTTCAGGGCGAGGGCGGCTTTTACGAAGTGCCGAAGGCGTTCATGCAGAAGCTGCGCGAGATCGCCGACAAACACGGCATCCTGCTGATCGCCGATGAGGTGCAGACCGGCTTCTCGCGCACCGGCAAGCTGTTTGCCATGGAACATCATGGCGTGGTGGCAGACATCACCACCATGGCCAAGGGCCTTGGCGGCGGCTTCCCCATCGCAGCCGTGACGGGCCGCGCCGATCTGATGGACGCTCCGGGGCCGGGCGGGCTCGGTGGCACCTATGGTGGCAATCCCATCGGCGTCGCCGCCGGCAATGCCGTTCTCGACGTGATCGAGGAAGAGGGCCTCAACGACCGGGCGACGTTGCTTGGCAACCGGCTGAAACAGCGCCTGCAGTCGCTTGCCGACGCCGTGCCGCAGATCGCCGACATTCGCGGGCCGGGTTTCATGAACGCCGTCGAATTCAACGTGCCAGGAAGCAAAACGCCAAATGCCGAGTTCACCAACAAGGTGCGCGAAAAGGCGCTGGCCAAGGGTCTGATCCTGCTGACCTGCGGCGTTTACGGCAACGTCATCCGTTTCCTCGCGCCGCTGACCATCCAGGACGAGGTGTTTTCCGAAGCGCTCGACATCCTGGAGGAAACCCTGCGCGAATGCGCCAAGGAGGCATGACAGTGAGCATTTCCAACGCTTTGCTTGCACGTTTGAAGGATCCGTCGCTTGTTACTGACAAGGCCTTGATCGCCGGTGAATGGCTGTCGGCGGCCGATGGCGGCAAGACTTTCGACATTACCAACCCGTCGACCGGTGAAGTTATCGCGACCCTGCCGGACATGGGTCGCGCCGAGGCGGCCCGCGCTGTCGATGCCGCCTACAAGGCGCAGAAGGACTGGGCAAAAAAGACGGCCAAGGATAGAGCCGCGATCCTTCGCAGCCTCTACGATCTGATGCTCGCCAATACCGACGATCTTGCCGCCATCCTGACCATGGAAATGGGCAAGCCGCTGGCCGAAGCCCGGGGAGAAATCCTCTATGGCGCCTCTTATGTCGAATGGTTCGGCGAAGAGGCCAAGCGCGTTTATGGCGATACTATCCCGGGCCACCAGCAGGACAAGCGGATCATCGTCCTCAAGCAGCCGGTTGGCGTCGTTGCGGCGATCACGCCGTGGAATTTCCCGAACGCGATGCTGGCGCGCAAGTTCGCGCCCGCTGTCGCTGCCGGCTGCGCCATGGTGTCGAAGCCTGCGGCCGAGACGCCGCTTTCGGCGCTGTCGCTGGCGCTACTGGCGGAACGCGCCGGACTGCCGTCCGGCGTCTTCAGCGTCGTCACCTCGACCGATTCCTCCTCCATCGGCAAGGAATTCACCGAGAACGCCAAGGTGCGCAAACTGACCTTCACCGGCTCGACCGGCGTCGGCAAGATCCTGATGCGTCAGGGTGCAGAGCAGATCATGAAACTTGGTCTCGAGCTCGGCGGCAATGCGCCGTTCATCGTGTTCGACGATGCCGATCTCGATGCGGCGGTCGAAGGTGCGATGGTGTCGAAATACCGCAACAACGGCCAGACCTGCGTCTGCGCCAACCGGCTCTACGTGCAGGCTGGCGTCTACGACGTCTTTGCCGAAAAGCTGGCGGCGAAGGTTGCGGCACTCAAAGTCGGAGACGGTTTCGAGGACGGCGTCAATGCCGGCCCGCTCATCACCCAGAAGGCCGTGGAGAAGGTGGAAGAGCATATCGCCGATGCCCTTTCCAAAGGCGCCAGCATCACGCTGGGCGGCAAGCCCGCCGACAGAGCGGGGTTGTTCTTCCAGCCGACCATCCTGACCGGTGTGACGTCAGACATGAAGGTTGCCCGCGAGGAAACCTTCGGACCGGTTGCGCCGCTGTTCAAGTTCGAGACCGAGGAAGAGGTGATCGAAATGGCGAACAACACCCAATTCGGGCTTGCCTCCTATTTTTATGCCAAGGACCTGTCGAAGGTGTTCCGCGTCGCCGAGGCGCTCGAATACGGAATGGTCGGCATCAATACCGGCCTGATCTCCAACGAGACGGCGCCTTTCGGCGGCATCAAGCAATCCGGCCAGGGCCGCGAAGGCTCGAAATATGGTCTGGAGGACTATCTGGAGATCAAATATCTTTGCCTCTCGATCGAAGGATGAGGGCTGACGCGCTCATTGCTCACCTCCTGAACACGGCAACGGCCGACACCGAAATGGATCTTAAATGGCATGGAAACCTCGTCATTCGGCCAATCGCAGCCAGCGATGAACAGGAATGGCGGCGGCTGTGGACCGCACTTCTACGAAACCAGACCACCTTCAGCCGCTTTGTTTCGGAGGGCGAGTTCAAGCCCAACGGCTTCATCGCCATGGTGAATGAAAAGCCGGTCGGCCTTGTGCAGTATATCCAGCATCGCACGGCCTGATCGACCAAGAACAAATTGTTATCTGCACGACCTCTATGCCGATCCCGAGAGCTGAAGCACGGGCGTCGGGCGGGCCCTCATCGAAACGGTCTATGCAAAGCCGACGAACTTGGCATAGCCAACCTCTATTGGCTGATCCAGAGGCACAATGCCACGGCGCAGGCTCTATGACCGGATCGCCCGCAATACGCTGGCGGATGCTCGTGGGCGGGGCGCGCAAGCTGACTAACATTCCGCAGCCAACGGCCTAGGAGCACTCGTGCTACGCGCCATGCCCATAACGTATCGCGATCCACGCGTTTGGAGTTCGTTCGAACTCGCGATCAGCACAAAGTTCGCCATGCAGGTGACGCTCGAGTGGCGGAAATTCGAAGAATCGTCGCCGATTTCTTCGTCCGTTGCGTCGCCATCGCTGGCCTAGGTGCCGGGCTTGCGATCCACGAGCGTGTTGTGTGTTAGATTTTCAACTATCTTGTTGACATAAGTTAGCAATATCACATAAACCTCTGCCTCATGCCGAAAGGCACAAGAGAAAATGTTCGGGAGGAGAACAAGATGAATTCCTTGAGCGGATCCCGCAAGCGGGTTGCGGGCGCGGTGTTGCACGGGGCTGTCCTCGTCGCGATGGGTTTGTGTTGGGCCGTTCCGGCCTTCGCCAACGATGTCATCCGCGTCGTTTCGCCTTACCAGACTACGACGCTCGATCCGATGCGCTCCGCGGCAGCTGGCAACATCGAAACCTACGGCCAGCTTTATTCGCGCCTGCTGCGCCGCAACTCCGAAACCGGCGCGCTGGAGCCTGGGCTCGCCGAGAAATGGGAGATCTCGCCGGACGGCAAGACTTACACCTTCCATCTGCGCGATGCACAGTTCTCGGACGGTTCGCCGATCACGGCTGCCGACGTGGCCTTCAGCCTCGACCGTATCCGAAGCGACAAGAAATCGGCTTATCCTGCGCCGCTGGGCCCCGTGGAATCGGTGACCGCGGCTGATGCGAAAACCGTGGTGATCACGCTCAAGTCGGCCTTCGCGCCGTTCCTCGGCAATGCGGAGATCTGGAACATGGGCATCGTCTCGAAGGCCGATGTGGGGAAGCGCGGCGAGGAGGCGGCTTTCGCCACGGTCCCGGTTACGTCCGGCCCGTATGAAGTCAAACAGTGGAAGCCGAACGAGAAGCTCGTTCTCGAACCCAATCCGCACTACTGGCGCAACGGCTATCCGAAGTCGGACGCCACGGTCGAACTGATCGAGATCGCATCGCCCGAAACCCGCATCGCCATGCTGAAGGCCGGCGAGATCGACGTGGCGCGCGCGGTGCCGTGGGCGCAGATCGACGAGCTGAAGGCGACCGGGACGGTGGATATGCGGCTCGAGCCTTCGACCACCATCTACATGATCCTGCTCAATCACAAGCGCGAGCCCTTCTCCAATCTGAAGGCGCGTCAGGCGGCCGGCACGGCGATCGACAACAAGGCCATGGCCGCGGCCATCACGCGTGGCTATGCCGAACCGGCGAACACCACGCTGCCGGGCAGCATCGATTTCCATGACAAGCATTATCCGGGCATTCCGCACGACCCCGCCAAGGCAAAGGAATTACTGGCCGAATCCGGCATGGCAGGGCGCGAGGTAAAGATCCTAGCGACCGCCGATGCGCCGTCGCAGCAGACGGCACTGCTGATCCAGGCCCAATGGCAGGCGATCGGGTTGAAGCCGGTGATCGTCAATGTCGATACCGGCGCCTGGTGGGATGCCACCGGCAAGGGCGATTACGACGCCGCTGCCAACTGGTGGTACAACGAGACCACCGATCCTGACCTTGCCGTGCGCTGGGCCGTGTGCGGATCCTGCGGCTCGAACTCCTACAGCACCTTCTATGCGAACCCGAAGGTGGACACGCTCGTGGAGCAGGGCACCAAGGAGGCCGATCAGGCCAAGCGCGCGGAAATATACAAGGAGATTCAGAAGATCACCACCGAAGAGGTCGCGCAGATCCCCCTCTATTATGCGCCGAATGCGGTTGCCTATTCCAAGCGTCTCCAGGGTCTCAAGCTGACGCCCGCGCTTCAATGGACGCTGGAAGAAACGTCCCTCGGCCATTGAGCCGCCTCAAGCGCGCCCCGCGACAGGGGCGCGCCCTTGACGCTCGAACCGGAGAACCGGATTGCCCCTTCTGCAACTCATTGCGCGGCGCCTGCTGCAATTGATTGGTGTGCTTGCCGGTATCAGCCTCGTGACGTTCCTGCTCGTGCACATGGCCCCCGGCGATCCCGCGCGGCTTCTTGCCGGAGAGAGGGCGAGCGCCGAGACCATCGCGGCGATCCGCTCGCAATATGGGCTGGACCTGCCGCTCTGGCGGCAGTTCCTGACCTATCTCGCAAACTTGCTTTCGGGTGATATCGGCTTGTCGCTGCGCTTTCAGCGGCCGGTCAGCCAGCTTATCGAACAGTTCATGTGGCCGACGTTGTTCCTGACCGTCTATGTCATTTGCCTCGCCGTCCCGCCGACGGTCGCGCTCGCCATCCTCGGTGCGCGCCGGCCCGGCGGCGTCGCCGACCAGATCATTCGTCTGGTGGGCATTGCGGGCCTCACCATTCCGGTGTTCTGGCTGGGCATCATGATGTCGCGCTTCTTCGGCGTTAGCCTCGGCT
Source organism: Mesorhizobium sp. WSM4307 (assembly GCF_007003945.1). Lineage (NCBI taxonomy): Bacteria > Pseudomonadati > Pseudomonadota > Alphaproteobacteria > Hyphomicrobiales > Phyllobacteriaceae > Mesorhizobium > Mesorhizobium sp. WSM4307. Next base: position 75,428 of record NZ_VFTB01000007.1, read on the forward strand.
GGTTCCCTGTGTCGGGCTACGGCACGGGTTTCACCGGGCATCTCTACCACCTCTTCCTGCCCGCGGTGTCGACGGCCATCTGGCTGGTGCCGGTTCTGACGCAGAGCCTGCGCGCCGCCCTCATCGAGAAGACGACGGCCGATTTCGTCACGGCCGCGCGGGCGCAGGGCGCCACGGAACGGCAGATCTTCTGGCAGACCATGCTGCCGAACGCCGTGCTGCCGACACTTAACCTGCTCGGCGTCATGGTGGCCTTCATGATCGGTGGCGCGATCATCGTCGAAACCGTCTATGCGGTGCCGGGCCTCGGCACGCTGATGGTCAACGCGCTGCTTGGCCGCGACTACTACGTCGTGCAGGGGCTGACTCTGGTCTTCGCGATCTCGACCGTCCTGATCACGCTGCTCGTGGATTTGCTCAGCGCCTTCATCGATCCGCGCGTCCGGCTCTGAGGAGATCGCACATGGCTGAAAGCCCCGTTCTGGCGCGGACCGCACCCTCCGTCCGCCGCATCACGCCCACCATGCTGGTTGCGCTCGTCGTCCTGTTCGCATGGCTGGTGCTGGCGCTGGCGGCCCCGATGATCGCGCCCTATGACCCAGATGCCATCGACATCATGAACATGCTCTCGCCGCCGAGTGCCGCCCATTTGTTCGGCACGGACCAGGTCGGCCGCGACGTCTTCTCGCGGGTTCTCTTCGCAAGCCGCGTCGATCTGCTGCTGTGCGTGGCCGGTGTGCTTCCACCGCTGCTGATCGGCACGACCATCGGGCTGCTGAGCGGCTATTTCGGAGGTGTGGTCGATAATGTGTTCATGCGCATCTACGACCTCACTGTTGCGTTCCCCTTCTTCGTACTGGTGCTGGCCATCGTCGGCGTGCTCGGGCCGGGGCTCCTCAACTTCATCCTGGCGCTGACGCTTGTCGGCTGGGTCAGCTACGCGCGCCTGGTGCGGGCGCAGGTGCTGACGATCCGGGAAAGCGAGTATATCCAGGCGGCCAAGTGCCTCGGCTATTCGCCGGCCGCCATCCTGGGCCATCATGTGCTGCCGAACGCCATAGGGCCCGTCATCGCCTACGCGGTCAGTGATGCGGTGCTCGTCATGCTGGCCGGCGCGAGCTTCGGCTTCCTCGGCCTGGGTGCGCAGCCGCCAGTTGCCGAGTGGGGCGTCATGATCGCCGACGGACAGGCATTCGTGCAGCAAGCCTGGTGGATATGCCTGTTCCCCGGTCTGGCCGCGATTTCGCTCGGCCTCGGCTTTGCTTTGCTCGGTGATGGGCTGGGACAGATACATCGTAGGGGAGTTACGGCATGAGCCGGCTGGAGACCGGCAAGCCGCCGCTGCTTGACGTCAAGGACCTCTCCGTCAGCTTCGGCGGCTTTGCGGCGGTCAAGAACGTTTCGTTCACGCTCCAGGCGGGAGAGGTCCTCGGCATCGTCGGCGAAAGCGGCTCGGGCAAGTCCGTGACCTGCCGTGCCGTGATGCGGCTGCTGACCGGCGCGGCGCGCGCCGAGGGTACGGTGGCGCTCGACGGGCAGGATCTTCTGGCGCTCGGGGAGGAAGAACTGTGCGCCATTCGCGGCCGCGACATCGGCATGATTTTCCAGAACCCGGCATCGCATCTCAACCCGCTGCGCCGCATTGGCCAGCAGGTCGCGGCGCCGATGATCCGGCATCTCGGCATCGGCAAACGCGAAGGTCTGCTGCGGGCGGTCAAGCTGCTGGAAGACGTCGGTATCCACGAACCGGAAAAGCGTGCGCGCTCCTATCCGCACGAATTTTCCGGCGGTATGAAACAGCGAGCGATGATCGCCGCCGCCATCGGCTGCCAACCGAAGCTGCTGATCGCCGACGAGCCGACGACCGCCCTCGACGTCACCGTGCAGGCCCGCATTCTTGAGTTACTCAAGGAGCTAAACCGCAAGACCGGGCTGGCGATGATCCTCATATCGCACGATCTCGGCGTCGTCACGGATATCTGCTCGCGCGTCGTGGTCATGCGCAATGGCGAGGTGGTGGAGCAGGGGCCGATCGACGACGTCATCAACCGGCCGCGCCATGCCTATACAAGACTGCTGATCGAATCCCAGCCCGGCCGCAAGAGCTATGGCACGGTCGGCAGCCCGGATCGGGGAACATCGCTGCTTCGCGTCGAAAATCTTTCGGTGACATTCCCCACCGGGCAGGGCTTGCTCGGCGGCTTCGGAAGCAGCAATTCCTTCCGCGCCCTCGATGGCGTCGATCTGGAGATCAATACGGGCGAAACGGTCGGCATCGTCGGCGAAAGCGGTTCGGGCAAGAGCACGCTCGCCCGGTCGATCATTCGCCTGAACACGCCGAGCGGCGGCGCGATCCGCCTGGACGGACAGGATGTCGGGGCGCTCGGCGGCGAGGCGCTGACTGCCTTCCGCCGCCGCGTGCAGATGGTGTTCCAGAACCCGTACGATTCACTCAATCCGCGCCTGACGATTGCCGAGGCCGTCGCGGAGCCGATCTGGCGGCACGGCATCGCGGACCGAAAAACGGCGCGGAAAGAAGCCGATGCATTGCTGGAGATGGTGGAATTGCCGAGCAGCCTGCGCGATCGCAAGCCGCAGCAGCTTTCCGGCGGCCAATGCCAGCGCGTTGGCCTAGCACGGGCGCTGGCGCTGAAGCCGCAGCTTCTCATCGCGGACGAAATCACCTCGGCCCTCGATGTCACGACGCAGGCGCAGATCCTGGAACTGCTCGTGCGGCTCCAGCGCCAGCGCTCGCTGACGCTGCTCTACATTTCGCACGATCTTGCCGTGGTCAGCAGCCTTTGCCAGCGCGTCTATGTCTTCAAGGCCGGGCGCGTCGTCGAGCAAGGCGTGGCACAGCAGGTTCTGTCCACACCGCAGGATCCCTATACGCAGGCGCTGGTCGGTTCGCTGGCCCGGCTGCCGACGACCCAGACAATCCCTCATTCACAACCGGTAGCGGGCCATGCGACTTGATGAATATGCAGCCCGTGATGGAACCGGCCTCGCACGCCTGCTGGCGAAAGGCGAGGTCACTCCGAGGGAGATCGGCCGGTGCGTGGAACAGGCCGTCGCGGCCGTGAACCCTGCGCTGAACGCCGTCATTGAACTTTACCCGGACGCGCTCGAGTCCCTGCCGGAGGCGGCGTCCGCCACCCCCTTCGGCGGCATTGCCACCCTCACCAAAGACTTCCCGATCGAGGCGGGCCGCCCGGCCGAGTTCGGCAGCCGTCTCGCGCAAGGTTTCCGCGCCGGCCATGATGCCGTCTACTGGACACGGCTGCGCGCCGGCGGCCTGAACAATGTCGGCCGCACGACAAGTTCCGAATTTGGCGTCCCAGCGGCGACGGAATCGCCCTTGTATGGCGCAACCCGCAATCCGTGGAACCCGGAACGTGGCGTTGCCGGCTCCAGCGGCGGGGCAGCGGCCGCCGTTGCTGCGGGTATCGTGCCTTTCGCGCAGGGCAGCGACGGTGGTGGATCAATCCGCAATCCGGCGGCGTTCTGCGGCTTAATCGGTCTTAAACCCTCACGCGGGCGTGTAACCGGCGCGCCGAATGCAAATGCCCGGCTTCTGGGCCTGGCAACGGCCTTTATGCTCACACGCTCCGTCCGCGATACTGCAGCCCTGCTCGACCTGTGCCATGGCCCGGATGCCGGCGACGGCTATGAGATCGCACCGCCAGTGGGCACCTATCTCGACGCCATCGAGCACAGGCCCCACGGGCTGCGCATCGCCCTGTGCACGCGCTCGTGGTCCGGCGTACAGATCGACCCGGAGGTTGCTGCCGCGGCAAGATCGGCGGCGGAGCGGTTTTCATCCCTTGGCCACCATGTGGAGGAGGCGTCGCCGGACTTCGATTATCCGGTCTTCCTCCAGGCGCAGAAGGTTATCTGGGCCGCGGACGCCGCCGCGCATATGCCGGCAATGGCGCGGCATATGAACCGCTCGCTGGAGGAAGCGCTTGGCACAAGCGTATATGCTCTTTATCGCTGGGGGCTCTGCATCAGCGGCGCACAGCTTATCGACGCGCTTGCCGTCTATGATCGCGTGACCCGGCAGGTCGGGCGCTTTCTTGCCGGATATGATCTCTTGCTGACGCCGACCAGCGGCATTTTGCCGGAACCGATCGGCACCTTCGATCCCAATCGCGCCGGCATCGACGCGGAGGGCGTGTTCGACGATCTGGCGCCGAAGGAGACGTTCACGGCGCTGTTCAATGCGACAGGACAGCCCGCGATATCCCTGCCGCTCGGGCGCAGCTGGGACGGCCTGCCCATCGGCATCCAGCTCGTGGCCCGCTTTGGACGGGAAGACCTGCTGCTTGCGGCTGCGCGGCAAATCGAGGAAGAGGTAGAAAGCGCTCCCGGCATCTGGGGACAGGGGCGTCCGGCCATTTACGCCGGCAATTTCTAGGAGTCTGTCATTGTGGCGAAAGCACGAAGCGGCAAGGATGCCAAGGGATCGAACGGCGTTGAGGAGAAGATGGACATCGAAGCGATCCTGCGCGACCGCATGTCTGGGTTTTCGCCCTCGGAGCAAAGCCTTGCGGCCTATATCTTGGACAATATCCAGATTTTGCCCTTCGAGACCGGCAGCAGCATAGCGCAGGCGGTCGGCGTCAGCGAGATGACGGTCACGCGGTTCGTTCGCGGCCTCGGCTTCGAGAATCTGCGCGACCTCAAGAAACGATTGCGCGTGGCGGTCACGGAGAAGGACAGCGAAATCGATGACTACATGGCCCGCTTTCAGATGCGCGAAGGCCGGCAGCAGATGCTGCAGGAAAGCCTGCGGCTGGAGCTGGATGCCATCGTGAAGGCCTATGCCTTGACCACGTCCGAAGTGTGGGACGAGGCGGCGAGCTTGCTGGCAAAGGCGCGCACCATCTATGTCGTCGGTTTCCAGGCCTCGAAGGGCCTGGCGCTGGATTTCGCCAGCCGCCTGCTCTGGGCGCGTTCCAACGTCATTTTCATCGACAACGCGTCGGGCACGTTCGGCGAGATCATCAATGCAGATCCCAAGCAGAGCGCCGTCGTCCTCGTTGACACGGCCTCTTACGCGACGCGCGGCATCAAGCTGGTAGAGAAGCTGAAGTCGATGGACGTGCCGCTGGTCATCGTCACCGACAAGTTCAGTCACTGGGCCTTTGCCTATACGCGCTTCGTCTTCGAGGCGCATACGCATGTGAAAACCTTCTGGGATTCTACGGCAAGCCTCAGTGTCGTGCTCAATCTGCTCATCGACGCCGTTGCCACCAAACTCGGGCCAAAGGCTAAGCGCAACTTCGCCATGATGAGCGACATGGGCACCCTCTTCGGAGAATTCGTCGGCGGCAGCTATCTGCGCCGTAACGATTGATCCATTCCAAACCGCAAACGAGAGCATGCATGAGCAGTATTCCGCCATTCCGTGATCCGACTGCACCCGGCCATTCTCTCATTCCAAGGCAAGACTGGGACCGCGCGCCCTGGAACCGCTGGACCTTCCAGCATGTCCGGGACCTGCTGCCGACCACGCAGGTCTGGCGCGGAGCAGGGCCGGCAAGCCTGCTGCCGGCCGATCTGCGGGATATCGACGCCATTCCCTTCGCGGCGGAGGGGCAGGCCTATACCATTGGCAGCTTCCTCGAGACGAGCTATGCCGATGGCCTCCTGGTGCTCCATGGCGGCAAGATCGTCACCGAGCGCTACCTGAACGGCATGACACCGCATACCCAGCACCTGTCGCAATCGGTCGCCAAGTCGGTCGTCGGCACCGTGGCGGGCATCCTGATCGCACGCGGAGTGGTCGACCCGGCCGCGTCCCTGACGCACTATCTGCCAGAGCTGGAGGCGACGGCCTATCGCGGCGCGACCGTCCAGCACGTGCTCGACATGACCAGCGGCGTGGCCTTCGACGAGACCTATACCGCGCTCGATTCCCACATGGCACAGTTGGACGCCGCCAGCGGCTGGAAAGATCGTCGGAACCCGAACTGGCCGACAGATGTCTGGAACTTGATCCTGTCTTTGAAGGATCTGGAGTGCCCGCACGGTACCTCGTTCCGATACCGCTCGATCGAGACGGATGTCCTGTCGTTCGTTCTACAGCGCGCCGCCGCTACCCCGCTTGCAGAACTCGTCAGCCGTGAACTGTGGGCGCCGATGGGTGCGGAGGAAGACGCCTATTTCACCGTGGACGCTGCCGGCTATGCTCTGGGTGACGGCGGGTTCAATGCGACTCTTCGCGACTATGGACGTCTCGCCCTGCTGCATCTTCGCGGCGGCGAGATCGACGGCCGGCGTATCGTGCCGACCGAGTGGATTGCCGGGACACGGTTCGGTGCTGATCCGAGACTCTTCGGCGGCATCTATCAAGAGGTTCTGCCCGCCGGCGCATATCACAACCAGTTCTGGATCGAGGATACCGCACGCGGCGTCTATATGGCCCGCGGGGTCTTCGGCCAACTGATCTACATCGATCCGGTGGCGGATTTCGCGGCGGTTGTCCTGTCGAGCTGGCCGGAATTCGTCAGCACGGCGCGGCTGCGGACAGCGCTGGCGGCGGTCAGGGCTATCCGAGGGGCGCTGTCGTCGTAGCGAGCGGGCTATTCCCTGTTCGGGTCCGCAGCCGGCTGGCCGGGATCGTCCAGACGCGGAGCGTGAGAGATCGGAGACGCCGATGCGGTCGGCTATGGCCAGTTCGTGCTGGCGCGGCTGACGGACTATGCGGGCGTCTGTAAACCACCTCCAAAAGATCGCGCCAGGTTACGTCGGAATTTGCCTTGCGTTGCTGATGGAGTTTGCGTTGAACGCCCCGACCCAAGCTTCGTCCATGTCCTATATGGAACGGGTGAAACGCAACGATACAAGCCGAATGCTACCGCGGATCGCCTCCCGAGGGGCCGGTTTCGCCCGTTCAGTTCTTTTCGCGGCGCCAGACCGGCCGCAGTATGATGAGCGGAGGCCCGGTGCACCAATGCAGAAAGCGTGTGACGATGATTCCTGAATCGGCCGGAGCCACTCCGTACGGCATTTTCCTCTTGGCGGATGACTACCTGTCTGCCGCCAAGCTCGCCTTTGAGTCAGGGGGTTCGTGCGCGGCCGGTCATAGAGGCCTCGGTCGATCCGGCGCAGCTCCCCGGCGGCTGCCAGGCGCTGCAGGGGTCTTGTCCACGGCGACGCGCGCCGAGATCGGCGAAGTCGCCGGATTTTCGGACACTCCATGCGCCAGGATGGGAGCGAGCCAACCTGCCGCAGTGACGATCACTAAGATCAGCCGTCATGGCGCTCCTCATCGTTGTCAAGGACGTCGAGAATGCGCTTGAGCTTAGCTTTAAGAGCGGGATCAGCCGCCTGATATTTTCGAAAGAACGCAATGTCGAGTTCGCTGACAGTTGGGTCGCGCTCTTCCTCATTGAGGAGAAACTCCGGTGTAACACCCAAAACTGCAGCGACGCGCGTCAATTTCTCGGCCGAGGGACGTGCTACGGGCTTGTTCTCAATCTCCCACATATAGCTTTTGCTGCTGCCGGTCGCGTGCGCCAACTGCTCAAGCGTAAGGCCCTTTTGACGGCGGAGCGAATGCACTTTGCGGCCTAGCGTTGAAGGCATAGGGACACCGTCCGATCGAGCATGTTTGGCCGCCGAAACAAGAAGTTTTGTTCTTGAACTACGAACATCGGCTACCCACCTGTCAGTACCGGAACTCCGAACCGAGAGTCTGGTTCCCGTCAATGAGGTATACATGTCTAACGAAAATAAGCCGGACCATCCGGCACATCCCAGTCACCCGCAACACCCTGACGTCCCGAAGGGACCTCCGAGTCATACACCGGGTGGCCCTGACGGTCCGCCGATCCCGTCGAACCCCCCTTCGCATCGCCCGGTCGGCCAACGACCGTAATGGTGTCAAATGCGCTCGGGGAAACCGATTGGTGGAAGTGTTGGCCATCTCTGCATGAAGCAGAGATGGCTGCGTTCAAGGCCAAAGGAGCAACCGTCAAAACGCTGAACGAGCGGCATGGATTGCTGATCCTTGAGGTCGTTTGGCCTCTGAACGACAAGCACATCACTCTTCAGGTCGGCTATTCTTCGCTTCATCCCTTTTGTAGGCCTGTAGTCTCCTCCAGCGATCTTCGGCTACCTCGTCATCAACATCCCTTCGATGGGGGATTGTGCCTGCTAATTGCCGATGGCTGTCAATGGCACCCACATCAGCGGGTCGCGGATCTCATCGACGAGCAACTGAACAAGATTCTGCGCGTCATTAAGCTACGCGAGGATGAGAACTGGAGTGACGCAGCACAACTCGAAGAGCAGGCGCCCGATCCTCTCGCGGCCTATTACGGGCACGATGCCGAACCTATTTCGGCGGTGTTTTTCTCAGAGCTAACCAAGGTTCCGAACCAGAGCTGTGGCATTGCGGAGTTTTCAGTCAATCCGCGTGGCAAAAATGGCGCGATCAACAATTTCGAAGCGATTATGCATTGCGCTAAACCTGTCAGCGGGTCTTGGTTTGCGCCTCCATTTGAACCCGGATGGGTCGGTGCGTGGCAGAGTGTGGTCGGCCGGTGGGTTCGCTTAAAGAGACCCTTACCACGAAGCCCTGAGGAGCTTTGGGCAGCCGCTGAGACCGAAATTGCTAAGCAGCCGGTGCTCAATCAGTCGGTGTGGAAGCTTAAGCAATTGGGCGAAGTAGATTTGGCTCTGACCGCTATCCTATTTGACGAAGAGGTCGACTATGGACCACATAGGCGAGGGGATGGATGGCTATTTCTTGCCAACCGTTCGATGGGGAAGGGTAAGCGGTCGGTTACATTGGTTCGCGGTTTCGGCATTTCGGAGAACATGTTCTCGCGCGTGCCGGCTGCAGCGGCGCTTCGCGGTAAGAAAATCCTTCTCATTGGATGTGGAGCAATCGGAAGTTTCGCGGCAATGGAGTTTGCTCGCGCCGGCGTCGGCAAATTGACCATCGTCGATCATGACATTGTCGAGCCTGGCAACAGCGTGCGGTGGCCGTTGGGAAGGGCCTATTGGGGTGTTCCGAAAGTCGCTGCTCTTCGTGAGGTTCTGCTGCAGAACTACCCTTCGACCAATGTCCAGCCAATATTCAATCGCCTAGGCGCAGCGACGACCAGGATTGAAGATGCCCGAAAAGCAGACCGCAGTCCGCGTTGCCAGTTCAGGCAACTAGTCGAGGAAGCCGATCTCATAATCGATGCGACCGCTTCGACCGAGTGCCAAGCCTCAATTGCGCATGAATGCCGCGCCCTCGGTAAACCCCTGGTCGTAGGGTATGCAACCGAAGGCGTTGCGGGCGGAATCGTCGTTCGTTTGCGGCCGGATCTCGAGGCCTGCTGGGTCTGCCTGAATGAACATTGGAATGACAAGAGCATCGATCTTCCCCCACAGAATCCAACGGCCACAGTGCTCCCTGTTGGATGCAACGCGCCTACATTTACCGGTGGTTCATTCGATCTGCAGGAAGTTTCGCTCGAGGTGGTTCGAAGCGGGATCGGACTGCTGGCGCCCTCGGCATATGATCCGGGTGACTGGGACTGGGCTTCGTTGAAGTTGGTCGAAGGCGAACGTCGCTGCCTTCCTACATGGGTATCGGGACATTTGGAGCCGCACGCCCGCTGCACCGGTTGCTGCCCTCGATGACGATCTGGTTGTCGCGTCCTGTCTTGGGTAAGATTCAAAAGCTCGGCATCCGCTACTATCCCGTCGAGACCGGGGGCGTTCTGCTCGGCTGGCGCGACGGCGCCGACAGAATCGTTACGGGCTTGTTAGGTTCGGGCCCCAAAGCGCTGCATGGACGCCATGCATTTCTTCCGGATCACGCTTGGCAGATGATCCATATTCGAGAGGCGTTCGAAGGCTCTTCTGGCGACCTGGACTACTTAGGAGATTGGCACACTCACCCTGACGGCGTTGCCTCTATGAGTGACCTGGATTGCAGAACGCTCTCGAAGATCGCACGACGAGTGAAGTCCCCGCTCATGATGATCGCGGCTGGAGGCGGAAGCACCTGGACGATCAACGGGTGGTTGGGCTCGCGGTCAAGTTTCTGGAGACGGTTATCGCCCAATCTGGAAACGATACGATTGTTAGACCCGCCAGAAGCTTGGCCGTCGTATTTCGAAGATTCGGAGCAGTGATCTGATCTGCACGGGTGTTAGCATTCTACGCTGACTATCAGGGCCGGATGGGAGGATTGACCACCTCAACAAAGGCGGCAAAGTCTTATCGCGGCACAGCAGGGATGGCCACTCCAAGAACTTTTCCCGGAGATCGACGTCAAAACGTGCCAGCGCGCGTTTCTATGTTCACCATTGGTGCTTCGAAAGTTGTCTAATTGTGATGGAGATGTGATGTCCGGAAATATTGGCATTTTACAGGGTTTAGGAGTCCGTAATTATGGGTCGCTGCTGGGTGGCCTATGAAATTGAAAGCAGACTATTTTTCTGGGCTGAGGGTAGGGGTTTCCGCCCCTGCGAACGAGTTTACCAACGGCTTGAATAACGGCTTATTCTGGATTGGCATCAAGTATTTGAGTTCACGCAAGATATTGTACCCTAGTTGGTAAACTCGCTCATCGCCGAGAACGGTATGATGTCCATATTATTCGGCATTTCACGGGGTTTACCAGGGTCACTGGTGGGTGGCCTATGCGATTGAAACAGGAGAGTTTTCTGACTGAGGGTAGGATTACCGATTCTGACCTGCCACTGAACATTCGTCCAGCGGCGATTAGAGCCTCGACCGTTTTGATCCGATACCGTTCTTTGGACCGCCGGAAGGTGGAGTTTCCCGGCTGCTTCACGATGGCGGGCTGGTGGCGCCATCGGGATTGATCAACGAGATCGGGACCAGTGTGCGACGCCGCCTAGCGTGAGACACGTCGGCCACGCCGCAGCTCGACAGGTTTGGCCAGGCGCGCACTATACCGCACACGATCTACTAAGCTCGGCTTAATTCCGGACAGAGACAGATAATTCTGGACGGCACAGTGGGGAACCGTTTTCAGCATAGATGGCGGAATCAGCCATACGACCCGGGACAGCTTTCTTCACGTGGACACGAGGCTGAGTTCAACGCCGGCTAGTCATAGACGCCTCCCTTTTTGAGAGAATCGGGCGACTGAGAAAGGCGCCGCATCAAGGCATGGCTGTCGTCCAAGCAGGAGGTCTCCGACGATTTTGCCGGTTGTTGGACCTAGAGTCAGTCCAAGATGACCGTGACCGAACGCATAAAGGATATGCCGGCTCGGACCAGACAGGCCTATGACTGGCAGGCTATCTGGCGTGGCAGGCCGGTGACCACTCCACTCCACGCCTCCCTCTTCCTTGATGCCCGGAAGATAGAGCTTGGCGAGCGTCGTGAGGGCTTTCGAGCGCTTGAAGTTCGGTGCAGCCTTCAAACCACCGAACTCGGCCGCCCCGCCGATCCGCAAACCGATCGAAAGCGGCGTTGCCACCAATTTCCGGTCTGCGAATATCACTTCGCGTTCAAGGGAGATGCCGGGAGAGGGGATCGTCGTGTTGTACCCACGCTCGCTCTCAAGAAGTACGTGGTCCCCCAAACGATTGGCAAGTTGTGCCGACCATGCACCTGCCGCGATGACGATCTTTGCGGCACTCAGCGTCCTTCCGCCGTTTAGCGTGATTTCCGCACCGTCGGTTGTTGGATCTACGCGGTCAACCTGGCCTCTCATGATTTGCACGCCGTTTGCGGCAAGCCAATTTCGCAAAACATCCACAACCTTTTTCGGATCCGAGACATGCGACCATTGGGGCATGAACACCCCATTTTTCACTATAGGACCGAGCGCTGGTTCCATGCCTCTGACTTGCGATCCCGACAGCTCTTGAGCCTCAATGCCCAGCGAACGCTTTGCGTCCCACTCGGGCTGGTCGCGTCTCAGCCCGCTCTCGCTTTCGTATACCGTCAGCGCCCCGTTACGATACAGGTCGTTCGCAAGGCCGACCTTGTTGAAGAGCGGCACGAGATCGTCATAGACGTGGCTGTTGATCGACGCGAGCGCCCCAGAAATCCGTCGCACTTCGGATGGGGTGCCAACTTTTGCGAAACCCCAAAGCCACGGCAATAGATGAGGCGCATGTCTAACCCGGATCGCTAGTGGGCCGAGCGGATCCAGAACCCAGAAGGGCACTTTCTTCCACAATCCTGGGACGGATAAGGGTATCACTTCGGTTACGGCGATGCCGCCGGCGTTGCCGAATGACGCTTTGTCACCCTCAGGGTCGCGATCGATTATTGTTACAGCCGCTCCGCTTTGTAGCGCCTCGTAGGCGACACTCAATCCGACAATGCCGGCGCCGATGACAATGACGCTCATCCTAGCCATCTAATTTGCTCTCTTTCCCGAAATGTGAAACGTTGGCAACTGTATCCAATCTACAATGCCTTGACAATTCTGGATCCAAGTGGTTTGATTCAGATGCCCTGATGGCCGGCTTGCGCACTTTTGGGAGGAATGGCTTGGACGCCGAAAGAATTCACCGCGATGCGGTCATAATCGATGCCGTAGCCCCGCTTCTCGATAAGAAGCAATACGTGGACTCATATAAAGTGGGCGGTGCTACCTGCGTGGCTCCGACCGTTGCGGGGAATACCGACACGCCCGCAACTGCCCTTAAGACGATCGGCAGCTGGTTGCACTTCATACGGTCTAGAAAAGATCTCAAGCTGGTGCAGAAAGCATCTGACATCGAAGCTGCCAAGCGCGATGGTCAGATCGGAATCCTGTTCCATTTTCAGGGCACGGGACCCTTCGAGACAGATCTTAACCTCGTAGAGGCTTTCCAAGCGCTTGGCGTCCGGATCGTTCAGTTGACTTACAACAGGAAAGATTACGTCGGAGACGGATGCGAAGAAGAGATCGACGGGGGGCTTAGTAGGTTTGGCAGGGCTCTCGTGCAGAGGCTGAATGAGAACAGAGTTATCGTCGACTGCACCCATACTGGCTACAAGACGACGATGGATGCGTTGTCGCTGACGACAAGACCTGCGGTATTCTCGCACTCCAATTCTGCCGCCGTCTTTCCTAGCAAACGAAATATCAAAGACGATCAAGCCAAGGCTGCGGCGGCCACGGGAGGGCTTGTCGGCGTCACCGCTGTCCCGCAGTTCGTTGTGCCTGCCAACGGTGCCGCGGCGCGTCCGTCGCTTGACGATCTGATAGCGCATATCGATCATTTCGTCTCGCTTATCGGCATCGACCACGTCGGCCTGGGACTCGATTACTGGTGGGGGACTCTTCCGTTCTCCGACCTCGATACAGTGATCAGCCAGTGGGAGCACGCTATCAGCGGGGGGGCTTGGAGCCCGGACGCCTACCCACGCCCACCCCATTACAACCCGCCCGAAATTGAAACGCCCGAGATGTTCCTCGGAATGACGGAGGGGCTTATCCGACGCGGGTACAATGAGGACGACATCCGCAAGATATTGGGACTGAACTGGCTGCGTGTCTTCCGGGAAGTCTGGGGAGGGTGACCTTGTGGCTTTCAACCTGGAAGATTTTCGGAGGCCGGGACCTAAACTTCTTGCGGTGCCCGAACAGCAGATGACTCCTTCCATCCTTTCAGTATCTCATTTGGTCACCTCTTTCCGGGCGGGAGGCCGCTGGAATCCCGTTGTGAATGACGTGTCGTTCGAGATCGGCGCGAGGGAGACTGTCGCTGTCGTTGGCGAATCCGGATCCGGCAAGAGCGTGACTGCGCTCTCGATAATGCGGCTAAACTCCGAGCGCGCGAGCGAGGTCAAAGGATCAATCAAGCTCGAGGGGAAGGAACTGCTCACGCTGCCGGATGCCGAAATGCGCCGTATCCGCGGCAATGAAATTGCCATGATCTTCCAGGAACCGATGACTTCACTGAACCCGGTGCTGACCATTGGCTTTCAGATCGCCGAGGCGCTGATCCTGCATCGTGGCCTGTCACGATCCGAGGCTGAGGCGGAGACGATACGACTCCTGGAGAAGGTGCGCATCCCCGCCGCGAAGGCGCGCTTACATGAATATCCAGACCGCTTCTCGGGCGGCATGCGTCAACGCGTGATGATTGCGATGGCGCTAGCCTGTCAGCCGAAGCTGTTGATCGCTGACGAGCCGACGACGGCGCTTGACGTGACGATACAGGCGCAGATCCTGGAGCTGATCAAGGAGTTGCAGGACGAGGAGGGCATGTCAGTCCTCTTCATCACGCACGACATGGGCGTCGTCGCCGAGATCGCCGACCGCACTGTGGTCATGTATAACGGCCAAGTGGTCGAGGCCGCGGCCACTGAGGCGATCTTCACCAGCCCCGAACACCCCTATACGCGATCGCTGCTTTCGGCCGTTCCGAAACTCGGCTCGATGGAAGGTCATAAGCGGCCGATGCGCTTCCCGGTTGTCGACCGTGGGACTGGCCAATCCGACGTGCCGGCGGAGGTGCCGGACACCATCAAGGAGACCGAGCGCCCAGTGCTGGAGGTCGCCGGCTTGACCAAACGCTTCGAGATTCGTTCGGGTCTGTTTTCTTCGGTCAAGGGGCGCGTCTACGCGGTTGAGAATGTATCTTTCAGCGTCAAGAGCGGCGAAACCTTGGCGCTGGTCGGCGAGTCAGGCTGTGGTAAGTCGACGACCGGCCGCACGGTGATGCGATTGACCGAGCCGCTCTCGGGTTCGATTTTGCTCGACGGCGTCGATCTTCTCAATCTTAACCAACATGAATTGCGCAAGAAGCGTAATCGCATGCAGATGATCTTCCAGGATCCGTTCGCATCACTCAATCCGCGCATGAATGTCGGCACGGCGGTAATCGAACCGCTGCTGATCAATAATCTCGCCAGCCGCTCGGAAGCACGCGACAAGGTCGTCGACCTCCTGCAGCAGGTTGGTCTTTCGCCCGACATGGTCAACCGCTTTCCGCATGAATTCTCGGGAGGGCAACGCCAGCGCATCTGCATTGCGCGTGCGCTTGCGCTTGAGCCCCGGCTCATAGTGGCAGACGAGGCAGTCTCGGCGCTCGATGTTTCCATCAAGGCCCAGGTCGTCAATCTGATGTTGGATCTGCAGGCCCGTATGGGGCTCGCCTATCTTTTCATCTCGCATGACATGGCGGTTGTCGAGCGCGTCAGCCACCGCGTCGCTGTGATGTATCTCGGAGAGATCGTTGAGATCGGCCCGCGCGAAGCGATTTTCCAGAATCCGCAGCATCCGTACACGAAACGGCTGCTCGCAGCAGTGCCGATCGCCGATCCGGCACGGCGCCTACATAAGCGTCCGCTCATCAATGACGAAATCAAAAGCCCGGTACGATCCACAAACTATGTCCCGCCCGTGCGGCAGTATCGCGAGGTCTCGCCCGGCCACACCGTCATGATCTGGGACCCGGAATGGGACAAGAAGGAAGCGCCAGCCGTCGCTGCCTGACGTCGTTGTGAACGGCCAGATAAAAGGGGAACTAAAATGAAGAGAAGCACCAACAGTAGCAAGAGCATGGCTAAGAAGGCAATGCTTTCGTCGATATTTGCAGGGATCTTTTTCGCCAGCACAGCCATGGCAGACACGCTCCGCGTCATCGCCGACGGAGATCTAAAAACCATCGATCCCATTGTAACAACGTCGGGCACAACTTTGGTTCATGCCTATCTGATCTATGACAAATTGTTTGAGTTTGACAAGGACGGCGTCGCCCGTCCCCAGCTTGCGGATAAAGTCGACATCAGTGCCGACAAAAAAAGCTATACGATCGCGCTTCGGAAAGGTCTGAAATTCTCCGACGGAGGCTCAATTACGACTGAGGACGTTATCCAGTCGCTGAAGCGTTGGGCCTCCCGCGACCAGACTGGGCAATTACTGGCTGCCAGGCTCAAGGAGATTACGAAAGTCGATGATCTGACATTTCGCATTGAGCTGAACCAGCCGTTCGACGTCCCCGCTGCGCTTGCCGGTATCACGGGAAACCCTGCTTTCATCATGCCGAAGCGAATTGCTTCCCTGCCGCCAACAGACCAACTCACCGATACCACCGGATCTGGGCCTTATCAGTTCGATATTTCATCATGGAAACCAGGGCAAACGCGCACCTATACCAAAAATCCCAATTACATCCCCAGGACCGATCCGCCGAGCTTCTTTGCCGGCAGGAAGGAGGCAACGTTTGACAAAATTGAAATGGCTTACGTGCCGGATGCCAACACCGCAATGGCGGAGATGCTGACTGGACAGCAAGATATCTGGGCAGCTCCTCCGCTGGATAACGCTCTGGCTTTGCGGGGTAATCCCGATCTCGTTGTAGCGAAAGGGTTTTTGAACCAGGGTCTGGTCGTGATTAATCACGTAGTGCCTCCGTTCGATAACAATAAAGCACGTGAGGCGCTTACCTATCTGATTGACCAGACAGAGATCAGCCGCGCGGCGGTCGGTGACCAGGAATTCTGGCAGACCTGCTATGCTTATTTGACTTGCAAGGGGACGTATGGAGACGAGTCAGCTTATAAGGGCCATCGAGGGGCAGCCGATTTAGACAAGGCGAAAGAACTCCTCAAAGAAGCCGGTTACGATGGAGAGCCGATCGTCATTCTCGACCCGACTGATTGGTCTGAAGCCCATGCAAGGGCGCTGTATTTGGGGCAGCAACTGAGAAAGGCCGGCGCGCAGGTCGACCTTCAGGCAATGGACTGGTCAACGCTCACGTCGCGCCGTACCTCCAAGGCGCCGGCTTCGGAAGGCGGCTGGAACCTCTTCCCCAACATCATGGAAGGCCAGCCAGCCTCCTCTCCGCTGACACATCTGATGCTCGCCTCTAACTGCGACAAGGCTTGGTTCGGTTGGCCTTGCGACAAGCAGATCGAGGACTTGCGGGCGGCATTCATTAGCGCAGCGGACCAGAACGAAAAAAAGAAGATCGCCGGCGAACTGCAGGCGCGTGCGTCGGTCTACCTGCCGTTCATCATGACAGGAGAGAATACCGGGGCGGTCGTCTACAGAGCCGAGCTCGAAGGGTTTAACCCTGAGACGGCCGAAATGTATTTCTGGAACATCCGGCGTAAGAGCAAGTAGAGCGTCGATCTGTGGCCGTGAGTTTGTTATGATCAGATATCTCATCACCAGAATGCTTTCCATCATCCCGGTGATGGGGGTGGTAACCGCTGTTGTATTCGGGCTGACTTATTTGAGTCCTGGAGATGCCGCGGTTGTGCTGGCGGGCGACTACGCGTCGCCCGCTCAGATCGACGCTATTCGAGAGCGGCTTCACTTGGACGCTCCAATTTTGTCCCAGTACTTTCATTGGCTGGGCAACGTCTTGCGGGGCGATCTCGGAAATTCGATTTTTTCTGAACAGCCAGTATTGAGCCTCATTCTCTCGCGAGTGGAACCGACAATCATTCTGGCAATCGCAGCAACTCTGGTCTCAGTTATGATCGCGGTGCCATTGGGACTGCTGGCTGCCCGGAAGAGGGGAGGCCTCGCTGATCAACTGGTTTCGTTCTTCGGTATCGCTGGAACGGCAATACCTGCCTTCCTGATTGGGTATTTGCTGATATTTGCGTTCGGGGTGCACTTCGGATCGATGCCCATCTCAGGGTTTCCCGGGCTCGAAAGCGGAGCATGGGAAGTCTTGAGGCATGTGCTTCTGCCGGCGACTATGTTGGGATTCGCGCAGACCGCACTTATCACTCGGATCACGAGAGCGAGTGCGATCGAGGTCCTTGGCCAGGACTTCATTCGGGTCGCGCGAGCGAAAGGCCTGGATGAACTTACGATTATCATGCGGCATTGCCTTAGGCTTATCGCCGTGCCTCTTGTCACCATAGTTGGAATGTCGTTTGCCTACATGCTTGGTGGCGTGGTGATCACCGAGACAGTGTTTGCCATCCCAGGGGTTGGACGTCTCCTTGTTGACGCCATTCAACACAAGGATGTCCCCCTAATCCAGGGCGTCTTGCTACTTAGTTCTGTTGTGTATGTTCTGATAAATTTGCTGGTAGACCTGTCATACCTGTTTATCGACCCACGCATTAAATATAGCTAGGAGGTTAGGCCATGGCGATGTCTCTTTCGTTGCGACAGAAGAAGCGCCTGCCAACACCTTTGGTGGCGGCTTTAATTTTCATGCTTGTGATTTTGCTGGTCTCTTTTTTAGCGCCGATCCTGACGAGCGTTAACCCCTTGTCCATGAGCCCAGATGCAAGGCTAAAACCGCCTAGCTATAGTCATTTACTGGGCACCGACATGTTCGGGCGCGACATTCTCGCGCGTGTGCTTTACGGCGGGCAGATTTCGCTTGTCATCGGGGTGGCCACAGCGGCTCTAGCGACAACGATTGGAACGATACTGGGCCTTGTCGCCGGAGCCGGGCAACTTTCGGACAAGATCCTGATGCGGATCATGGACGGCATGATGGCCATACCGGGAATCCTGCTTGCGATTGCCTTGGCGACGATCTTTGGTGGCGGGATCTTGACTGTGATCGTAGCTTTGGCGATCCCCGAAGTGCCGGGTGTCGCGCGCCTGGCTCGAAGCTTGACGCTGACCCTACGTGAGCAAGTTTTTGTTGAGGCTGCTCGATCCTACGGCGCTGGGCCGCTGCGTATTCTGTTCAGGTACATCCTGCCGAACGCGTTGGCGCCGATCGCAGTGCAGGCCACCTATATCTGCGGCGTGGCGATCCTTTATGAGGCTTACCTCAGCTTTGTGGGCGTTGGCGTTCCACCCGAGCATCCGAGTTGGGGCAACATCGTTGCCGAGGGCCGGTCCTTTGCCTTGATCGCCCCACATATGATTCTCTATCCAAGCGTACTTATTGCTGTTGTCGTGCTCGCGATCAATTTGATAGGCGATGGTGCACGAGACATGCTCGACCCGCGATTCGCCTTGCCTGATTGAGCTTCGCGGCTGAATCAACGTCTGTGGAGCAAGTTTGTCACTTGGCGCTTATTCTTCTTCCGGGCAGGTCGGCTAGGCAGCAGTTTCACTGACCCGGCGTTTATTGAGCGCCTCCAGAAGGTTATGACCAGCGCGGATGATGTGCTCTCGCATAAACTCCACGACTTGACGGTCGCGTCCTTTGCACATGCTCAGAATTTGGCGATGTTCGCGCTCTGCTTCTTCGAAGCCCGAAGTCAAAAGTAGTTGAATCCTGATATATCGATCAATCTGGACATTGATGCCTTGGAGGATGGCGAGTGTCTGAACGCGTCCCGCGGGCCGATAGAGACTGCGGTGATACTCCCAGTTCAATGCGCCTACCTTGGCAATGTCCCGCTTGTGATAGGCCTCTTCAAGTCGCTTAAGAATTTGCGCGGAGTGAGCCAAGTCTTGGTCCGAGAGATGCTCCAGAGATCGGCTCAGGATATCGCACTCCAGCGTTGCCCGGAGTTCGAACAATTCCATGATCTGTTCGGATGGCAATGTCGAAACTATTGCACCCTTGTGAATCTGGGAAACAATCAATCCGGCAGCTTCCAACTGGCGAAACGCCTCGCGCACTGGCATTCGGCTGCATTCGTATTCAGCTGCGATCGCTTCTTGTATCAGTGGGTCGCCTTCTTTGAACTCGCCGCTGAGGATGCGTTCCCGCAAAGACTCTGAGAGCGCCTCCGGTAGGCTTTGCCTCTGAAGGCGATATTTCGAGCGCTGCTTCTTCTGTTCCAGCATATTGTCCATCGTTTGTTGGATCCTAAAAGCCAATTTGGAAACTCCCGCATTCGCTTTTTGCGGAATGATTGACGTTCGAGAAGATACCCCAAAAAAGAGTGACATCAAAGGGTAGACATGGCAATTGTAGCCGTGTAGATTGGATCCAGTTGGACCGAGTGGATGGAGAACCATGACAAAGTGGGCGGGTGTATTCCCTGCAGTGACGACCAAGCTCACGCGGGATGGCGACATTGACGTTCGCGCGACCAAGGATAGCCTTGACCGCCTCGTCAAGGCAGGCGTTTCCGGTGTCATTGTGCTTCCGATGCTTGGTGAGAACGCTTCGATGTCACTGAAGGATCGCGAAGAGATCATCCGCGGCGCGATCGACGTGGTCGACGGTCGTGTTCCGGTTCTCTCTGGGCTCGCTGAAATCACACTCGAAAGTGCAAAGTCCAACGCCAAGCTCTATGAATCATTCGGTGCCCAGGGCCTGATGGTGTTCCCAAGCCTCGGCTACAAAACCGACGATCGCGAGACGGTCGAGTGGTACAAGGCTATCGCCAGCGCTTCGTCGCTGCCGATCATGATTTACAATAATCCAATCGCCTACGGCGTAGACTGCACGGTCAACGTTCTCAAGCAACTCGGCGACACTCCGGAAATCGTCTGCGTCAAGGAGGAAACCGGTGACATTCGTCGCGTCACCGACATGTTCGTCGAACTTGGCGACCGCTTCAGCGTCTTCTGCGGCGTGGACGATCTGATCGTCGAAAGTTCCGCACTTGGCGTCACCGGCTGGGTGTCGGGCATGACCAACGTTTGGCCGTCAGAATGCGTCGAACTCTTCAACCTGTGCGCCCAAAACAAGTACGAAGAGGCGCGCGCGCTTTACCGTATCCTGACGCCGTCCTTTCATCTCGACACTCACGTTAAGCTGGTTCAGTACATCAAGCTCGCCGAGAACCTGGTCTACGGCGCGCCGGAATGGACCCGTGCACCGCGCTTGCCGCTCGTCGGCGAAGAGCGCGAATTCGTCATATCGACGATTCAGCTAGCAATCGAGACTTTGGCCAAGCGGGTGAAGAAAGCTGCCTGATTTTAGCATCGTCAGAAAACCGGTGCCTCGCAATGATCGCGCAAGGCTAGTCGCCACGGGCTGGGGTTATCCGTGCGCCAGACCAGCGCATTGATTCTCGGGAGCTTGGGTCCGCAGCAAACAGTGTTCGCGGGCGTTGCCGAGCAAGCCGCCATCTGTGGTTAAACAAGTGCAAGTCTCGTCCGGCCTGCCGCTACCCAAAAGACAACAGTTGGGGATGACGTCCGCTCAAGTGCCGCTCGTTCGGAAGACAGCAACTGAAGGTGCAGAGATCAAGATATGGTTCATTCAACGCCGACAGCCTTCGCCAGCTCGAAATCGAGCCGCCACGTGTAGCCATCGCTGGTCCAACATGAAACCAATACGCGAGGACAAGGTTTGCACCCCGGAGACGCTGGTGCGACAATACGTTGTCCAATTGGTCGGCATTGACCATGTTGGCCTTGGTCTAGACTCGGTCCTAGACCCCGAAGAACAACCTAAGCTCTGCAAAATGTGTCCGCATATCTGGCCAGCCGAGTAAGCCCAAAAATCGGCTAGACATGTGGTACTATTCTCTCGGGGCAGTTCCTGACATTCGCGAGAGCCTGCTCGTTCTCGGCTACAGTGAAGCGGATGTCAGACGAGAACACAATCAGCTCGGATTTGCCGTTCAGCTATCCAGGCAGGGTGTTGGCGACCCGACGGCCTTCAGGAGACCGAAGAACGCCGGAACGAAATCTCGGAAGTTGCCGTATGGCGCAACAGTCCGTTTGATCGCCTCCTGGCGTATCACAGCATGCCTACGGGAAAGCGGAGCGGCCTCAAGGGGCATTCGCCCAACACCACTTTTCAACAGCGCGTTGCTGCCGGCTGGTCAGCGATGACCATGAGCCGGGATGAGGTCCGCGCGGCTGTAGCGCGCCGTGTCGAGCGCACTGTGATCCAAGGCGCGTTCCAGATCCGTGGGCGTCGGTGGTCCTGCGAAGAGTTGTGGCAGTACACGCACGATAAGGTGCTGGTCTGCGAGCCTGTCTGTCATGCGCCGGCCGAGCTGCTTGTGCTGGATATGAAGGGCAACAGGCTCCGGATCGCAACCCCCGATGTCGCACTTCATCCACTTGATCACTTGATCATCGTGGCGCTCAAGGGCTCAAGGCACGGCAGCACGAGCAAAGGCGCATCGCGATGCAATTATGGAGATGGTTCGCTCACTCCCGAAACTCGACGTTGCAGCTCGGCTGATAGCGCTTAGTCTGGCTCAACCTGAAACGTCATCCCCAACGAGCCGACGGGCAAAGTGTCGTTCGACCCGTCTGAGCGGCCGGCGTGGATGGGCTTTGAGATTACCGAAACCATCTCGATCACCGACACCGGTTGGAATGATGCGGCCAAGCACCTCGACGAGACTGCCCAAGGTCAACGTTCCCTCCGGCAATACACTGACGTCCACGGTGATGCTGTCCATCGAGACGCGGCCGACGATCGGCAGTCGTGTTCAGTTGTAATAGACTGCACCGCGCCCACTCAGGTTCCTTGGCAGTCCATAGGCATTGCCTGCTGCGATCGTCGCCAGGCGGGTTTGTTTTTCTGCAACGTGAGCGCCGCCGTAACCGATTTTGGGCGCACGGCGGGGACCTTGCGGGCTAGGACCAAGGCGACCTCGAGGCATTTCCATCGAGCATGACAACGTTAGGAAGTCAGGCAACGCACGGCGCACCTGTCTTCGGTCGGCAAAACTCAACTGTGACCTTCCGACCGAACTTCGGTGGTAGTCGCACCATTAAAACTTAAGATACTTGGGACACGATCATTGACGTCAGACTGTAGTCTGAGTTGAAATGATTTCACCAAACAGCGCTCGAATTTGAAACGTCGAAGTGGCCTCAGAAAAAGTCGCTACGCCCAGCATTGTCGCTCCTACTTTTAAATTCTCCCTATTCGCTTTCGAATAAACCGGCGGCTTGAAACGTCTATTTCATCTGTGGGTGCAGAATGAAACGTATCTGGCGTCCGATTGTTGAAAGCATTAGCATTCGACATCGTCGTTCGCGTAAAAAATTTTATGGGTACCCGGGTCCACACAGGAGATACAGAGATAGATGCTGGACGATCTCGATCGGCGCCTCGTCGCCGCACTTCAGGTAAACAATCGACTCTCGTTTGCTGAACTGGCGGATGTTGTTGGCTCGTCCGCCGCGTCCTGTATGCGTCGAATCAACAAGCTGCGTGCAGATGGCGTGATAATTGCCGACGTCGCCCTGGTAAATCCGAAAACTCTGGGAAAGTCGCTCACGGTTGTTGTGAACGTAGAGCTCGACCGGGAGCGGCTAGATCTCGTCGATGACTTCAAGCGCGCCATGCGGGCCGCAAAGGAAGTCACCCAGTGTTATATGGTGACCGGAGATGCGGATTTTGTACTGATTGTTGCGGTGGAAGATGTGGAAGCGTTCGACGTATTTGTGAAGACCAAGCTATATACCAATGCGAACGTACGCAAATTTAAAAGCATGATCACACTTGATCGTGTGAAGTTCGAAACCCGCGTTTTGGTATGACCTTTTTCTTCGCCTGACTGTGTTTGCCATCCGAGCGCTTTTTATGAAGCTTTTGTTGCGTTTATCGCACGAGTTTGACCGCTCCTGCCCAAAATTTCCTGCGATGAATCATACGTAGACGGCGTTGTGTCGAACTGCCGCTGACAACCCAAAGAGCTGCCCAGCTCGTCATCTGCATAAGCAGCGTCTGGTAGGCGGCATTTGGGGAGCAGGCCGCTAAGCCAGGCAGCACGTGCACACGAGTGGGCATCGATCGACAATGCGCGGGGTAGGCCAATACCCTGGCGCAGCAGGAGAAAGAAAACATGACAATTGCAACGTTTGGATCGCACGAAGACTTTCCAGCAGTCAAATCGCGTCACCAGGATTCTCGCAATTATCCTCACGGCATTGCCTTCATGGACGGACAATATCTGCCCATGTCAGAAGCAAAGGTTTCAGTCCTTGATTGGGGCTTCCTTCACTCTGACGCGACCTATGATACGGTGCACGTGTGGGACGGTCGTTTCTTCAGGCTCAACCTCCATCTCGATCGCTTCTTCAGGGGCATGGAGCGTCTGCGGATGAGGCTTGCGTATAGCCGCGAAGAAATCGAAGGGATTTTGGCTAATTGCGTCGCTTTGTCGGGGCACAAGTCAGCATATGTCGAAATGATATGCACCCGCGGCGGATCCTCCACTTTCAGTCGCGACCCGAGGGAGGCTGAGAACCGCTTTATTGCATTTGCAGTACCGTACGGTTCCGTCGCCAACAGTGAGCAGTTGAAACGTGGTCTTCATATAGCTGTGAGCGACACTGTCCGCATCCCGCCTAGCTCGGTAGATCCTGCCGTCAAGAATTACCATTGGCTCGATCTGGTGAAGGGACTTTTTGACGCCTACGACTTCGGCGCGGAAACAGCCTTGATTATGGACACCAACGGTAACATCGCCGAGGGCCCTGGTTTCAATGTGTTCACCGTGAAGGAAAGTCAGCTGAAAACCCCCGCGTTCGGAGTACTGCCGGGCATCACGCGTCAGACGGTCTTCGACCTGTGCCAAGAATCCGGCCTAGCTGTTGAAGCAGCAGACTTGGCTCGTGAGGAACTGCTTCAAGCGGATGAGGTGTTCATCACCTCGACGGCCGGAGGTATCATGCCGGTAACGCGCATCGACCATACCGTCATCGGTAACGGTAAGGTGGGCAGTTTAACAAGTCAGCTGATGAATCTGTACTGGCAGAAGCACTCGGATCCGGCATGGTCTACCGCCGTAAACTATCGGTGAACTGATCAAGCGTGTTCCATGCGACAATGGTTCGTTCGGCCGATAACGATGTGCTGCTCGTCTCACTTTTCCATCGCTCCGCCAATTGGATGACCATGACCGACTCTTTTGTTGCACACCTAAATGAAGATCTGATGAGACTTAAGTCGTCAGGGCTCTACAGGTCCGAACGCATTATCATCTCTCGCCAATCTACCAAGGTGCGACTGGCAGATGGAAGCGATGTGCTAAACTTCTGCGCCAATAACTATCTTGGCCTTGCCGATGACGATGACATTTGCGCTGCCGCAAAGGCAGCAATCGACCGTTATGGCTACGGTATGGCATCGGTGCGCTTCATCTGCGGGACGCAGGAGGAGCACAAGCAGCTCGAGGCGTGTATCTCCGCCTTCCTCGGCATGGAGGACACGATCCTCTACTCCTCCTGCTTCGACGCCAATAGCGGCCTGTTCGAAACGCTGCTCTCCGAGGAGGACGCGATCATTTCCGACGCCTTGAGCCATGCCTCGATCATCGACGGCGTGCGTCTCTCCAAGGCCAAGCGCTTCCGCTATGCAAACAACGACATGGCGGCGCTTGAGGAGGAACTGAAGAAGGCGGAGGGCAGCCGCTTCAAGCTGATCGCCACCGACGGCGTCTTCTCGATGGACGGCATCATTGCCAATCTCGGGGGCGTTTGCGATCTCGCCGACAAATACCGCGCGATGGTCATGGTTGATGATAGCCATGCCGTCGGCTTCGTCGGCAAACACGGACGCGGCTCGGCCGAGCATTGCGGGGTCGAGGGCCGGGTCGACATCATTACGGGCACGCTCGGCAAGGCGCTGGGTGGCGCTTCGGGCGGCTACACGTCGGCGAAGGCCGAGGTCGTCAAGTGGCTGCGGCAGCGCTCGCGACCGTATCTCTTCTCCAATACGCTGGCGCCGGTGATCGCGGCGGCGTCGCTGAAGGTCTTCGAGATAGTCCAGGACAGCAACAAACTGCGCGAGAAACTTTACGTCAATGCTGATCGATTTCGGTCAAAAATGACGAGTGCAGGGTTCAAGTTGCTCGGCAACCATCACCCCATTATCCCCGTGTTATTGGGCGATGCAGGTGTGGCCCAGGAGATCGCTAGTCAAATGCTGCTACAGGGCATTTATGTTACGGCGTTTTCCTTTCCAGTCGTGCCGAGAGATCAAGCACGCATTCGCACCCAGATGTCGGCTGCGCATTCCACGGAGGACATCGATCTCGCGGTCGAAGCGTTTGTTAAGATCGGCCGAAATCTAGGCATCGTTGCTTGAGATCGTTGGATTCGAAACGGACAAAAAGGGTCTATGGAATATGAGAGACATTGACATTTTTAGGGAACTGCAAGGCGAGGCCACCGATTGGCGCCGTTATCTTCACGAGAATCCGGAGTTGGACTTCCAGGAGTACAACACTGCAAGGTTCGTTGCTGAAAAGCTTGCTTCCTTTGGCATAAACCACATCGAAACGGGAATTGCGGGAACTGGCGTCGTTGCAGTGATTCAGGGGGAAGGTGGCGATGGGCCGACGATCGGGTTGAGAGCAGACATGGACGCCCTTCCAATCGTCGAGACCTCAAATAAACCTTGGGCATCGAAAACCTCTGGCGTAATGCACGCGTGCGGCCACGACGGTCATACGGCAATGCTGCTGGGTGCTGCAAAACATCTTGCGAGGTCACGCAACTTTAATGGCTCCGTCGCCTTGATCTTCCAGCCGGCTGAGGAGCCATCATTCCCAACGGGCGCTTTTAAAATGGTCCAGGAAGGGATCATGGAGCGCTTCGGAATCTCGCACGTTTTTGGCATGCATATCGCCCCGGGCATTGAGGTCGGTAAATTCGGCATCCGTCACGGTTCGATTATGGGCTCCCAGGACGACTTCGATATCATCGTCAAGGGTCGGGGTGGTCATGCGGCCGACCCATCAAGTACGATTGATCCCGTTGTTATTGCGGCCCAGATCATTCTTGGCCTGCAGACCCTGGTATCGCGCAAGACCGACCCCTTGGCGTCGCTGGTCATCTCTGTCACAAAGCTAAATGCCGCACAGGCCTACAATATCATTCCCGATCAAGTCGAGATCGGCGGGACCGTCAGGACCTCTGCATCCAGCCTGCGGGATTTCGCCGAGCAAGAGATTTTGGCTTCTGCCCAGGCTATTGCGCGGGGGTTCGGCGCAGAAATTGAGTTCAGATATCTCCGATCGGTCCCGGCGACCTTCAACTCGATTGAGGAAACAGATCTGGCAATCCGCGCGGCGCGCAGTCTCGTCGGGGCTGAATCCGTTGATGAGAAGGTGAAACCCAGCATGGGGGCGGAGGATTTCGCATATATGCTCGAGGCGCGACCCGGCGCTTACATTTTCCTTGGCAATGGGCTAACCGCTGCGTGTCATAGTCCGGCATTCGATTTCGATGACGAGGCTTTACCCTATGGCATCGGCTACTGGGTACAACTGGTCGAGACCGTCTTGGGGTCTGGAATGGAGGCCGGGTGAAATCACCACTGATGCCTTAGTATTGGGGTAGGTCCACGAGCTATCCTGAAAAGCGCTCTGGCGCCCCTGTAGTGGCCGGCCTGGAGCTCTTAACACCGTCTTTGACAACCCCACGACAGTTCGAGGAAGGAGTAACCAATTCTCGACTTCCCTATGGGGCGGCGAATGAAAAACGATTATGTAACGGCACTTCAGTTCAAGAAGTGGAGATGACTAAGGCCTATCGAGATGCTGTTCCGAGAGCTGGAACGGGTTCGTCGAATTCGCGCAGCGCCGAATGCGATGTCGCAAAAGCCGGCACCATGCTGTGGAAAAGGAAGGACTGTCGGTCTGAACAATTAGGGGTATGTCGGCGGACTGCACCTGAGGCGCGACGGCGCTGTCGGTTTCTCGTCGCCGCCCTGCCCGGCAACTAACGCGCCACAATTTCCGCTGATGGCGACCGGGCAAACTCTGCGTCCTCGGGATAGCCAGCGATCTCGATAGTGCGCGCGTATAGGGAAGGACGCTCACTGCCATCAGCACATCCTGCGGTCCGGCACGGCCAATCGGATTGGCCCCGGTTCCGCCGATCCCGCCCAGTAGCGTCGAACGTTTTCCGATAAGCGAGAGGATGTAGTCCGGGTGCCAAGCCGCGGCAAGGCTGGAGGGCAGGCCGAGGCAATAGACCTCGCGCCGCTGAAATGCGCGCTAGCGTTGGCAAGCGTAAGCGAATCCGGCTCTGCAAGTGAGGCCGCCTGTTTGCTGAAGGTCATCAGCATTTCGCCTGCGAGAAACTGGTCGCCCTTCAGCTTCTGGTGCCGCGCCTGCTCGCCAATACGTCCCCGCGGTGCGTCGCCTCGAACCGCAGCGCGATAGACCGACCGAATGTCTTCGTAACCATCAAAGCCGAGTTTGGCCAACCCGTGTCATCGCTGCCGCTCGCAGCCCCCCCTGTCGCGCCTGCTGGCGCATCGCAGCGCCATGTCGCGAGGGTGGTCAGATGGATCGAAGGAGGCGTGTGCAGGAGACAACAATCGCCGTGGCCCCAAATGGAGGCGGCCGTACGAAACAAGATCATCCGGAACTGGCGCGCGCCGCCTGCGAATGCCTGGAAGCAGGCGCGTCGATGATTCATGTCCACATCCGCAATTTGGATGGTACGCATCTGCTGGATGCCAATGCCTATCGATCCGCGATTGCCGCGATCCCGCGCCGAGGTGGCGGATAGAATAATGATCAAGATCACCAGCGAGGCAGTAGGTATCTACTCGCCCGCCGAACAGCTTGCCGTCGTGAAGGCTGTGCGCCCGCACACCCCGTCGCTTGTGCTGCGTGAACCCCATCCAACTGCCTTCGCGGACCTGCTTGCCTGGATGCGGCGGGAAGAAGCGCTGCCGCAGATCATCTCTATGAGCCTGCGGAGGCGATCCGCCTAGCCGAATATCGCCGACGTGGTCTGTTGAAATTCGATGATGTGCCTGTCCTCTAGGTGCGAGGACACTACACCGTCGGACAGATCTCGACGCCTGCAAATCTTTTGCCCTTTCTCGCCGCACATGTCTTTCCATTGGAGCGTCTGCGCATTCGGCCGTGACGCTCACCGCCATTCAGATCGACCGATAGACTTTTGGTAAGACTGCCTCAGTCAGAGGTGAATTATGCCGCGCGCGTTTCAAAATTGGTACGATCGAGATGCGAAATCACTTCGCGACCAATCTAATGTGGCTCCCGATGCACGCCGGCAGAAGTCGGAAAATCTGGGAGGATAGAATGAACGAGTGGTCACTTAATCGCCGTTCCGTGGTCAAGGCGATGCTTTTGGGATCCGCAGCGCCCTGGCTTTTGAATTCAACGGCCTTTGCAGGATCGTGCGCGGATCACGTCGTGCGCTTGGGCGCAACGGCCAGCCCCGACACTATGAATCCCTTTGCAACGTGGGGCTCGTGGTGGCCGACGGCCTTTACCTACGACTGTTTGGTCGGAGTCGACGCGCAGCGCCATTCCGACCGGAAAGGTTTTGCCAAAGAATGGTCTGTTGGCGATGATAACGTGACGTGGACCTTCAAGATATGGCCTGGGATGAAGTGGTCAGATGGTAGTCCCGCTACGGCCAGGGATGTCGCCTTCACGTACAACTATTTGCGCGACTCCCTTGGCAAACCCGACGAGTTGAACGTCGGCTGGAATAACACGAGCGGCTTGGAGCATATCCAGTCTATCACGCCAGTCGACGACGAGACTTTGCGAATAGTGACCAAGATCCCAACCCTATGGCCAATCGACAACACGACATTGATTGTCCCCGAGCACATCTGGAAGGACGTCAGCTATGGCGATGCGCGCGGCACCTTCCCTAACAACCCGCCTCTGGTGGGCACGGGACCGATGATAGTTTCAGAATTTCGGCGGAGCCAGTATGTCCGCCTAACCCCCAACCAACACTTCCGAACCGGGCGACCGGCCACGGCCGGCATGATCTTCAACATTTTCCCTACGGTCGATTCCATCGCTCAGGGTCTGAAGAGTGGTGATCTCGATTATGGCCTCGGGCTCGTGGCTGCACAGTGGACGGACCTCTCGAAGGATCCTGCCATTTCCGTCGGGCAATCACGAACCGAAAACCGCGTTTTCCTCGCCTTCAATACACTCTCCGGAAAGGGAGAGGGCACCACCAAGGCACTGCAGGATTCGGCGTTCCGCGATGCGATCGGGTATGCCATCGATGAAAAGAGTATCGTCGACCGAGCAATGCGTGGACACGCCGAGCCCGGCGTGGGACTGGTCCCGCCCGTGGCGACGGATTACTACTCGGACCTGGGCGATATTAAGCGCCATTTCGATCTCGCAGAGGCGGGGCGCCGGCTCGATGCTGCGGGATATCGAGATAAAGACGGCGACGGTGTTCGGGAGGACAAGGAGGGAAAGAGCTTTCAGCTTGAGCTGATTACCTCATCCGGTGGGACTAACGGCGTAATACCAATCACGGCCCTGCAGCTTATCGCCGACTGGATGGGGCAAATCGGAGTTACGGTCACGGTGACACAACTTGACGACAGTGCGTTCGGCGCGCGCTGGCAAGCTCCAGAGAATGGCGGTGGTGGCTGGGACCTTCTTGTTGACAGCAACTGGCTGTCACCCGCACCTTCCGATCTTCTCACTTTGGGCAGCGGCAAAGCTGTTGGCACCAACAACCGGTCGTACTGGAGGAACGAAAAGTTCGACAGTCTCGTGTCGCAGGTTGAGGTTACCGTCGACGCTAAGAAGAGCCGGGAGTTGCTCGATCAGGCGGTGCGCCTCATCTACACCGAAGCGCCCTACATTGTCCTGTGCTACCCTTTCATGCTGGAAGCCCATCGGAAGGATTGCTTCGAAGGTTGGGGGACGAAGGACATGATGTCGATGTGGGGCTACTTTCCGTTCGATCGCCTGAGGTCCGTGTGAGATGGCTTCCAATGGCAAAGGAAGTGGGACGGGTCAGCGGATAGGACAAATCATTATTAGAGCTGCCGTAACGCTTCTGATGGTGGCGGTTCTGAATTTCACATTGTTCCGGATCCTTCCAGGCGACCCGACAACCCTTCTGCTCGCAGGAGCTCGAACCGCAGTATCCACCGAGCAGATAGAGGCCCAGCGACGGGATTGGGGTCTCGATCAGCCGCTGTTCCCTGACCAGCTTCTGCACTACATGGAGTCAACGCTCCGTGGCGACTTTGGGTTCAGTTTCAAATACAGGGGGCAGCGTGTTGGCGACCTCCTGCTTGAGCGGCTGCCAGCCACAATCGCGCTGGTCGGTGTCGCCCAAATCATCGCAATCCTGTGCGGGGTCATGCTCGGTATCTACGCCGGTTGGCGCAGGGGAGGGGCCTTCGACAATGTCGCGACGGGCGTCTCTTTGGCGCTCTACTCAACGCCGTCATTCTGGCTCGGCATGCTCTTGGTGGTAATCTTCAGCACGGGATTGGGTTGGTTCCCCGCTTATGGTGCATATTCCCCTGGTGGCAGAACAGAATTCCTCAACTGGTTTGCCGATTATCTACGGCATTTAATACTTCCTGCCTCGACAGTGGCCCTGGGCCTGATGGGACAATACGTGCTGGTAGCACGTGCTGCCATGAGCGAGGTTGTGGCGGAGGACTACATGGTAACAGCAAGGGCAAAGGGGCTGACCAGCGGGCAGATGCTAATGCGCCATGGCTTCCGTAATGCAATGCTGCCCGTTGTGACCTTAGTGACGCTCAATCTCGGATACGTCGTGGCGGGTGCCATCACCGTCGAATCCGTATTCGCTTGGCCGGGAATCGGCGGTCTGACTGTCGAGGCGCTCAATGCGCGAGACTATCCGGTGCTCCAAGGTGTATTTTTGCTGCTCGGTGCCTCGATCATTCTTGCTAATCTCGTTGCTGACTTGGCCTATGGCATACTTGATCCGAGGGTGAGATAATGAATGAACTTATTGCGATACCTCGTCGGCGAGCCCGGCGGAGGGTTATAAAGGACTTCCTTGGGAGACTGTTCGAGCGGGGAGGCGCCTGGGTGGGCGTGGCGGCTCTGACTTTCTTTCTGGTTTTGGCAGCAGTGCCTGGTTCGCTCGTTGGTCCCCTCGAATCTGTCGCTACAGCAAGCGGTGATTTCCTGGCGGCGCCGGATGGCCAACACCTGCTAGGCACCGACGAAGCGGGGCGGGATGTTCTCAATCTCGTTGTCCATGGCGCGCGCATTTCCCTGACGATCGCCTTGATTTCGACTGTGATCAGTTTGATCATGGGTACCACGGTTGGCATAATGTCAGGCTACTTTGGCGGCAAGGTCGATACTTGGCTGATGCGGATGACAGATTTCTTCTTCATCGTCCCGCCCTTCGTGCTGGCACTGGTGATCGCGCCCGTGTTCGTTGAGGTCGTGGGGCGCGGCCGCGAGATCCTAGGCTTCCGGACATCCCTTTTCGTCATCCTTGTTGTAATAGGTTTGACGAGTTGGTCCTTTGTCGCTCGCATCATTCGGAGCCAGACACTGTCGCTTCGGGAGCGGCCTTTCGTGGATCGCGCCAGGGTCGGGGGCAGCAGTGATGCAAGCATTATGATACGGCATATCCTGCCCAACCTCGTACCCCAAATCGCCGCTAATGGCGCATTGGTGGTAGCTGGCGCGATC
This sequence comes from Mesorhizobium sp. WSM4307, assembly GCF_007003945.1. Taxonomy (NCBI): domain Bacteria; kingdom Pseudomonadati; phylum Pseudomonadota; class Alphaproteobacteria; order Hyphomicrobiales; family Phyllobacteriaceae; genus Mesorhizobium; species Mesorhizobium sp. WSM4307. Next base: position 107,609 of record NZ_VFTB01000007.1, read on the forward strand.
TATACCGAGACCGCGCTCTCGTTTATCGGCCTGGGGGATCCGTTGCAGCCCTCATGGGGCACTTTGCTCTCCTTGGCGCAGCGAGCTGGCGCCGCTAGTGCCGGAGCCTGGTGGTACCTGGGTTCACCAGGTGTATGCGTGCTCACCGTTGCACTCGGTTTCGTCCTGCTTGGCAATGCGCTAGACGACACATTCAACCCCCGCAGGCGTGTGATCCCATGATGAACATGTGCCAAAAGAGCACTGATCCTCTACTGTCGGTTGAAGGGCTTTCCGTTGACTATAGTGTGAACGGTGTCTCATTGCCCGCGATCCGGAAGGCGAGCTTTGAGCTTCGCGCCGGAGAGGCCGTCGCGCTTGTCGGGGAATCGGGAAGCGGCAAGACCACGACCGCGATGGCAATCGCGGGTCTGTTATCACCCAATGCGCGAGTAAGCGGCGGCCAAGTGTGCTACCGCGGTGCCCGATTGCCAATCGACGATGATGCTGCAATGCGGCCACATCGCTGGAGAGAGACCTCGGTCATTTTCCAGGGTGCGATGAACGCGCTTAACCCCGTTCACCGCATCGTTAAGCAGATTGCCGAGCCGTGTATACTAAACTTAGGCATGTCGCGTGAGGAGGCAACGACCAGGGCCAGAGAATTGCTGGAGTTGGTTGGTATACCAGCGGATCGGGGCTCGACATATCCCCACGAACTGTCGGGCGGTATGCGCCAAAGGGTGATGATCGCCATGGCGCTTGCATGCCGCCCATCGATTATCATAGGCGACGAGCCGACCACGGCCCTCGATGTCATCAATCAGGCTCAGATACTCAAATTGTTGGTCGAGTTGCGATCAAAGTTCAAACTTGCTCTGATCTTGATAACACACGATCTGTCAGTGGTCGCAGAGACGTGTGATCGCGTTATGATCATGTATGCTGGGGGCATCGTGGAGGATGGTCCGGTCGCGGATATCTTCACTGCGCCGAAGCATCCCTATACCCGGCTGCTGATCGAATCGATTCCAGACCCGGCGAAGGGAAAACGGATGTTGTGCCCGATCCCCGGCGATCCCCCGACACTGATGAGGCGCCCATTGGGCTGCGCCTTCCATACACGCTGCCCATCCGCCATGCCCATTTGTACAACTCAGGTTCCCGAACTTGAGGAATGCGGACAGGGACGCGTGGCGTGTCACCTCCACAGCTCTTTGACGCATGCAGACAAGGTACTAGCTAGTGACTAATAACGCCGAGATCTTGCAACTAGAAAACCTCCAGGTCAGCTTTCCGGTCCAGGGGGGACTATTCGACAGTGTCCTGGGACGAACCCGGGGCGCAGTGCGTGCAATTGACGGCGTCGACCTTACTGTTGGGCGCGGCGAGATTGTCGCCCTGGTTGGAGAATCCGGAAGCGGCAAGACCACGGTTGGCCGAGCGATCACAAAACTGGTTCAGCCAACCGGTGGTAGGATCCTTTTCGACGGCAAGGATATGACAACGCGGCAGGGCTGGTCGGCCTTGCGCCCTTACCGCCATCATGTCCAGATGATATTCCAGGATGCTTATCAAGCGCTGAATCCGAGGCATACAGTGTTCGATGCCGTGGCAGAGCCATTGCGAGCGCTTCGGATAGCGACGAATGACGATCAGCTAACCGAGCGGGTGAGCGAAGCTCTATCAAGCGCGGGCCTCAACCCTCCTGGGGATTTCTTCGCGCGCTTTCCGCACGAATTATCAGGCGGCCAACGCCAGCGAGTGGTCATCGCGGGAGCACTTGTCGTCAAGCCTGACCTCATTGTTGCCGATGAGCCAGTGTCGATGCTCGATGTATCAATCCGCGCACAGATACTGCAAACGCTTCTCGATCTTCGCGATCAGCAGAATTTGGCGATACTCTTCATCACTCACGACCTGCCGCTTGCTTGGTTGATTGCCGACAGAATCGCGGTGATGTATCTCGGCCGGATAGTTGAGATCGGCAGCGCTGACGACATTACGCTGAACCCCCAGCACCCGTATACCATTGCCCTGCGAAATGCCACGCCTCGGGTTCGAGATATCGGAGATGGGGGTGGAATTGAAGTGCTGCACGGCGAGGTGCCAAGTGCGGCCCGCCTACCGAAGGGTTGCCGCTTCCATCCCAGATGTCCGCAGTCGTTTGATCGCTGCAGTCAAGAAGAGCCGCCGGTTATTGAAGTGGGGCCGCGGCATCATTCCGCATGCTGGCTGGCAAAATGATGTTAGTGTCTGCTCAACAGTAGTTGTCCGGTCTTTGACCTTGCCACTGAAGGTTACCGCGTGTGGCCGGGATCATTGCCAAGCCGGGGAACAGGAACTTTCCACGGCCAGATGCTTGTTTAGCGCACGCACTCACTGTCGAGCCTAGGGCTTCTGTCGAAAGTGAAAGGCGAAGTTTCGGTGCGGCGGACGATCGTGGAAGGGGCAAAGACTACTTCTCTCATCAGGCCAATTGGACAAATGCAGCAAGGTAGTTGAGGCACAGATGAGCAATAGATCGGGTTATGGCCCGCCGATATGATCGAGTTATAATTTCGCGCGCGATTTCAATCTTCGGTGACATTTCAAGTCTCCGTTTCAAAAGCCGATGCATTTTGATGAACAGCGACCTTCCAGGGGCCGTATTCTCAACGCCCCTAGGTCAGACACGGCCTCGACTGCGACGGTTGCTTCACGTTCGTGTAATGGACTTAGCAGACTCACAGTGGGATTGGAGAATGAACAAAGAGGTCAACATGCACAATTTGATGAAGCCCGAAAGCGACGATCTTGCTGATTCTGACCTAGCGCGGGACATCGGCTACGTGCCAATGAAGGACGGAACACGAATTGCTTATATATCGTATCACCCGAAAACTGGCCATTATCCGACCGTCTTCCTGTACGACCCCTACACGGCAAGTGCTTCACCTTTCAGCCTCGCTAAGCCGTATCTCGAAGCTGGTTATGGTTTTGTTGGTGCAAACTTTCCAGCGACCGGCTGCTCGGAAGGCGTTATCGAGTCTTGGGTGGACGGCTTTGACCACAAAGTCGGACTGTATGGCGCGGAGGTGGTCGAATGGATCGCTAAGCAGTCTTGGAGCAACGGAAATGTGGGGATGATCGGTAATTCATCTTCTGGAACGCTCCAATTTTGGGTCGCAGCGGAGCAACCTCCGCATTTGAAAGCGATCGTAGCGAGCGGCGTCGAGGATGGCTACGAGGATTGCTTTTGTTTGGGCGGGATGCTGCAGCTCCAAACTGCAGCAGGATGGTCACTTGGCGCTGAATTCGTCAGTCAGGCTAGCGGAGCGGAGGACCGGATCAGAGCGGGCGACACCGAGTGCGCTGTAATCCGTGGGAGCAATCGGCAAGTCATCAAGCGCTCATTTTTCGACGAGGTTCGGAAGCATCCGCTGAAGGATGAATGGTGGGATTCAGCCTATCTGGCTCGCCATGAAGTAGCTGGCAAAGTCACTGTACCAACCATGCTGATCGCAGCGTGGCAGGACACTTACGGTGGGGCGGCCAGAGAAAGTGCGCGCGTATTTACTCAGTTGTTGCCGAATGTTGAGCATAAAAAACTCGTGTTGATGAACGGCGATCACTTGATCGGGCAACCTGGGACAGAAGCTTATCGCCAAGTCGATGACGAGAGGATGAAATTCCTCGACCGATGGGTCAAGGGAGTTCCAACTGGAGTAGAACAGGACCCGTCTGTGACCGTCTATTGGGAGGTTTCGGAGCCAGATGGCGACCCAAAGAATTCGGTTGCTGGTTGGGTCACAAGGCACAAGACATGGCCAGAAACTTCAGTCGAGCGCGCTACCTACTATCTCACAGCAGACGCCCGGATTTCGCCTCTCAAACCCAGTGCTGAGCCGAATGAAGGCTCACGCGCATACCTTTATCCGACTGGGACCGAGCTTCACGGAAACAATCTGCAGTTCGCGATTCAGCCCTACAAGGACGGTGTATTGAATTACCGGACGGCCGCAGCCACCTCGGACATGGTGCTGCTTGGGAACCCGGAAGTGACTTTGTTCTTGAGCATCGACAATGGAGATGACGCCGACCTACAACTAACTCTGAAGGATGTCGATCCTGACGGCAACGTTCTTTTCTTGCAATCGGGTCTGTTGCGTGCGTCGCTCCGTGCAGTCGACGAAACTCGGACATACGCCGACGAAGTGGTCCACCAGTGCCGGAGGTTTGAGAAGCTCATCCCGGGTAACATCTATGAGATAAGGATGTCGTTGCTTGCACCGATCGCTCACGTTGTTCGACAAGGGCACAGCCTCGAGTTAACGATTGGAGCCCCAAATCCTATTCCGCTTCGCAATATCGGCAGCATTCCTGCCGGCGCTCCGTCCATCAATAGGGTTTATCACTCGGAGAAATATCCCTCGAAGATCCTCCTTCCTATTGTCCCGGGGGCGGTGGCCCAGGCGCCCGCTCCTCCATGCGGCACTCTGCGGGCGCAGCCTTGTAGGAAGGGTACAGACTTTGTACCCGGAGGGTTGCCGATTCGATGAACTTTCGATCAGACGCTATCCCAGTGAAGTCGGACTAGATTCGATCGCGAGGCCGGTCATGAGGATGCGTCTACTGCACGTCCGGATCTGTGAGGTGCGGGGCTTGGTAACGCCCCCCACCTACTCAGCACTCCGCGAATTGGACCGGTTCATTGCGCCGCCCTTGGCACGCGCCTTGGCCAGATCGGTATAGGCCGAATAGCCGTCAACTTGCAGGATGCAGTGCGTAGCGGCAATCAAGGTGAAATTCAGCGGCAATCAGGGGTTCTTCCGCATATTTGGTGCAACGGTAGGGTTTCGCCAACCTGCCTCGCCTGCATGCGGCTTTCACGCCGCGAGCATCACCCTGCTCCTCAGGAGCTGGTGCCCCGAGCACCGATACATCTGGCACTTGATTGTCTTGAGCTGGTTGACCCGACCTTCACGGGACTTGCAGTCCATGGATAATTGATCGCGCCGCAGACGGCCTTGATGTCTCGACTAATCCAGCAGCCAAAGATGCCAACTCTGTTCATGCGGCGAGGAGCGAACCATTCGCAGAAGTGTATCGTCGCTCACAGGCATGGCCAGCTTTTGCGATAGGCGACCGCCGGACTCGCCTCCTGCCGTAAAACGGATCGCTGTTTGCACCGTAGTAAGGCGTGCGGTCCGACGGGCCTGTGTCGAAACAGATCCTGGCGCGAAGTCGGAGCTCCGCAACTTGATCCTGACAAGGCAGAACGGCGAGCCGGCGCATGTAGACTGTGAATGCGACCGCTGGATTGGCGGCAGGTGGGGCAATGGGAAGAAGCCGAAATCAACCGCGCCGAAATGACGACAGCGCCGCATTTGCGCACTATCTCCACAATCCCGAAATTCTGCGGAACGAGCTGAGAATCTGAAGCACGAGAAAACCACTGCATAGACTAAGATTCAAATCTATGAGCTTGTTCGGGGATACGTGAGTCCTCCTGCACTAAATAAGTGGAAGAACCCTTGATTGTTGTGGCGCTGCATCAGAGGTCCGCAATGGTTTGTCTTTAAGTTTTACTCACATAAAATCCCTCGGAATACGCTCGCTACGTTTGCGAGAAAAAACATTCTCACCGTTGTGAAACGCCTCAATTTCCTCTGAGACGATCCATTCAGTCTTCGTGCAGGACAGGGTAGATACGCTGTTTGTCACGGTCTCCCATGCTTCGCGCGAAAGAATCGATGTTCGCCGACATTCGCCGGTGATCGACAATGGGTTGTTCGCCGCGATTGTCCATCTTTCCTCGAAGTCGCCACCAGTGACAAGGTTGTCGACGAGACTGCGATTGCGGGCGCCTTTCGAGAACTTGCGATAGTGGGTAACGCCCTGTTCTAGGTCACGTTCAATGCGCCGTCCGGATTCACCGGGCGCTATCGTTTCAGAAACTGGAACTGGATCGAAATTTGCCGGCTCCGGGACGTCAATTCGTTCGTGATCGCCGAGCAGCGGGAGCGAGAGTGTGAGGCTGGACAAGTCGAGGTTGAGCGTAGCGTCATAAGGCGGAGGGAGCATCATTGGCCAATAGGCAGTTGAAAGGGCTATCCGAACTTTGTGCCCTGGGGCAATACGGTAGCCGCAGGCGTCCAGACAGATGGTCAGCCTTTCGTCCCGGCCCGGGATAAGCAGGGAGGGAGCCTCATTGCTGTGGCGATGGGCCAGATTTAGCAGACCAAATGATACTCGAGCCTCTGTACCGTCCGGGTAGACGTCGATGATGCGAACTGCGATGTTTGCCATCGGTGCGTCGCTTGAGAGGACTAGCTGCAAGCTCGGCACTCCGAGCAGGACCAATTCCTCATTCAAAGCGTTGCTCTCATAAACCAGTGAACCACCGTCGTCGATGCGCTGGTCACCCGGGAACTCTAAACCGGCGCTAGTCACATACCAATGCCCGGCGGCCGTCCCTGTATCGAGCGGCGACCGCAACAGCGCGCGTCCGCTGACACCTTGACTAGGCGTTGTCGTTAGCTTGCATGAAGTATCGAGCGAAAGGACACGTGTTTCCGGAGCGTGCCACTTCTTTTTAGCAATCCAGTACCCGGGAGCATGGTCGAAGTTGACCGTTGGCCGCGCTCCATCGAGAATAAAGGCTCGCACTTGGGATATGTCCGCGGCGCCATTTGGTTCATCGCGAAGCCAATGGCTCCACCAGTCGACCGCCTCGGTAACAAAGTCCATGCGCGGCCTTGGGTGAGCCAAATGCGGCCACTCGTGAACCCAAGGGCCGATCAGCGCTTTGACCTTTCCGGGAATTCCCTCGACCGCCTTTAAGGGCGTGTTGCGATAACCGTCGTACCATCCGGCAATCACGAGAGCTGGAACGGTGAAGTCATCGAAGTTCTCGCAAATCGAACCATGTTTCCAGAATTCGTCTCGGCGCTGGTGGCAGAGCCAATCCCGTATGAAAAAGGGCTCATTTTCGAGGCGCTCCAGCCACATGGATTGCCAACGTTCTCCGACGATCTCAGGGTCAGGAGCCTGAGACATAATAGACAGCATGATAGTCGCCCACGAAAATCGATCGAGTAGGTGAACGCCATTTTTATAGTGGATGTCGTCGTTGTACCGATCGACTGACGAAGCAACGGAAATAACAGCTTTCAGCGCGGGAGGCTTCATCACAGCGACCTGCAAGGCGTTGAAACCGCTCCACGAGAGTCCCATCATACCTACCTTGCCGTTGCACCACGACTGTGCGGCGATCCATGCAATCACTTCAGTCGCGTTAGCAAGTTCGAGAGGCGTATATTCTCCATCGATAGCGCCCTCTGACTCCCCTGACCCACGGATATCCACGTGGAGACCCGCAATTCCTGCGGCCGCAAAGGCAGGGTACATGGACTCGTCGCGTCTACTTGCTGGGCGTTTCCGGTAGGGGTGGAATTCGAAAACCGCCGGCACCGGCACTTTATAGGCTTCGTCGGGAAGCCAGATACGCGCGGCAAGGTGAGCACCATCCTTTAGAGGAATCCACTCATTCTCGATGACAGTGAACCGAGTCGGCGCGAGAGCCATTTTAAGATCCTTTCTGCGAATCACAGAACAAAAGCTGCACGGTATTGTTCGCAGGGTCTTCCGGTCGAAACAGCTCAATCCGATAATGAATGCGCAATTGTCGTTTCAAAAAGTGCGCCGGTCTGAATGTTTTTGAAACAGCTAGTCGATGGGTCGTAAACTTCCATAAGGCAAGGCGCACAGAAGCACTTGGAAGCGCCATTAACTGGCCATAGCTGTCCGAGTATTGATCCGACTGCTGTTGGCGTTGCCGGACATGGCAACCCTGCGGGGTCGTCGGCCCGCCATCAGAGGGGAGCGACCGAGAATTCCCCTGCCGAAAACTTGCTTGGAGACCGCAGAACGGGCCAAAGAACTCGGGAAACAGCTGGCGGGTATCGCCGTCCCGCATCAGGCCAGCCCCACCGTCGCCTGATTCTGTCGGATTCTGCTGAGCACATCGGCACTGTCGGTAATCGATATCGAATAGGTCACCTCGGGATAGGTTCTGTTGAACTACGCCATCGCCTCATTCCTTTCCTCATTCCTTTGTGTAGGGCATCGTGAATCTTGCGCCCTTCGTGCAATGCCTGAAAGCGAGTGACCGCTGCTCATGGCGACAAGCAGCCGGCGGCGACAAAAGCTCCTCAAGCACCGTGGAGCCCGCCTTTGTCCTCGCCGCCCTTTCTCGACCAGACCCACCAGGCAATCCGGGAAAAGGGCCTGACGCAGGCCGCCCGCGCCATCACCTACACCTGCGCCTACGCAATCGATATGGCACGAACGTCGTCGGGCAATGAGGCGCGCTTCTGGCATGACAGGGCGGCGTTGCTGACCCCATCGCCAAGGCATTTTCGACCGACATCGGCGTCGAGGTCGCCTCGCTCGGTATACAGGTCCACGGCGGCATGGGCTATATCGAGGAGACCGGCGCGGCGCAGTTTCTGCGCGACGCGCGCATCGCCCCGATCTACGAGGGGACGAACGGCATCCAGGCGATCGACCTTGTCACCCGCAAGCTCCCGCTGGGGGATGGCAAGCCCGTCAAGGTCTATATCGCTGAGCTACGCGACGTCGCCGACCGCGTGGCCGCCTCCAAGCGGCCGGCCTTCGGCCTGACGGCTGAGCGCCTCTTCGATCCACTCGGCAGTCTTGAGGAGGCAACGCTTTGGCTTCACGATACGCTGGCGACTGGCCGCACGGCCGAGGCGCTCTCCGGCGCTACGCCCTATCTCCGCCTCTTTGGGCTCGCCGCAGGCGGTGCCTATCTCGCCGAGGGAGCGCTCGCCGTCGAAGAGATTGAACGTGCCAACCTCTGCCGCTGCTTCGCCGAGAATCTGCTTGCAGAGGCCTCGGCGCTTTGCGCGCAGGTCGTGAACGGTGCGGAGAGTATCGTGGCGGCTGGGGCGAAACTTAGAGAGCAGCGGGCTGGTTGGCAGGTTCCCGTTCCGGAGCACTCTGTATGACGCGTTAGGCGCTCGGCCCGTCGTCCGCGCTCCCACAGACCTGGCGGAACCAACCGGTGAACTCGTCCACGGCAGGGTCCGCATCATGGCCACGCAAGAGATAGTATCCCTGGTCTTCCAGCGTCGCGATCTCGGATAGAACTACGAGATCGCCTTGCGCTATCTCCCGCCGGAACACCTGAATAGGGCAAAGTGCGACCCCATGGCCGGCCATGATGGCGCCGGTCAGCAAATTGAAATCCTGATAGATCGGCCCGCGCAGCGGCTTGACGCGCTTCATGCCCGCCTTCTCGAACCACTGCGTCCAACCATCCAAGCTTTCATCGTGGAGCAGATCCGCACCTACCAATCCATTGCTCTGGAGAACCTGCGGCTTCTGTTTCACGTAATGGGCACTGGCCACGGGCTTGTTCATGCGTGAGAAGAGCCTGATGGACCTGTAGCCCTCGCTGTCAGCGCGGCTAAGCGTGATCAGGACATCGTGCTTGTCGGGATCGAAGGCTTCCTGCGCGTGTGCATATTCAACGCGCATGTCTATTTCCGGATGCTTCCTCAGAAAGTCCTGGACAGAAGGCACCAGCCAGCGGGTGGCGATCGAGGGGATGCAGCCGACCGAAAGCGTACTTCTGCCGGCATTGCGTTTCAGACGGCGCGACGAGGCCGAGACCATGCGTAGCGCAGTCGATACGGCCTCGTAGAATTCCGCGCCGGCAGGTGTCAGGACAATGCCGCGGCCGGCGCGTCTGAACAATGGTCGGCCGAGCCACTCCTCGAGCTGTCTTACCTGCTGGCTGACTGCCGAATGCGTCACGTTCATTTCGCGGCTTGCGTTTGTCAGGCTTTCCAGGCGAGCCGCAGCCTCAAACGCCTTTAGCGTGCCGAGCGGAGGCAACTGCATCTGTAAGCCCTCCTTTCTTTTCCTTTAGAAATGACCGTTTGTGCCCAGAGCGACGATCATGCATTTTCCGAGGTGAGAGGCAGCCGAGCCGCTCGCGAAATCGACTCCAGATCGTGCCATATATCACAGTCCTGCTTATAGGTGGAAAACATGTTCGTTCGGTCAGTCAATGAAATTCAGGGAACAGCGCGGGACGTCGACTGGGGCAATGGGACAAGTTATCGCCTGCTGCTTGAATCCGATGGAATGGGCTTTGGTTTCTGCCACACCGTCGTAAAGGCGGGCACGGAATCTCTGCTGCAGTACAGAAATCACTTGGAGGCCTGCTATTGCATCGCCGGTGAAGGGGAGGTGGAAGACATGAGCGGCATTGTCCACCCCATCAAGGCGGGCGACATCTATGTGCTCGACCAGCATGACAAGCATTATCTGCGCGGCGGCAGGGACACAGACCTCGTCCTGGTCAGCGTCTTCAATCCACCGCTCAAGGGCACAGAGCGGCACGACCTGAAAAACGGCGAGGGTTCGTCCTACTGACCCGCCGAGTGCGGTCGAAAGACTGGCAGCTACGATCTGCCCGTCAGATCACCAACGTCGCCTGACGGGGCACAAGGGTGGAAGTTTTGAAAAGTCGAGCGCGCGTTTCGTGGCATAGCTCCCTTTGAAACCAGGCAGAGCTGGTCGATCTGCCTGTGCGATTGGAAACGAGCGCAGAACGATATGTGTGATCTGGCGACTGTCGGATTGGTTCTCGGTACCGTCTGCCAAGGCGGCAATGGTCAAACCCCAGATCACTCTGCGGCAAGTTGTTTTGGACTGAGACGAAGTGCGGCGGCGCGGCGATGGCCCTCGAGTTTTTCGGTCGCGCTCTGGCGAACCGCTGCGGGAGCAACTGCGGCGACGCCACGTTCGTCCAGCCATTGGTGGGTAGCGATCTTCACGTAGGAACCGACCCAGAGGCCACCAGTGTAGCGCCCGGCACCCATCGTCGGGAGGGTATGGTTCGTGCCACAGCACTTGTCGGAATAGACGACACTGGCAAGTTCTCCAATGAAAATCGAGCCGTAGTTGCGCAGCTTCCTCGCGGTCGCCTGCGGGTCGCGGGTGTGGACCTGCAAGTGCTCCGTTGCGATGTGATCGGAGTAGGCAATCATCGCCTCTTCGTCCTTGACAACAGTGATCTCGCCGTAGTCCTTCCACGCGACCCCTGCCACCGGTGCCGTCGGCAGGGTTTCCAACTGTTTCTCGACTTCGCTTAGAATGTCTTCAGCGAGTTTGCGGTCGGTTGTGACCACGCCAACACGGGTGCGAACGTCATGCTCGGCCTGGGCGAGCAGGTCCGTGGCGATCGTTACTGCATTGGCCGTTTCGTCAGCAACGACGAATATTTCGCTGGGACCGGCAAGCTGGTCGATACCGACCTGGCCGAAAACCTGACGCTTTGCTTCGTTGACGAAGGCATTGCCCGGCCCGACGATCTTGTCGACGGCCGGGATCGTCTCGGTGCCATATGCCATGGCGGCGATTGCTTGTGCGCCGCCGACGCGGAAGATGCGATCGGCGCCCGCGAGATGGCAGCCGGCGATCATGGCAGGGTGAGCATTTGGCGGAAGGCAAGCAATAACCTGGTCGCAGCCAGCGACCTTTGCCGGTACGATGGTCATCACCGGAGCCGAAAGAAGCGGGTAACGACCGCCCGGTACATAGCAGCCAACCGTTTCAATCGGGATCACACGATGACCGAGGTGAAGACCGGGAAGGCTCTCGATTTCAAGAGGCAGAATAGTGCCAAGTTGCGCCTCGGCGAAGCGACGGACATTGGCAATAGCGAACTCGGTGTCCTCGCGGGTCTGCGGATCAAGATCGGCAACAGCCTTCAGCTTTTCTTCCTCGGTGACCTCGAAGTTTGCGACGTCAGCCTTGTCGAAGGCGAGGGAGTATTCGCGAACCGCCGCGTCACCTCGCTTGCGGACATTTGCGACGATCTCCTTCACGGTTGTTTCGACCTGAGCTGTATCGGAGACGGCGTCTCTGGTCGGTTGCTTGATCTGGGTAAATTTGCCTTTCAACGCTTCAAGACGCGGCGTCATCAAAATCTCCTGGAATTGGGATAATCCACGCCAGCATCGTGCAACTTCGACTGTCCGGCAATCGCCCTCCAACCAACTGTTCAGTGTAAGCGGTGTTTCCGGACCACCTTTCGGGAGTGGTCGCGATCTGTGAGGTTGCCGATCCTGTATTGGGATCGGAGATCGGCTTGTGTCTGGACTTGACCTTACGCTTGACCCGGAGCGGCAGCTTCGGCGTTTCGAGGTGATCAACGGTGCCGGCGGTCGGCGTCACTGGTCGGTGGATGACAAGGCGCGGATCATCGCGGAGACGCTGGAGCCGAACGCAATCATTTCCGAGGTCGCCCGTCGGTATGGGCTTAGGCCGCAGCAGGTCTTCGCCTGGCGCCGCGAAGCGCGCAAACAGGCCGCTTCGGTGCAGCAAGATTGTCCTGCCTTTGTGCCGGCGGTTTTGGCGGCGGCGGAACCTGTAGCCAGCCGTTCACCGAAGCAGCGGAAACGGCAAGCCACCCGAGATGCCGGTGTGATCGAGCTTGAGATCGACGGCATCGCGATGCGCGTCGGCCGGGGCGCCGATACCAAGACGGTGGCCGCTGTAATCCGCGCGCTGAAGGCGACGTCGTGATCGGGCCGACGGGTGCGGTCAAGGTCATGGTGGCGACGAAGCCGGTCGACTTCCGCAAGGGTGCGGAGGGATTGGCGGCGCTGGTGCGAGAGACAATGGGGGCCGATCCGTTCAGCGGGGCCGTCTACGTCTTCCGGGCGAAGCGGACTGACCGGATCAAGCTGATCTTCTGGGATGGCACCGGGGTTTGCCTCTATGCCAAGCGTTTGGAGGATGGGGAGTTCCGCTGGCCGAAAGTGCATGACGGCATGATGCGGCTGACGGCCGCGCAGCTCTCGGCGCTACTCGAAGGTCTCGACTGGCGGCGAGTCCACGAGGCGCGCCGGACCCGCGTTCCAGCCCAGGCGGGCTGACCCGCGACGAAGTGAATCAGCCTGGATTCCGCTGTCGCGGGTTGTCGGCGAATATGGTCTGATCCGCTCATGGCGATGACGGCTGACCAGCTTCCCGACGATCCGGACGCGCTGAAGGCGATGGTCCTGGCGCGCGACGTCGAGAATGCCCGTCTGATTCAGATCATCAAGGAATTGCAGCGTCACCGCTTCGGCCGGCGTGCCGAGACGCTCCCCGAGGATCAATTGCTGCTGGGGCTCGAAGAGGCCGAGCAGATCGAGGCCGCCGACGAGGAAGAGAACGAACAAGCATCTCCCGCAGAGCGCCTGGAGCGCGCCAGGAAGCGTCGGACGAACCGCGGCGCGTTGCCATCCCATCTGCCGCGGGTGGAAATGATCGTCGACATCGAGGACCATGCCTGCCCATGCTGCCGCAATGGCTTGCATCGGATCGGCGAGGACGTGAGCGAGCGGCTCGACATCGTTCCGGCGCAGCTGCGTGTGATCGTCGTGCGCCGGCCCAAATATGCCTGCCGCGCCTGCGAGGACGTCGTGGTTCAGGCTCCCGCGCCGGCCCGGCTGATCGAGGGTGGTCTTCCGACCGAGGCAACGGTCGCCCAGGTGCTGGTCTCAAAATATGCCGATCACCTTCCGCTCTATCGTCAGGCGCAGATCTACGCCCGGCAAGGAATCAATCTCGATCGCTCCACGCTCGCCGATTGGGTCGGCCGCGCCGCCTGGCACCTGCGTCCGGTGCATGAGCGGCTGCTTGGCAAGCTGAAGTCCTCGCCAAAACTCTTCGCCGACGAGACGACCGCGCCAGTGCTCGATCCGGGCCGCGGCAAGACGAAGACAGGCCAACTCTGGGCCTATGCGCGTGATGATCGGCCATGGCAGGGAGCCGACCCGCCGGGCGTCGCCTATGTCTACGCAGCCGACCGGAAGGCCGAGCGTCCGATCGCTCATCTCGCAGGCTTCACTGGAATCCTGCAGGTCGGACAAGCCTTTCATGGGCATCGTGACGTCCAAGGAACGAGCCGAAGACACGATGGCGATGGCAGGCATCGTGTTTGGTGAAGACTATGTCCGCGACAACCCGGTGCTGGTGTCGATCACCAACTGCAATTCGCCGCTGGTATGGGATGCCACCATGCTGGACGCGATGAAGGTCTATGCGCGCCACAACCAGCCACTGATCCTGGCGCCCTTCGCGCTCTGCGGCGCCTCGACTTCGGCCTCTGCCGTGGGCGCGGTCGCGCAGGTCAATGCGGAAGCGCTGGCCGGCGTCGCCTTCACGCAGCTGCTGCGCCCGGGCTCGCCGCAGATCTACGGACAGTTCATGGTGACCGTCGACATGAAGACCGGCGCTCCCATGGGTGGCACGCCGGAGGCGGCGCAGATGATGTACCTGATGGGCGCGCTGGCGCGGAAATACAAACTGCCCTGGCGCACCTCGGGCTTCCATGTCGGGTCGAAGCTCAACGACGCCCAGGCCGGCTACGAGGCCAACATGCTGATGCATGCCGCCATCCTCGCCGGCGCCAACTATATCTGGCACTCCGCCGGGTGGCTGGAGGCCGGCCTGAGCTGCGGCTATTCGAAATTTGCCACCGACTGCGAACAGCTGGTCGGTTGGTACAAATATGCCGGCGGGCTGCCGTTCGACGATTTCAAGGAAGCGATGGCGGCGATCCGCGAGGTCGGGCCGCAGGGTCATTTCCTCGGCACCAAGCACACGCTCGAGCATTTCGAGTCCGCTTTCTTCATGCCCACCATCATGGACTTCAACTCGTACGAACAGTGGAAGGCCGAAGGGGCGAAGGATCACGACACGCGTGGCCGCGAAAAAGCGCGCAACATGCTCGCCGACTATGAGGAGCCCAAGCTCGACGAGGGCGTCGCCGAGGGTCTCAAGGATTTGATCGCGCGGCGTGAGGAAAAACTGCCGGACAGCGTTAGTTAGTAAGACAGGCGAAGAACCTGACGGAACCACCAAGGGAGGAAAACATGACGCTCTTCAGAAGCAATGGCGACCGCGTGCCGGGCGCTATCGAGGCAATGGCGAAAGAGACGCGTGCGGGCCGCATGGACCGGCGCGAATTCCTGGCGCTGGCCAGCGCCTTCGGCGCATCGACGGCTTTCGCCTACAGCATGATCGGCCTTGCCGCGCCGACCAAAGCCCTGGCCGAGGAACCGAAAAAGGGTGGAACGCTGCATGTCGCCATGTCGGTCAAGGCACAGAAGGATCCGCGCACCTATGACTGGACCGAGATGGCAAACGTCACCCGTTGCTGGCTGGAGCCGCTTGTCCGCTACACGCACCAGTTCACCTTCGAGCCGGTCCTGCTCGAAAGCTGGGACGTCAATGACGACGCCACCGAATACACGCTGCATCTGCGCAAAGGCATCACCTGGAACAATGGCGATGCCTTTAACGCCGATGACGTGGTCGCCAATCTGAATCGCTGGTGCGAGAAGGGGGCTTCCGGCAATTCCATGGCGGCACGCGTCGGCGCGCTGATCGACACAAAGACGGGCAAGGCCAAGGATGGCGCTATCACCAAGGTCGATGACCTCACGGTCAAGCTGAAGCTCGGCGAACCCGACATCGCGATCATACCGGGCCTGACCGACTATCCGGCGCTGGTCGTGCATCGCGACTTCGACAAGGATGGCGCCGACCCGATCAAGAAGCCGATCGGTACCGGACCTTTCGAGCTGGTGTCCTATGCGGTGGGTTCGAAGGCGGTCGTCAAGCGGCGCGAGAGCGGCAAGTGGTGGGGTGGCGAAACGCCGCTCGACGGTGTCGAGTTCATCGACTACGGCACCGACTTCAATGCCACGCTGAATGCCTTCGAATCCGGCGAGATCGACCTCGATTTCGAAACGCCGGCCGACTTCATCGACGCCCTCGACAAGATGGATCTGGTGAAATCGGAGGTCGCTACGGCGACCACGCTGGTTGCCCGCACCAACATCACCCACAAGCCTTATGACGACCAGCGGGTGCGCAATGCGCTGCAGATGGCCGTCGACAACGATGCCGTCATGCAACTCGGCTACGCCGGGCGCGGTACGGTCGGCGAAAACCACCATGTCGCCCCGATCCATCCCGAATACTATCCGCTGCCCAAGAAGACGCGGGATGCCGCCGCCGCCAAGAAGCTGATGGCGGATGCCGGGCAGGCCGACTTCGAGCACGAGCTGATCACCGTCGAGGACGAATGGCAGAAGAACACCGGCGACGCGATCGCCGGCCAGCTGCGCGATGCCGGCATCAAGGTGAAGCGTACGGTGCTCCCGGGCTCGACCTTCTGGAATGACTGGACGAAATATCCGTATTCGATGACCATCTGGTACATGCGGCCGCTG
Source organism: Mesorhizobium sp. WSM4307 (assembly GCF_007003945.1). Classification (NCBI taxonomy): domain Bacteria; kingdom Pseudomonadati; phylum Pseudomonadota; class Alphaproteobacteria; order Hyphomicrobiales; family Phyllobacteriaceae; genus Mesorhizobium; species Mesorhizobium sp. WSM4307. Next base: position 123,898 of record NZ_VFTB01000007.1, read on the forward strand.
GGCGTCCAGGTGCTTGCACTCGGCTATCGCTCGGGCGAGGCCTGGAACGAAACGGCCTATGCCAACCCGGATTTCGACGCCAAGCTGAAGCAGGCACTCTCGCTGGCCGATCCTGCGAAGCGCAAGGAGGTGATGAAGGACGTCGAGCAGATCCTGCAGGATTCCGGCGTCATCATCCAGCCGTTCTGGCAGAAGCTCTACTGCCACATGAGCAAGAAGGTGAAGAACTACGGAATGCACCAGACCTACGAAATGGACTTCCAGAACGTCTGGCTGGACGCCTGATTTAACTCCCGAGACTTGCAAGCAACAGCCGCCGGCACCTCTGACAAAAGGTGCCGGCGGCCCGTAATCACTGACAAGCAATTGGCACAGGCAAAAATGTCCGACGACGAGATCATCCTTTCCGAACTTTCCGACGACGAGTTGGTGCAGCAGATGCACGACGATCTCTATGACGGCCTGAAGGAAGAGATCGAGGAAGGCACCAACATCCTGCTCGAGCGCGGCTGGGTGCCCTACAAGGTGCTGACCGAGGCGCTGGTCGAAGGCATGCGCATCGTCGGCGAGGACTTTCGCGATGGCATCCTGTTCGTTCCCGAAGTGCTGCTTTCGGCCAATGCGATGAAGGCCGGCATGTTCATCCTGCGCCCGCTGCTCGCCGCGACCGGCGCGCCGAAGCAGGGCAAGATGGTCATCGGCACCGTCAAGGGCGACATTCACGACATCGGCAAGAACCTTGTCGGCATGATGATGGAAGGCGCCGGCTTCGACGTCATCGACCTCGGCATCAACAATGCGGTCGAGAAATACCTCGACGCCATCGAGCAGCACCAGCCCGACATCATCGGCATGTCGGCGCTTTTGACCACGACCATGCCCTACATGAAGGTCGTCATCGACACGATGAAGGAAAAGGGTATTCGCGACGACTACGTCGTGCTGGTCGGCGGTGCGCCGCTCAACGAGGAATTCGGCAAGGCCGTCGGCGCCGATGCCTATTGCCGCGACGCGGCGGTGGCCGTCGAGACCGCCAAGGACTTCATGAAGCGCAAGCACAACGTGCGCGTATCATAGCCGCAAGGCAACTTTCCTTCCTTCGTGGAAGGCGTAGGGCGCCTGGCGCGGAGCGACAGCGTCGCCGACCTCTATGAACGGCTGGGACGTATTTTCCAACTCTTTCGCCAGCCAATTCGCTGCCACATTCGTGGTTGCCAGAACAAGGCAATCGCCCGGCACGAAGCTTTCTTCACGGGTGTTGTGGTCAACGATGGTCGCGCCGTCCCCGTGCCACTCGAGCACGCTGACATCCACCAGCCATGTGACGCCAAGCTGGCGCAACGTCCGCCGCAGCGGGAAATCAGCTGCCGTCCCCTGCAGTTCCTTGCCGACCAACGGATCAGGCGTGAGAATGGTGACTTGATGGCCATCCTCGGCAAGTTTCCAGGCTGTACCGCCGCCGCGCCAGCCGCCGCCCTCGTCGAGCAAAAGCACACGCTTACCTGGCCGCGCAACGCGGGCCATAACGGCTTCGATCGAGAAGACATTGCCCCTTTCGATGCCGGGTAGGCTCGGCATTGCCGGCAGAGCCTTCTGGAAGCCTGTTTCAGGAGACACCGACCCCGTGGCCAGGATGACAGTGTCAGCCTGGAACGAGGCGATTTCGGATGCCTCGACATAGGTGTTCAGTCGTACGTCGACGTTCAGTTTGCCGAGTTGGCGCTCATACCACCCGAGAAGGTCGAGGATTTGCCCGCGGCGTGGCTGCAGTCCGGCGAGCAGAAAGTTCCCGCCCAGCCTACTGGAGGCTTCGACCAGCACCACGTCGTGCCCTCGCTCGGCGGCAACCCGTGCCGCCTCGAGGCCGGCGGGACCGCCGCCGACGACAAGCCCCCGTTTTTTGGTGGCGGCTGACGTGAACCGGTCACCGCCCCATTCAAACTCACGCCCCGCGGAGGGATTGATAAGACAGCTGATCCAGTAGTCGCGCGAACGACGGCCCCAGCACATCTGGTTGCAGGAAATGCATCCGCGCACATCTTCCGGCCGGTCGGCCGCGGCCTTGCGTGCCAGATGCGGGTCGGCGATCTGACCCCGCACGATCGACACCAGGTCGGCAGCTTTTTCGCCGAGCACCGTTTCGGCGTTTTCAGGCGTCCTGATATGGCTTTCGGCGACCACGAGGGCCGTCTTGACCGCACCCTTTAGGACCGTCGCGAGATCGGTGCCAAGCTTCTCCGGATAGAGAAAGGTCGGCATTATCTTGTAGAAATCGAGGTAGCTGCCGGTGCCGCAGGTCACGTAGTCGATCAGTTCCTGTTCATCATGCAGGTGAATGATCTCCGCCAGTTCCTGGCGACTGAGCGCGACTGTGTAGTCGGGCTCATCGCTGACCGACAGCCCGACGATGAATTCTCGGCCACATGTTTCGCGGATGCGGCTCAGGATCTCGCGGGAGATCCGCGTGCGGTTTTCGAGCGAGCCTCCCCATTGATCTTCACGTCGGTTTGTCCAGGGTGTCCAGAACTGATCGACCAATCCGAGATAGGCCGCCCAGACTTCGACGCCATCGAAACCGGCTTCCTGGCAGCGGCGCGCGGCCTGAACAAAGCCGTCGATAGTCTCCCAGATCTCATCCTCGGACATGGCGTGGGAACCATCGCTGTCATGATAGCTTGGAAGGCCCGAGGGCGACCAATGCGCATGAAACGAGTTGTCCGAATCCCCATGCGCACCGACATGATAGAGCTGCTGGATGGCGATCGCCCCATGGTCCTTGATCGCGCGCGTGACCCGCTGGAAATGAGGAATGACGCTATCGTCGCCAGGTCGAAAATTGCCGCGTGTCAGGACGGCGGCCTGATGAACGGGCATGGGTTCGACAACAATCATGCCGGCGCCACCGATGGCTCGCTCGGCATAGTAGGCAACGTGTCGTTCTGTCGGCACGCCATTCTCCGCCATGTTCGCGGTATGAGCCCCGAACACGATCCGGTTTCGCAGCGTGCGGCTGCCCAGCTTTACCGGCGAGAACAGATGCGGAAAGAGTTTTGACATAAGTATCTCACCAGCGGTCGGAGGGAGGCCCGCCTCGTGCGGCAGTCAGGAGGCTTGTCCCATAGCCACGGATTTATGAAGCGCTGCGGCAAGGCCGTCTGCCACGGCTGCTTCAAACCCGGCTGCGCGCATGGCCTCGATTGCAGCGGCGGTAGTGCCGCGGTAGTCGACGAAAGTCTGGACGATATCTTTGGGATTTTCTGCGCGAGCCTCGAGGAGTTTGCCGGTTCCAACAAGCATTGCGCTGACGCCCCGCCGGGCAATATCTGGGTTCATTCCTCGGCTGACCGCGTCGTCAATCATCGCCGCCGCCAGAAGCGCCGGAAACGCCGGGCCGGAGCCTGTAAGACCTGTAAGATAATCGATATCTGCTTCGCTTTTGACTTCATCGGCAGCGCCACAGGCTTCCAGGATCCGGCGAATGACATTGCGGTCATCCGCGGTGACACCTCGAGTGCCGATCCAGGGCGTGTAGGAATTGCGCACCTCTGCGGCTGCATTCGGAAGCGTGCGGACGACGCGGTCGGTCTTGAGACGTCGAGCCAATTGGTCGAGAGGGATCCCGGCCATGACCGACATGACAAGCTTGCCGGACGCAGAAATGTCGATGGCAGGCCAATCCTGGGGCCGGACCGACACGATGATGACATCAGATCGATCCACCAGTTCCTGGTTGTCCCAGGTCCAGGTAGCATCTGGCAGAAAGCCCGGTTGCCCGCTTCTGTAAGAGAGTGTGAGGTGCTCAGGGGACACTATTTGCGCATCGACAATGGCCTCGGCGAAGGCGCGTCCAAGCCAGCCACCTCCACCGACTATTCCGATGCTCATGGGTTGGCTCATTGTCGCAACTCTTCCTCAGTCCGCCAAATAGTCATGTCTGGCGAAGAACCGATCCAGCTCACGCTGCTGCGGGGCCTCGCCTGTAAAAATTTCCACATACCCGGGAATGCGCTTCATGCGGGCCGTGAGATCTTCCCGGGTCTGCATTGAGATGTAGCCGATCTGCACCAGGTAGACGGTGCGCGCTCGAACATCGGCCAAACTTTCCTTGTAACCGAAGCGGACGAACATCTGGCTCATGGCGTCGAGACGCGTTTGGTCGGCTTTTTGTACCTCCGCCAGAATGTCAGGGGATTGAATTGCCCAGCTTCTGACGGCGAACTCGAACTGGGCATCGAACAAGGACTTGTCGAGCCAGCAGTCGAAAACGTTTAGCATCGCTTCCGCAACCGTCTCGGCATAGGCCTCGGCCTGCTTGACGAGGCTGCCGGTGTTCTTGTCGCGCCAACGCGCTACGAGGGCAGCCAACAGTTCTTCTCTATCCTTGAAGAACCAATAGAAGCTGGTGCGCGACAGGCCCAGCTTCTTGGCAAGTGGCGAAATTCTCACCGTGTCGACGCCGGATTCCAGAAGCAAGTCGTAGGCGGCTTCGAGCCATCCCTCCGGCGATCCACGCCATCCGCTATCGTTCGAAATCTGCTCCATGAGCGGCCAGCCTAACAAAAGGTCAAACTGAAAACCAGCAAAATGTACACCTATGTCGACTCTTTCGACGTCTCAGAAGCTAAACTTGACATGCATGTACATTTTCGGGTAGCGTTCGCACTTGCCATCCCAGCCCGGAGTTCGTCAGATGTCGAGCGATCCCCTTCTGCAGCCATACAAACTCAAGCATTTGACCCTGCGCAATCGCATCATCGTGACCTCCCATGAGCCGGCTTATCCGGAGGACGGGATGCCTAAGGAGCGCTATCTTGCCTACACGGTGGAAAGGGCAAAGGGCGGTGTGGCGATGACGATGACAGCCGGCTCCGCGGCGGTCTCGAAGGACAGCCCCCCGGTTTTCAACAACCTGCTCGCGTACAAGGACGAGATCGTGCCGTGGATCCGGCAAATGACCGATGCGGTGCACGAAGAGGGCGCCGCCATCATGATCCAGCTAACCCATCTTGGACGGCGTACACGCTGGGACAAAGGTGACTGGCTTCCCGTCGTGGCACCGTCCCATCATCGTGAAGCCTCCCACCGCGCGTTTCCCAAGAAAATTGAAGACTGGGATATCGAGCGCATCATCAAAGACTTCGCGGACGCCGCCGAGCGGATGAAGGCGGGCGGGATGGATGGCGTGGAGCTGGAGGCTTACGGCCACCTGCTCGAACAGTTCACGTCTCCTCTCACGAACGACCTTGACGGCCCTTATGGCGGTTCCCTCGATAATCGCATGCGCTTCTGCATGGACGTGTTGAAGGCGATCCGGTCACGGGTCGGCGAGGATTTCATCCTGGGCGTGCGCTACACTGCGGATGAATGTCTCCCCGGCGGCACCGGCAGGTCGGAGGGCATTGAAATCTCCAAGCGCCTCAAGGAAAGCGGACTTATCGATTACCTCAATGTGATCCGCGGCCACATCGACACCGATGCGGGCCTGACGGACGTCATTCCGATTCAGGGAATGGCGAACGCGCCGCATCTTGATTTTGCCGGCGAGATTCGTGCGGCAACCAACTTTCCAACCTTCCATGCAGCGAAAATACCGGATGTGGCGACAGCGCGCCACGCGATTGCGTCAGGTAAGGTCGACATGATCGGCATGACGCGCGCTCACATGACCGACCCACATATCGTGCGCAAGATCATCGAAAAGCGCGAAGACGAAATCAGGCCCTGCGTGGGTGCCAACTATTGCCTTGACCGCATCTATCAGGGCGGGGCGGCATACTGCATTCACAACGCCGCGACCGGCCGCGAATTGACCATGCCGCACATCGTCCCCAAGGCAGAGATCTGCAAGAAAATTGTCATCGTCGGCGCTGGTCCGGCCGGCCTCGAGGCCGCCCGCGTCGCGGGCGAGCGGGGACACGAGGTCGTGGTCTTCGAGGCCGCTAGCGACCCTGGCGGGCAGATCCGCCTGACAGCGCTGAGCCCGCGCCGCAAGGAAATGATGAGCATCATCGATTGGCGCATGGCCCAGTGCGAAAAATATGGAGTGACCATCAAGTTCAATAGCTGGGCGGAAGCAGAAACCATCGAGGCGGAAAATCCTGATGTCGTCATCATTGCGACGGGCGGGGTGGCGCACACCGACGTCCTGTCGAAGGGTAACGAGTTGGTGGTGTCTTCATGGGACATCATCTCCGGAGACGTAAAGCCCGGAAGCAATGTCCTCATCTTCGACGACGCCGGTGACCACGCGGCACTCCAGGCTGCGGAGTTCCTCGCCGGCGCAGGAGCGAAGGTCGAGATCATGACACCGGACCGGTCCTTCTCCCCCGAGGTCATGGCGATGAACCTTGTGCCCTACATGCGGTCTCTTCAAAAACTTGATGTCACCTTCACGGTCACCTATCGGCTTGAGTCCGTTGAGAAGAACGGCAACCAGCTCATTGCAAACGTCGGCAGCGACTACGGCGGTATATCCAAGCAGCGCGTCGTGGATCAGGTTGTCGTCAATCACGGCACCATTCCGCTCGACGACATCTATTTCGAACTGAAACCGAAATCGACCAATCACGGCGAGATTTCGCAAGATGAGCTCATCGCCGGACAACCACAGTCGGTGGTGCGGAATCGGCAGGGCCAATTCCAGCTCTTTCGTATCGGCGACGCAGTTTCGGCCCGCAACACCCACGCCGCGATCTACGACGCACTGCGACTGGCGAAAGATATCTGACGTCTGACAACGGACGCCAACAACAAGGCTGCGAGATGAACAGAAGTGAGGCCCTGCAATATTTTGTAGACACCGCGTTCGTGGCCTTCGACCAGTTCTCCCACGACCTGCGATCGCGCAGATCGATCATCCAGCTCTTCGCCCAATCTGAAGTTCCCGGGCTGGAAAGAACCAAGGCCGGGAGCCGTTTGCCGGTTTGTTCTTATCTTGACTCGGCGTTGGCGGAAGAAGCGATCCCGTCCGCGCTTCGCAACTTGGTCGAACGTTTTAGGGCGATCGAGCCGCTGCTCGAATGGCGGCTAAAATCGAACCCCGACCCGTCTGCCAGCAGCAATTTCCCCGACGGTCATGCCAACGCGATGATCCTTGGCCCAGGCGGCATCGAGGACAGAAGCGATCTGTGGCTCGGCGTCACTTTGATGGCTCCTCACGTCCGATATCCCGACCACGATCATCCCCCGGAGGAAACCTACCTCGTGCTTTCACACGGCGAGTTCAAGCAGGCCGACAACGATTGGTTTTCGCCGGGCATCGGCGGTTCATTCTACAATCCGCCAGGCATCAAACACGCGATGAAATCGCTGGATGCGCCGCTGTTCGCTTTCTGGGCACTGTTGGTGGATCAGACGCATCACTGAGCTTGCCCGGGCGAAGCGCTTGATCCATCAATTCGCTTCATCCATCGACTTCGGTTGACAGCTGCCGGTCAAGGTGCTGCCGATTTCGAAGAAACCCCTTGGTCAAAGATCGCGAATTGGTTGCTATATCTCGACCTTCACCCGGCCAACCGGATTGGAACAGCAAGCAAGGATATAGCCGTCGGCAATTTCTTCCTCGGTGATGCCGCCATTGTGGACCATGTGCACATCGCCGTCGATTTTGCGAACCTTGCATGTCCCGCATATTCCCATGCTGCAACCCGATCGGATCACCAGACCGGCAGCCCGTGCCGCAGCCAGGATCGTATCTGTCTCGACGCATTTCGCCGAGACGCCGGATAGGGCAAATTCGATCTCGGCCTCGTTCTTCTCGGTGGGAACGAAGTCATCCGGGATTTTTTCGGCCTCAGGAAGAGGCGCGCGGAAGCTTTCCTGATGGTAATGCGCCATGTCGAAACCGAGACCGGCCAGGGCCTCGCGCACCGCTTGCATGAAGGGCTCGGGCCCGCAGCAGAACACCTCGCGATCAAGATAATCCTGCGCCATGAGTCCGAGCATAAGTTGGTTGAACATGCCTCTGTAACCCGTCCACGGCCTGTATGGATCGGTCTGTTCAACCACCCATTTCAGGTCGATGCCAGTTACGCGCGAGGCCATATGCTCCAGCCGTTCGCGGAAGATGATCTCAGAAGGGCGGCGCGCGCAGTGGACAAAGACGATGTCCGGATCAACTCCGGAATCATACAGATGTGTAGTCATGGACATCATCGGTGTGATGCCCGAGCCGGCTGAGATGAAAAGATACTTTTCCGCTGGCTGATGCGCCACCGAGAAGGTGCCCGCCGGACCGATTGCCCGCAGGCGCATTCCCGGACGGAGGCTGTCAAACATCCACTGCGTTCCGACAGAGTCAGCCTGCGCCTTTACGGTGATGGTCAGCGAGGTCGGCCGCGACGGAGATGAGGATATCGTGTAGGTCCGGTAGATCGGACCGCCGGGAGTGGGCAGTTCGAAAGTCAGGAATTGCCCTGGATCAAAATTGAACAGCGATCCGGACGGCGACCGGAAACAAAAGGTCAGGACGTTCGGCGCCTCCGGAAGAAAGGAGGCACATTCGAGTTCTTCGGCGTCGGTCCAGAAAACCAGCCTGGGTTTTGCCATCACGTTCATTGGTTCACTCCGCGGCCAATCGCATCGGGGCCTGAGAGCGCCCAAGCCAGTTCGCGTACCAATCGACGAATTGGGTCACACCGCTTTCCTGAACCGGCGAATATGGCCCGGGAACATAGGCAGGTGAGCAGATCCCTCGCTGGTTGGTCTCGATGATCTCACGGTCTTCATTATTGGTAGAAATCCAGACCTCGGTCAGGCGCTTGAGGTCGTAGTCGAGCCCTTCGACGGCATCCTTGTTCACCAGCCAGGTGGTGGTGACCTCGGTTTCCGTGGCGCTGATTGGCGTTACTCGGAAGGTCAAGGAGTGATCCGGCAGGAAGTGGTTCCAGGTCGTTGGATAATGGAACATCAACAGCGAGCCTGCTTCGGGCAGAGCCACCCGACCAAGATTCTTATGAACGGCAGCCTTGCCGTCGAGCGTGTAGCTCACGGCCTTTTGCTGCAGCGGCATCCGCGCCAGGCGAAATTGCCCGCTGCCGCCAAGGCGAAACTGCGCTGGCGCGCCTGAGGCTTCGCAACGGTCAAAATGCGCCTGAAGGGTCGCCGAGATCGATCCGTCTGCAGACACGCCCGCCACTTCCGGGTCGAGCGAGAAGGAGCGGCACAGCGACGGGTGGTTGCTGCTACAGTGGTAGCATTCGCGGTTGTTCTCCCACACTAGCTTCCAGTTGGCCTTCTCGATGATGGTGGACGTATGCGCGACCTTCGCATTGTTGAGGTCATGGACCTCAAGGTAGGGAAGAGCCAGGTCGGCAAACGGTTCGAAGTCGGGGGGCGTTTCGGACAGACAGACGTAGATCATGCCGGCTAGATTGCGCAGATGGACCGGCTTCAGCCCGTGTTTGGACATGTCGAAGTCGGGCCCCATGTCATTTGCCCAGATGAGCTTGCCGTCAAGCTCATAGGTCCACTGGTGATAGGGGCAGACGAGTTTGGCCACCTGGCCTTCGCGGGCCTTGCAAATCATCGACCCGCGATGGCGGCAGGAATTGTGGAAGGCGCGGATTTCACCATCGCGGGCGCGCACGATGACCACCTCATAGGCACCTACACGCATCGCCACGTAGCTGCCAGCTTTCGCAAGCTGGCACGCCGGGGCTGCGTAGAGCCATTCCTGGTAGAAGATGTGCTCGAGATCGAGTTGGAAAATCTCCGGCGATGTGTAAAAGGGCTGCTCAAGGGCATAGCCCGAGACGCGGCGCGCTAACAATTCTTGGATCGACGGTGACGAGGCGTTCATGCGAAAATTCCATAGATGGCGTGCATTTTGAGTTGAAATTTTCTTATCTCAAAATCTTTTACGCAACGGCATTTATTTTCATCACGATTTACTTCAGCTAACTTCTTGCGTGCCGCAGGCGCTCACATAAAACGGAAAGCATCTCCGAAAAGCCGCGTGATGCCAAGACCATATGGTCACCTTCCTGGCAACCGCTCATCTGCTTTGAGGTGGCGCCTGAAATGCGGGTTTACAAAATGCCGTTGAGGACCTGAACGTGGTGTCCACGGTTTTCAGCCGCCAGATCAAGGCCGCTATCGCGAATGGAACCAAGTCGACTGCGAGCTTCCGTGAGCCGATATTGACCGTCAGTTCGGTTTCTCGGGTCCCTTGGACTTGTGAATTGTCGCGCCTGAGCCGCGCGTTGCGTCTTCCGGCACGCCCTCATGCGCGGCGTGTTCCTTGTCGAACTTGATCACCGGCTCCATTTTCGCCAGCACGTCGTCGGACAGCCAGCACAGGCTCATATGGCCGTTGCCGAGATGCTTGACTGGCGGCACCTTGGTTTCGCAAAGATTGTCCGGCACCAGTTTCTTGTAGCCGCAGCGCGTCTGGAACGGGCAGCCAGAGGGCGGGTTCATCGCCGACGGAATGTCGCCTTCGAGCACGATGTGCCTTTTCACCACGCTGGTATCGGCAATCGGAATCGCCGACAGCAGCGCCTCGGTGTAGGGGTGATAGGGCGGCGAAAAGATCTGGTCGGTCGTGCCTTGCTCGACGATATAGCCGAGATACATGACGACGACGCGGTCGGCGATGTAGCGCACCACCGACAGATCGTGGCTGATGAACAGCATCGTCGTCTTGTTCTTGCGCTGTATGTCCATCAAGAGCTCGGTCACCGCCGCCTGGACCGACACATCCAGCGCCGAGACCGGCTCGTCGGCCACCACCACCTTGGCGTCGCCGGCAAAGGCACGCGCCACGCCGATGCGCTGTTTCTGGCCACCTGAAAGCTGGCGCGGCTTGCGCGTCTCGAACGCCCTTGGCAGCTTCACCAGGTCGAGCAACTCCAGCATCCGCTTGCGGCGGTCGGCCACCGTGTTGCCGACATTGAACTTTTCCAGCGTACGGATGATCTGCGAACCGACCGAATGGCTAGGATTGAGCGTGTCGAACGGATTTTGAAACACCATCTGGATCGACGACACCGTGTCGACGCTGCGCTTCTCGATCCCGGTCGACTGGATCTCCTTGTTGCCGAGCTTCACGCGGCCAGAGCTTGCCGTTTCGAGGCCGAGCAGCACCTTGGCCAGGGTCGATTTTCCGCAGCCGGATTCGCCGACGATGGCGACGGTCTCGGATTCGCGCGCCATGAACGAGATCGTCTCGTTGGCCTTGACGACGCGGCCCTCGCTCGAGCCGAACACTTCGCTGCCGCCGACCTTGTAGTACTTCCGGAGGTCTTCGATCTGGAGCACCGGCGCACCGGGCACCACCCGCTCGTTGACCTTCTTGGCGCCGGGCGGCAGCGCCTCCCAGTCGATTTCGTTGAAGCGCACGCAGCGCGAGAAATGCCCGTCATGGCCGTCGACCGCGATCATCGGAATTTCGGCGGCGTTGCAGACGCCCTCGACGAAATGGTGGCAGCGCGGGCCGAAATTGCAGCCCTTCGGCCGCTCGTGCGGTAGCGGCAACTGACCCGGGATGGATATCAGCGGCCGCGAATTCTTGTCGGCGCCCGGCAACGGGATCGAGCGGAACAGGCCTTGCGTGTAGGGATGGCGCATCCGGTCGAACACGTCCTTGATCTTGCCGGTCTCGACCGCCTCGCCCGAATACATCACCGTGATGCGGTCGCAGGTCTCCAGGATCAGCCCAAGATTGTGCGACACGAAGATCATCGACGTGCCGAACTTTTCGCCCAGTCCCTTGACCAGGTCGACGATGCCGGCCTCCACCGTCACATCGAGCGCCGTCGTCGGCTCGTCGAGCAGAAGCAGCGCCGGCTTCGACAGCAGCGCCATGGCGATGACGATGCGCTGCTGCTGGCCGCCGGAGAGCTGGTGCGGATAGGAACGCATCATGCGTTCGGGATCGGGCAGCTTCACCGCCCGCACCATGTCCAGCGCGCGGGTGTAGGCCTCTTCCTTCGACACCTTGTCGTGGATCAGCGGCACTTCCATCAATTGCTGGCCGACCTTCATCGCCGGATTGAGGCTCGCCATCGGCTCCTGGTAAATCATGGCGATCTTGTTGCCGCGGATGGCGCGCAGTTCCTCGTCGGACAGCTCGCCCATGTCCTTGCCCTGGAACTTGATCTTGCCGCCGACGACCTTTCCGATGTTGGAGAGGTCGCGCATGATGCCGAGCGACACGGTCGACTTGCCGCAGCCGGATTCGCCGACGATGCCCATCGCCTCGCCCGGCATCACCGTGCAGGAAAAGTCCATGACGGCAGGGATCTCGCCCTTGCGGGTGAAGAAGGAGATCGACAGGTTCTCGATCTCGATGATCGGACTATTGGTTGGCTTGGCGGGATTTCGAACTGCCTCGTTCATGGGTCGCTCCAATCCTGGTTCTTTCAGGCCTGATTTTGTCAGGCGCATCGGGTCGAAACCCGAGAGATCAGTCTTTCATCGATTGTTCGCGCAGCGAGTCGGCGAGCAGGTTCAAGCCCAGCACGAACGACATCAGCGCGATCGTCGGCGGCAGCGCCGGGTGGATGAAGGAGCGCAGCAGACGGCTGGCGTCCTTGATCGCAGTGCCCCAGTCGGGGCTTTCCGGGGCAAGGCCCAAGCCGAAGTACCCCAGCGTGCCGAGCAGGATCGTCGTGTAGCCGATGCGCAGGCAGGCATCGACGATCAATGGTCCGCGCGCATTGGGCAGGATCTCCCACAGCATGATGTACCAGGGCGATTCACCGCGCGTCTGCGCCGCCGCCACGTAGTCGCGTGTCTTGATGTCCATTACCAGGCCACGCACGATGCGGAACACGCCCGGGCTGGAGGCGAACACCACCGCCACGAAGATGTTGAGCTGGTTGGGATCGATATGCACGATCTTCAGCGGATCGGCGTCGAACACAAGACCGAGATAGATCCAGCCACCGAGGATCAGGGTGATGCCGAGCAGGATGTAGAGCCGGTCGGGCCGGTTCTTGTAGCGCGTCCAGAACAGCACGCTGAAGAAGATGATGGGGAAAAGGAAGAACACACCGGCCATGCCATAGGGGATCGGGGTGTCCATGATGCCCGGCGTCACCAGCAGGTAGAACAGCAGGATCACCGGGAAGGCGAGCACCAAATTGGCCAGGAACGACAGCACGGTGTCGATCTTGCCCCCGTAATAACCCGCGGGCAGGCCGAGCGTGATGCCGACCATCAGCGCGAAGCCGGTTGCGGCAGGCGCGATGATCAGCACGATCTGGCTGCCATAGACCATGCGCGAAAACACGTCGCGCGCCAGCTTGTCGCCGCCGAACAGATAGGTCAGCCCCGATTGCGGCTCGACGGCGCCCGGCAGCACGTCCTTCATGATGGGGACCTGGGCCAGCGGATCGAAGGGCGAGATGGTCGCGGCGAAGATCGCCGTGAACAGCCAGAACAGGCAGATGCCGACGCCGACAATGCCGACACCGCTGTCGAACAGCTGGCCGTAGAGCGCCAGCTTCTTCTTGTAGGCGAAGCTCGCACCCATGACGATGAGGAGGGCGATCCAGACCGGCCAGAAGCGCGACAGCACTTCGAGAACGACGGTGAAGCCACTGATATATTGAACCGGCATCCGCTTCGCCCCCTACTGAACTCTGATACGCGGATTGAGAAACGCGTAGCCGACATCGGAAATGAGCTGCGTGATCAAGACGATGAACACCGAGACCAGCGAGCAGCCGAGCAAAAGGTCGATATCGTTGTTGCCGGCCGCCTCGACCAGCGTGTAGCCGAAGCCCTGGTAGCGGAACATCACCTCGACGATGACGACGCCGGTGAGCAGCCAGGGAAACTGCAGCATGATGACGGTGAACGGCGCGATCAGCGCGTTGCGCAGCGCATGTTTGACCACCACGCTGCCGAAGGAGAGCCCCTTCAATCGGGCGGTGCGGATATATTGCTGCGTCATCACCTCGACCATTGAAGCGCGCGTCATGCGGGCGATGTAGCCGATGCCGTAGATCGCCAGCGTCATCACCGGCAGCGTGAAATTGTAGAAGGTGATGCCCTGGCTGGCCGAGGCCGCCGAGCCGTTCAGCCAGCCGAGCCATGAGGCGAAGATGACGGTGAAGATGACGCCCGACACATATTCGGGCGTCGCCGTCGAGGCGATCGAGGCTACCGACAGCGTGCGGTCGGTTCGCGAGCCCTCGCGCATGCCGGCCAAAATGCCGATCAGCAGCGAAATTGGCACCATCACCGCCAGCACGCTGAGCATCAGGATGCCGGTGGCGCTGAGTGCCGGAAAGAGCTTCGACGCAACGTTGGTCTTGAACTTGGTCGAACAGCCGAAATCGCCTTCCAGGACGCCGGAGAATTTCGGCTCCAGCGGGTCATTGCAGAAGGAAAAACGCTGCGTCGGCTTGCCCGTCGCCGGATCGGTCACCGGCTGCTTCGGCACGACGCCCAGCCACTGGCCGTAGCGTACGAAGAAGTTCTGCCGGTAGCCATGGTTGACCAGCCAGCTTTCGAGCTGCTCGGCGGAGGTATGCATCTCGGTCTGGCTGATCGCCAGCTTCTTCAAATTCGGTTCGAGATTGATCAGGAAGAAGACGATCATCGTCAGGCACAGCATCGTCAATGCCATGGTGCCAAGACGCCTGATAACGAAGGAAAGCATGGCGGCCCCCTGCCGACGGGTTGGGGTTGAAGCCTGCTGGAAACCGCCTCCGCAACAACGGCAAGGCTAGCTGTCAAGAAGACCTTCGGATGCGATCATCGGGTAACTCGCTTGCTCAAAGGATCGTTCTTCTCGCCCGGACCAAGCAGAAGTTCGCTAACATGGAACTGCGATAGTAGGCATCGCAAAAAAGTAACCTGCCGATTGACTTTTTTTCGAGCAAACTTTTGCCTCCCACTTGCAGGATCGCCGTTGGATCGCTTGCCAGTCCGACTGAGGGAAATTCATGCACCTCGGGACGGAAACTTCTCACAAGTCAGCCCCTCGGCATCATAGCCAGCAATAGCCACGATAGAGCCGCACATTCGCTCGCTTCAATAGTCTTTCCGAATGTCCGCCTGACTGCTAAACCGCAAATTTCTCGAGGTGGGCGGACGTGCAAGCGCGACGGACAATCCGAACCGCACCAAGATTGATATGTTGTCAGGAGCCGAGTGTCTTTTAGTCAACGCGAGCGTGAGTTTTTTGCAGTAGGGCAATCGCCGCACATTCAGCAATAGTCCGGCACTGAGCGGCTCACGCGCCGGCTTCTTTCTTCTCCGTGTGTCGAGGACACTACGAGAGGAATTGAGAACGTCAAACTGGGGGATTGAAAAATGAGCTTTTTTCGAAGCAGTGGCGATCGCGTGCCGAGCGCTATCGAGGCGATGGCGCAAGAGGCACGTGCAGGTCGCATGGACCGGCGCGAGTTCCTGGCGCTGGCAAGCGCCTTCGGCGCATCGACGGCGTTTGCCTATGGCATGATCGGCCTTGCGGTGCCGGATCGGGCCCTGGCCGAAGAGCCGAAGAAAGGCGGAACGCTGCGCGTCTCGATGTCGGTGAAGGGGCAGAAGGATCCGCGCACTTACGATTGGGTGGAACTGGCGAACATTTCGCGCTGCTGGCTGGAGCCGCTGGTCCGCTACACCAGACAATTCACATTCGAGCCGGTCTTGCTCGAAAGCTGGGATATCAACGACGACGCCACCGAATATGTGCTGCATCTGCGCAAGGGTATCACCTGGAACAACGGCGATGCTTTCAACGCCGATGACGTCGTTCAAAATCTGACGCGATGGTGCGAGAAGAATGTCGCCGGCAATTCCATGGCCGCACGCGTCGGCGCGCTGATCGATGCAAAGACCGGCAAAGCCAGGGATGGCGCTATCACCAAGGTCGATGACCTCACGGTCAAGCTGAAGCTCGGCGAACCCGACATCTCGCTGATCCCGAACTTGACCGACTATCCGGCCCTGGTGGTCCATCGCAACTTCGATGCCGACGGTGCCGATCCGATCAAGAAGCCGATCGGCACGGGACCGTTTGAACTGGTCTCATACGATGTCGGCCAGAAGGCGGTCGTCAAGCGCCGTGAGAATGGCAAATGGTGGGGCGGTGAAGCGCCGCTCGACGGCGTCGAGTTCATCGACTACGGCACCGATTTCAACGCCTCGATCAATGCATTCGACTCTGGCGAGATCGATCTCAATTTCGAGACACCGGCCGACTTCATCGACATACTCGACAAGATGGATCTGGTGAAAACAGAGGTGGCGACGGCGACCACGCTGGTTGCCCGCACCAACATCACCCACAAGCCTTATGACGACCAACGGGTCCGAAACGCCCTGCAAATGGCCGTCGACAACAATGCCGTGCTCGAACTCGGCTATGCCGGGCGAGGCACCGTCGGCGAGAACCACCACGTCGCCCCGATCCACCCGGAATATTATCCCCTGCCAAAGAAGACACGCGACGCCGCCGGCGCCAAGAAGCTGATGGCCGACGCCGGACAGGCAGACTTCGAGCATGAACTGATTACCGTCGAGGACGATTGGCAAAAGAACACCGGCGACGCGATCGCCGGTCAGTTGCGCGATGCCGGAATCAAGGTGAAGCGCACGGTGCTGCCGGGTTCGACCTTCTGGAACGACTGGACGAAATATCCCTATTCGATGACGATCTGGTACATGCGCCCGCTCGGCGTTCAGGTGCTGGCGCTCGGCTATCGCACTGGCGAAGCCTGGAATGAATCGGCGTACTCGAATCCGGATTTCGACGCCAAGCTCAAGCAAGCTCTCTCGCTCGTCGACGTGGAGAAGCGCCGCGAGGTGATGAAGGACGTCGAGCAGATCCTGCAGGATTCGGGCGTCATCATTCAGCCATTCTGGCAGAAGCTCTACAGCCACACGAACAAGAAGGTGAAGAACTACAGCATCCATCAAACCTTTGAGATGGATCTCCAGAACGTGTGGCTGGACGCATGAGTTAGCTCCCAAGCTGGCAATGACCGCCGACACCTGTTGCAGAAAACAGGTGCCGGCGGGCCGAGAGTGGAGCCAGTTGCACTCTGCCCACGACAGCCCTCAAGCTGGATATACCAGCTCTCGCCGCCCCGCGAACAGTAGGCGAGGAACGAATGCTTCCTAACTACCCTTCGGCGACTCCCAGGTAACCTCTTCAGCGGGACTCGGCCCCAGTCAGGCAGCAGGAGGCCTCGGTGAAGAGCGGAAAGAACGGTCTTTACGACAATCTGAAGCGTCAGATTCTGACGATGGACCTCGATCCTGATCCGGACCTGGACGAGGCGAGCTTGAGCGCACGCTACGGCCTCTCCCGAACACCGGTTCGCGAGATTTTTCGTCGGCTCGAGGTGAAGGCTATATCGATATCCGTGCCAACCGCGGCGCGCGCGTCATCCCCATGAACCATCAGACGCTCAGGCACTTCTTCCTGGTCGCGCCGATGATCTATGCCGCGATCGGCCGCCTTGCGGTCCAGAACTTCAAGCCGAAGCAGCTTGCCGACCTCAAGGACACACAGGAACGGTTCCGCACGGCAAGCGTCACCGGCGACGTGCTCTCCATGGGGCTGGAATCGCTTCCGCGAGATCATCGGCGAGATGTCGGGCAACGCCTACCTGCAGCCGAGCCTTGGCCGACCTCTGATCGACCACGCCCGGATCGGCCACACCTTCTTCCGGCCGCGTACAGATGACATGCGCCGGTGACTGCGGCTCGCCTGCGACCACGATGATGGCTTCATCGCTGCAATCGGCTCGCACGACGAGGACACGGTCGTCGACCTTGTATTCGAACACTGGGAGTTGTCGCGCGAGAACATGGAAATGCTCATCGCCCCGCAAGGAATGAAGGCAGATGCGCTTGTCGAAACGCCTGCCGGATCGATGGAGAAATCGTCTTGAAGTTCGAAGGTATCTACACTCCAGCCAACACGCACCATTGGAACGGGCGCTATCAATGCAATAGCATTTGTTCTCATCCCGATTTGGTTCAGATAAGCTCTTGCGCTCCGCCCTCGCATGATACGGAAAACGGGTCCGAAGAGCTGTGATGCCAAGACCGTACGATCTCTCCTCGGTGACCGCTCTCATCTGCTTCGAGGCGGCCGCCCGAAATGCGAGTTTCAAAAACGCAGCCCAGGAATTGAACGTGACGCCGGCGGCGATCAGCCACCAGATCAAGGCGCTTGAGGGTGATTTGGGATGCAACCTGTTCCTGCGCATGAGCCGCGGTGTCGAATTGACTGAGAAGGGGGCGTTCTTGTTCGTTGCCGTGCAGCGCGGGCTTGAGACGATTTCCGACGCCGTAACGCACATGCGCGATCGCCCGGAAACCGCTGACGTGACCATCCGGACAACGACGGCCGTCAGTTCGCTATGGCTGACACCGAAGATCTCAGCCTTCTGGAAAAGCCATCCTACCGTCGCTGTCTCGCAGATCGTCAGCGACGTTCCCACAAAATCCGTCCGCTGCGATCTAAGTATTCAGTACGGAGATCCGAAGGAGAATCTCGAAGAGTGCCACAAACTTTTTCAAGATCGCATTGTCGCGCTCGGAACTCCAAGGTTCGCCGCCGAGCACGGCATCGGCCGAGTTGAGGATCTGCTCAACGCACCTTTGATTCATATGGATAACGAGGAAACCGACTGGACGAACTGGCCGGACTGGTTTCAAGCGCTTGGCCACACCATGCCAAAGGGCCGCAGGTTTTCCGTGAACAACTACATGATTGCCCTCCAAGCCGCTCAGGATGATATCGGGGCGGTATTGGGGTGGGATGAATTGGTCAAAAGCCTGATTGAACAAGGACGGCTGGTCACCCTTGTGCCCGAAAATATTCCATCACCCATGGCGTTTTATCTGAAAATCCAGCCCAGGGCAGGTTCGAAAGCGCGGCTTTTTGCGAGCTGGCTCACCAAGAGCTCTTGAGTGGCTGCTCTCTTGCTCGCGGACTTCTTTTGGCGGCATGACACCACCGCGCTCGCTATGCCTTGGCTAAGTGGGCATAGCTTGCTGCGAAACGCCCGAATTTGTGCTCGCCACAGGTCACCGGTTTATAGCGACGCGGGTTGCTATTCGTGACGCAGGACGCCAGCGGTTCGATGATTGCATCGAAATCAGCATCGATAAAGAAGGGGATCGAATACCGCTCCCGCCCAGTGGTGTTGATCACGCGGTGCATATTCGCCAGATAGAGATCATTGGTGAGCCGCTGGATCAGATCGCCAATGTTGATGACGAAGGTGCCGTGGATGGGTGTGCCCTCTACCCAGTCGCCGTCGCGATTCATGACCTGCAGACCGCCCACGTCGTCCTGCGCCAGAATGGTCAGATTGCCATAATCCGTGTGCGCACCGATACCGATGATGTTTTCCCCGACGTAGCCCCCTTGCGAAGGGTAGTGGAGAAGGCGCTGGATACTGATCGGGTTTTGCATCAGTTTCTCGAAATGATCTTCCTGCAAGTCCAGACTGAGCGCGATGCCCTTCAACAGGGTTTTCGCGAGGATGATCATTTTTTGATGGTATGCGTATGTCAGCTCGGAAAACTCGGGCAGGGTTGAGGGCCACTGGTTGGAGCCAAAAAACGGACCTTCCAGGGTCGAACGCTCAGGGCCGATATCAAAGCATTCTTTGAGGTCTTTCGTCTTGCCTGGATCGGTGTTTTCCCCGAATGGCTCGATGTATCCGCGCAGTGCGACATCCGATTTGCTTACGTGCAGCTCCATCTTCTGGGGCATGGGCAAATCAAAAAACCGGCGGCTCACATCGAACACCGAATCGACGAACTCCTGGGGGATCCCATGGTTCTTCACGTACATGAAGCCAGTGTTCGACAGCGCCCAACGTATTTGCTTGGCCACCGCCTGCTTGTTGCTGCCATCGAGAAGTGGGGCGATGTCGACCACCGGAATCTTGTCGAAGCTTTCGCGCTTCGCACGCAGCTTGTCGTCCAGTTTGGCAACGAGATCTACGGACATTGAGCACCTTGGTTTGATGGAGGAAGACCGGGCGGACCTTGGCCCATTCGGTCCGATCTCCTCAACTGCAATAATATTGCTTTCGGATTACTTCTAATAACCTGGTGTCACCTCGGAGCACCGCTGCCTATGCGACGTTGACGACAGGATCGCCGTGACATCCAAACGAGGAGCGCTTCGGTGCGGAAGAACTTTAGGTGGTTCGTTCCTGCGCAGCGATTTCTCGTATCCAGCTTCGCAGGATTTCGGCAGCGGGCGAAAGCGTGCGGTTATCGTTCCAGGTGAGATAATAGGCCCCTGGCGCAGGAAGCTCGAGTTCCGTCAGCCTGACCAGTTTACCGTCCTCGATCTGTGACTTCACGAGCCGATGCCAGCCCAGCGCCACGCCCTGGTCAGCCTGAGCCGCCTGCATGGCTACAAGGAATTTGCCGAATCGGCGGCCGCGGGTCGGACCATGAGGCACGGACGCACGACGCAATACCTCATCCCAAATCGCCCAGTTTGGATCAACCCAGTCAACATGCAGCAAGGGAAGGTCCGGCAAGGATGCTGCCGTCGCCTCTCGATGCGCTGTAGCAAACTCCACCCCGCAGACCGGATAGATGGTTTCGCTGAAAAGAAGCTCGGCATTCTCGTCAGGCCAGGAACCGAACCCGTATCGGATGCGCAACTCCACCTCGGCCCTTCGATAGTCACGCTGATTGTCGGAAATCAGATGATCGACTGCAATCTCGCCGTAGCGAGTCCAGAAATCGGGCATGCGCGGTATCAGCCACATTGTAGCAAAGGCGTCAGAACAGGCGAGGGTGACGTTCTTGGACCGATCACCGCGCTTGACGGTGCGGACAATCTCAGCTGCGCGCGAAAAGCCGCTCGCTAGAACGCCATAAAGGTCCTCGCCGGCGCTCGTCAGCATCACCCCTGAGCCCAGCCTCACAAACAACTGAACGCCCAGTTCGTCCTCGACCGCCTTGACCTGCCTGCTGACCGCCCCGGGAGTCACATTCAGCTCTCCCGCCGCCAGTTTGAATGACAAGTGCCTGGCGGAAGCTTCGAACACGGCGAGAGCTGTCAGGGAGGGCAGGTCATAATATCGGCGAACCATTTTGGGCTCCAAACATTCGAAAACCGAGCGGCGCAGCGATTTCGGCAAAGGCGTAGGCGAGACATCGGCACGACATTGTGATTGCTGCCATGCATACACCAGATCGCATCAGGCGAAAGCTGGCGCTGTCGGGACTGCAGGTATTTTCACCCGGCACATGCTGACCGTCGCAACTCATTAAAGGTGAGAGTACTGCAGGGGGACGTGGGAATGATTTTCGGGCCAGCTTTCAATGATGAGCTGCATTTCCCATAACGATGCCAATCGGATCAATCGTGATCGACGAGGCCAAGCCACGGACCGCCGCATATAAGTCAACACGCGCGTGAGACTTTTGCAGTAGGTCAAATGGGCGAGTTGCAGCAATAGTCGCGCGGGGTCCGGCTGCGGCCCGCGTTGTTGTACCTCTTGGAGGCCCGCATGACCGTTGACGCGCAACTCTCTCGAAGGGGAGGGCGCGATGCGCGCCGGATTGTTCGGACCGCGCCGAAAGTGCAGATGCTGCCGACGCTCAAGCGCGGGCTACCTGTTGTCGAGCCCATGGATGCAGAGCAAGTAGAACGCATTCACCAGGCGTCCTTGGCAATCCTGGAAGACATCGGCGTTGTATTCCGCGACCCAATCGCTCTTGAGGACTGGAAGAGAGTAGGCGCCGACGTTCGCGGTGAGCGAGTCCATCTGGATCGCGGGTTGGTGATGGAGCTGATCAAAACCATCCCGCCCGATATTGAGTATTTCGCTCGCAACCCGGCGAAAAACGTGCAGCTGGGCGGCCCGAATTCGATCTTCGTGCCGATGACCGGCGCGCCTTACATGCGCGATCTTGACGACGTGCGTCGCGGCCCGACCATTGCGGACTTGGGGACCTTCCACAAGCTGGCGCACATGATGCCGGCGTTGCATTCATCGGCGCACCACATTGTCGAGCCGATGGATATCGTCGTTGCGCACCGGCATCTGCACATCACCTATTCGTCGATGAAGCATTCCGACAAGATCTTCATGGGCATGACCACCTCGCCCAAGAATGCCGAGGACGTGCTCGACATGTGCGAGATTCTCTTTGGCAAAGGCTTCATGGACACGCATGCGGTCACGACTGGCAACTGCAACGGCAATTCTCCGCTCGTGTGGGACCAGGTCATGCTTGGCGCCATGCGCGCATTCTGCCGGCGCAACCAGCCAGTGCTGTGCTCGCCATTCGTGCTGGGCGGCGCGAACACGCCTGCGTCGACGGCGGCTGCGGTGGCACAGCTGAATGCTGAGGCGCTGTCCGCACTCGCCTACACCCAAGTGATCCGCAAAGGCTGCCCCGCCATCTACGGGCATTACCTGTCGACGGTCTCCATGCAGTCCGGCGCCCCGATGGCTGGAACGCCCGAGATATCGCTGATGAACTTCATGATCGGCCAGATGGCGCGACGCTACAACGTTCCGTGGCGCACATCGAACCTGCTCGGCGGCGCCAAGATTTTCGATGCGCAGGCCGGCTACGAAAGCGCCATGACTATGATGGCGGTGCTGATGTCCGGCGCCAACTATATCTGGCACTCGGCGGGCTGGAACGAAGCCGGGATGCATTGTTCCATCGCGAAGTTCGTCGTCGATGCCGAGGTTTGTGCCATGGGCTATCGCATGACCCAAGGTATCCACTGGGATGATTTTGACGAGGCCTTGGCCGCCATTCGTGACGTCGGACCCGGTGGCCACTATCTTGGACATGCGCATACCCAGGCCAACTTCGAACGCGCATTTTTCATACCAAAGCTCTTCGACAACAATTCGATCGAGCAGTGGAAGGTCGACGGCTCCAAGGACATAAAGCAAAGGGCGCTCGACCATGCAAAGCACCTCCTGGGAGAGTACCAGGAGCCTAAGCTGGACCAGGCCAAAGATGAAGAACTGCGCGCCTATATCGATCGACGCTCGCGCGAAATCCCGGCGGTTGACGCGCTCAACGATGACTATTGAGGGTCATCATGCGCATCAACAGGATCAACGTCTACTCGACCCAGCTTCCCATCAAGGGTGGCGCGTACAAGATGGCGAGCGCCGACGTCCACTCATTGGACAGCACGCTTGTCGAGGTTGTGACAGATGACGGCATTACGGGATGGGGCGAAACCTGCCCCGTCGGCCCAGTCTATCAACCCCATCACGCGCTAGGGGCTCGGGCGGCGATAGCCGAGATCGCGCCCGGCCTGATTGGAGAGTCGACCCAGTCGCCGCGACATCTGGCCAAGCGGATGGATGAAAGACTGAATGGGCACAACTACGCCAAGGCGGCGCTCGACATAGCGTTCCTCGATCTCATCGGTCAGCGTCTCGGCGTGCCGGTGTCGACGCTGCTGGGCGGAGCGCTGACAGACCGCGTGCCGTCCTACTACTCTACGATCGTGGGCTCTCCGGACGAAACCGCGCGTATCGCCGCCGACAAGGTCAAGGTGGGCTACCCGCGTATCCAGGTCAAGATTGGTGGTCGCAACCTGGAAAAGGACGCGGCGACAGTGCACAAGGTCTGGGAGGCTGTGGGACTCAAGGCAAGCATAGTTGTGGACGGCAATCGAGGTCTATCGGTGGCGTCTGCCCTTCACCTAGATCGGCTTTGCCAAAACATCCCGTTTGTGTTCGAGCAGCCCTGTAACAGCATGGAAGAGATTGCATCTGTCCGGGGCAGGGGTACCCATCCCATCTATCTGGACGAGAACACCGAAGACCTGAATGCGGTATTGCGGGCCATCTCATCGGGTATTGCGGATGGTTTTGGCTTCAAAGTCACGCGTCTGGGCGGACTGACCAGAATGATGACCGCTCGCGATATGTGTTCCATCCGGTCGCTGCCGCACACCTGCGACGACGCATGGGGCGGAGACGTGATCGCGGCCGCCTGCGTGCATCTCGCCGCAACGGTCGACCCGCGGCGCTTCGAAGGCGCGTGGATCGCCCAGGAATATATTGAAGGTCACTACGATAAGAAGAACCCCGTGGTCATAGACAATGGCCATATCGCCGTGCCGCAGCGACCTGGCCTCGGTGTGAAGCCCGAAGCAGGCATCTTTGGCGTCCCGGCAGCGAGTTATGGTTCCTGATGAACGCTGTGGCCCGCATCCCCGAAACCTGCAACTCGGTCCACGCTGACGCTGCGTTTCAAGTGTCGGGGAAGCCGCATGAGATCGCCGTGCTCGTGTTGCCGGGATTCTCCCATCTAGCGCTTCACGCCTATGTCGAGCCCTTTCGCATAGCCAACTCGGTCTCGCGCCTTCCTCTCTTCCGCTGGCGGATTGCGGGGATCGACGGCCAAGCGGTTGTGGGCGCCAATGGACTATCGATACCCGTGGACATTACCGTCGAGGAATTGACAGGGGGCGAGTCCTACAGTTGCAGGCTTGACCAGCTCGCCGTCGTGGCGGGCGAGCCGGTCGAGAAGCAGATGACGCCTCTGTTGCATGCATTCCTGCGGCTCCTGGTCCGGCGAGGAGTATCGATATCGGCAATCGGCACGGCGACGTGGCTGCTCGCCCAGACGGGCCTGCTCGCGGATACCCGTTGCACCATTCATTGGTCGCGGCTCGCGGCTTTCTCTGAGGTTTTTCACCAGCCGCGCATTCGTGATTCCCTGTTCGTCAGGGATGGCCAATATTCAACCTGCGCCGGTGAATTGGCGGCGTTCGATCTAGCGGTGGACCTTATTGCAGGTCACGCAGGCGCCTACATCGCCCAGGAAGTCTGCCGTCATGCGACGGTAGAGGGCCAGCGCTCCGGTTCGAACCGCCAGACGGGCCCCTCAGGCCTGGCGTTTGCGGGAGTCAGCGACAAGCTGGCGATGGCCATGCGCATTATGGAAGAGAATGTGGAGACTCCGCTGTCGATGGGTGACGTTGCCGATAGGGTTGGGATCTCCCGCCGGCAGCTTGAACGCCTTTTCGCAACTCACATAGGTCAACCGCCGGCTCGTCACTACCTCAGGGTCAGGGTCGACCACGCCAAGCGCCTGATCGAAGGCACGCGAATGCCCATCATCGACATCGCCGTTGCTTGCGGGTTTATGTCAGCGTCGCATTTTGCCAAATGCTTCCGCATCATCAATGGCTTTTCGCCGCAGGAGTGCCGGGCAATGGTGCCCGTTTGGGTCGGGCCGGGGCTAGGTTGAAAAGCTCAGCTGCAGCGAAAGCTTCGTCTCGCCGGCAAGCTTTTTTGTCCCTCTGGGCGGATGCCTGATCAGTATAGGTTGAGGAGAATTTGATGAGATTCGAAGGGATATACACGCCCGTCATCACGCCACATCATGACGATGGTTCGATCGATCGCGATGCGTTCACCAAAATCGTCGAGCACCTGATAGCATCGGGTGTGCACGGCATCATCAGCGGCGGGTCGACGGGCGAATACTATGCGCAGTCGATGGACGAACGCGTCGAAATGGCTAAGTTCGCCAAGGAAGTCATTGGCGAACGCGTGTCACTTACCATAGGCACAGTCGCTATTCGTCTGGAGGACTCGATCCTGATGGCCGAGACGGCAGCCAAGATCGGGGCTTCTGCCATTCTCGTCGGATCGCCTCCCTATTCGGTGCCCACCGAGCGCGAAAACGCACTGAACGCCTTGGCGATCGACCGGGCGGCGGACCTCCCGATCATGCTGTATAACTACCCGGGCCGCATGGGGATCAACATGGGCGAGGATTTCCTCGACCGCGTCGCCCGCAGCCGCAATTTCTGCGCCATCAAGGAGAGCTCCGGCGACATCAACCGGGTGCATCTGCTAGCCCGCGACTACCCGCATATCCAGATGTCCTGCGGAATGGACGACCAGGCCCTGGAGTTCTTTGCATGGGGAGGGCGCAGCTGGGTCTGCGGCGGTTCGAACTTCCTGCCGAAGGAACATCTCGCGCTTTACCGCGCATGCGCGGTTGAAGGCAATTTCACCAAGGGGCGTCGGATCATGTCCGCCCTGATGCCTCTGATGCGCGTGCTGGAGCAAGGTGGGAAATTCATTCAATGCATCAAGCATGGCTGTGAAATGGCGGGATTTCGTGCCGGCCCCCCACGACCGCCGCTAAAGGGATTGAACAAGGACGATATGCGTCAACTGGAACAAGTCGTGCGGGTCCTGAAGTGCACGATTGCGGACATTGAAGCGGAGGCATGAGCATGGGCAATCTTCTCACACACGACGAATATTCCGCGATTGCCGCCAAACTGGAATTTCCGACACAGGCATTCATCGACGGCCGCTTCAGACCGGCAATCTCGGGCAAAACATTCGAAACGACCAATCCGGCCACGGGCAGGGTACTGGCGAAGGTTGCCTCCTGCGGTCCCGAGGACGTCGACTTTGCCGTACAAAAGGCACGCGACGCGTTCGAGGACGGTCGGTGGTCGCGCCTTCATCCGTCGGCGCGTAAGGAAGCTCTCATCCGCCTCACCAAGCTCATGAAGCGCAACGCTCACGAACTGGCGGTTCTGGAAAGCCTCGACAGCGGCAAGACGATCTACGACTGCGAGAACGTCGACGTTCCTGAAACCATCCACTGCCTCGCCTGGCATGCGGAACTGATCGACAAGATCTACGATCAGGTGGCGCCTGCCTCCGACAATCACATCGCAATGATCGTCCGCGAACCGGTCGGTGTCGTGGGCTTGGTCCTGCCCTGGAATTTCCCGCTGCTGATGCTGGCCTGGAAGATCGGACCGGCACTCGCCGCGGGCAACTCGATCATCGTCAAGCCGGCCAAGGAAACGACCTTGACTGCGCTGCGTGTCGCCGAGCTGGCAATGGAGGCGGGCATCCCCTCCGGCGTCTTCAACGTGCTGCCGGGCGGCGGCTCCGAAGTCGGGGAGCCGCTTGGGCGACACCTGGACGTGGATATGGTGTCGTTCACCGGCTCGACGGAGACCGGAAGACGCTTTCCGCGCTATTCGGCAGAGTCGAACCTCAAGGAAGTGACCTTGGAGATGGGCGGCAAGAACCCGGCTGTCGTGCTGGACGACGCGGAGAATATCGATCGCGTCGCCGCCCACATCGTGAACGGCGCGTTCTGGAACATGGGGCAAAACTGCTCCGCCTCGTCGCGGCTCATCGTTCAGCGCGGCATCAAGGACGAACTCCTCAAGCGGGTTATCGCGCATGCCCGGGAGTGGCCGATGGGCGATCCGCTCAATCCCGAGAATCGGGTGGGTGCGCTGGTTTCCAAGGCGCACTTCGAAAAAGTCTGCTCCTATTTCGAAAAGGGCCAGAAGGTGCTTCTCGGTGGAAAGGCAAAGGATGGGTTCGTGGAACTCACGATCCTGGATGTCAGCGACCGCGGCGCAAAGGTCGCGCGGGAAGAGATCTTCGGACCGGTCCTGACGGTGCTGACTGTCGAGAGTTTCGATGAGGCGATCACGCTTGCGAACGACACAGAGTACGGACTGTGTGCGTCGATCTACACATCGAACGCGAAACGAGCCATAAGGGGAGCACGTGCGATCCGGGCGGGTACCGTGACCGTCAACAGCTTCGGGGAGGGAGACATCACAACGCCCTTCGGAGGCTTCAAGTCTTCCGGCTTCGGTGGCCGCGACAATGGCATTCACGCCCACGACCAGTACACCAGAATCAAGACCATCTGGCTTGATCTCACCGATGACGCAGATGAGGCGGTTGCGTGACCATCCACAAGGCTGAAAGGCTGCCGGTCCAACGGGGGCCGGCAGCCTGGAACGCCATCCTCCCGGCCCAACCCTGTTCCGCGCCGCTTGAAGGCGATCTCCGCGTCGATGTCGCCATAGTCGGCGGCGGCTTCGCCGGTCTTTCAGCCGCCAAACGCCTACGCCAACAAGACGCGAACCTTCGGATCGCGGTTCTTGAGGCCGGCGGTCTCGCGG
This sequence comes from Mesorhizobium sp. WSM4307, assembly GCF_007003945.1. Classification (NCBI taxonomy): domain Bacteria; kingdom Pseudomonadati; phylum Pseudomonadota; class Alphaproteobacteria; order Hyphomicrobiales; family Phyllobacteriaceae; genus Mesorhizobium; species Mesorhizobium sp. WSM4307. The sequence continues at coordinate 151,802 of NZ_VFTB01000007.1, forward strand.
AAGGCGCTTCCGGCCGCAACTCCGGCTTCATGATCGACTTGCCTCACGATTTGCAATCCGATGATTACGCCGGAAAGGGTGTGGAGGAGGACAAGAAAATGATCGCGCTGAATCGCGCGGCCATTGGCTTCGCGAAGGAGTGTGTTGAAGAGTACGGAATGCACCCCGCCTATTTCGATCCGGCGGGCAAGATCAATGGCGCAGCCAGCGAGACCGCGCGCGACCTCAACGCAAGCTACGCCAGACACCTCACTGAATTGGGCGAAGCCAGCGAGATGCTCGACGCCAAGGCGATGCATGAGGTAACGGGAAGTCGCCACTACACGTCTGGCCTTTTCACGCCGGGAACCGTGATGATCCAGCCGGCGGGCTATATCCGGTCGCTTGGTACAGGCCTTCGACGCGACGGCGTGTCTGTGCTCGAGAGATCCCCTGTCTCAAAGCTCGCAAGAGTGAACCAGGATTGGACGCTTGCAACGCCCAATGGCCATGTCACCGCAGCGAAGGTCATTCTTGCCAACAACGGGCACCTTGAAAGCTTTGGCTTCGCGCGCAAGCGCCTCATGCATGTTTTCCTCTACGCCTCGATGACTGCCGAACTCGACGCTGAAGTCCTTTCCAAGTTGGGAGGGCAGCCTCGTTGGGGCGTTACCCCTTCCGATCCGATGGGTACGACGATGCGGCGCATCGACACCGCACAGGGCGGAAACCGTATCGTCACCCGGACCTGCGCCAGCTATCTGCCTGGGATGGTGCCGTCAAAGTCAGCAGTCGCCCGCGCGGCAAAAGTCCATCGGCGAAAATTCGCCGACCGCTTTCCTGCCATCGCCGATGTTCCGATGGAATACAGTTGGGCCGGACACCTGTGCCTGACCTGGAACGGTGTCTCGATGATGCGCGAACTGGAGCCGGGTCTTTTCTCGGCCTGCTGCTGCAATGGCCTGGGAACGGTGCGCAGTACGCTAACCGGCATCGCCGCCGCCGACATGTTGTTCAACCGGTGCTCGGAAATCTCCGCGCATTTCATGTCTGAACCAGAACCACCGAAGCTCGTGCCGTCGCCTTTCGCCGAGATCGGCGCGAACCTCTATTTCCGTTGGAAAGAGTGGAGAGCCCGTGAGGAGTAGCGTACCCGTGTATCTCGACGAAAACACAGAGGACCTTTCCACTGTGATCCGTGCGATTGGAGAGGGAGTATGCGACGGCTTCGGAATGAAGATGACCCGCATTGGTGATCTCCATGCAATGGCGACGGTGCGGGATCTTTGCGAGGCACGTTCAATGCCTCACACTGGCGACGACGCGTGGGGCGGCGACATTCTCGCCGCCGCCTGTGTTCAAATGGGTGCGACCGTCAGTCCCCGCCTGAACGAGGGCGTCTGGATCGCGGCACCGTATATCGAAGGCCACTATGACGAGAAGAATGGAGTGTCCGTTGAAGCGAGACACGTTAGGCTTCGGAGGGGGCTGGCCTGGGAGTTGTTCCGCAGCAATCCCGCTTGGCCCTCCGGTGGCATCTTATAGTTTATCGGCGAATGCCAGCCGACCGAGAGCGATCCCGGCCGGCACAAGTCACGAACTTGCGGCTCAAGACGGAAGGGCCAGCCACCCTTGACATGTCGTCAAGGCGTAAAATGGGAAGAGGGAAATCATGAAAACCCGTGCCGCTGTCGCTGTTGCCGCCGGAAAGCCGCTGGAGATCATGGAGGTCAACCTCGACGGTCCGCGCGATGGCGAGGTGCTGGTCGAGATCAAGGCGACCGGCATCTGCCATACCGACGAGTTCACGCTCTCGGGCGCTGATCCCGAAGGCCTGTTCCCGGCGATCCTCGGCCATGAGGGCGCCGGCATCGTCGTCGACGTCGGCAAGGGCGTCACCTCGGTCAAGAAGGGCGACCATGTCATTCCGCTCTACACGCCGGAATGCCGCCAGTGCCCGTCCTGCCTGTCCAGAAAAACCAATCTGTGCACGGCGATCCGCGCCACGCAGGGACAGGGCCTGATGCCCGACGGTTCGTCGCGCTTCTCGATCGGCAAGGACAAGATCTTTCACTATATGGGCTGCTCGACCTTTTCGAACTTCACCGTGCTGCCCGAGATCGCGCTGGCCAAGGTCAACCCCGACGCGCCCTTTGACAAGATCTGCTACATCGGCTGCGGCGTCACCACCGGCATCGGTGCTGTGATCAACACCGCCAAGGTCGAGATCGGCGCCACCGCCGTGGTCTTCGGTCTCGGCGGCATCGGCCTCAATGTCATCCAGGGCCTGAAACTTGCCGGCGCCGACATGATCATCGGCGTCGACTTGAACAACGACAAGAAGGCCTGGGGCGAAAAGTTCGGCATGACGCATTTCGTCAATCCGAAGGAGATCGACGGCGATGTCGTGCCTCACCTCGTCAACATGACCAAGCGTGGCGCCGACCAGATCGGCGGCGCCGATTACACCTTCGACTGCACCGGCAGCACCAAGGTGATGCGCCAGGCACTGGAAGCCTCGCATCGCGGCTGGGGCAAATCGGTCGTCATCGGCGTGGCCGGCGCCGGCCAGGAGATCTCGACGCGGCCGTTCCAACTGGTCACCGGCCGCACCTGGATGGGCACCGCCTTCGGCGGCGCGCGCGGCCGCACCGACGTGCCAAAAATCGTCGACTGGTACATGGACGGCAAGATCCAGATCGATCCGATGATCACCCACACGCTGAAGCTCGAGGACATCAACAAGGGTTTTGATCTCATGCATGAGGGCAAATCGATCCGAAGCGTCGTCGTTTACTGAAGCAAAGCCACAAGCCGCCGACCGATCGGCCTGCGGCCTCTGTGGTTCACAACTGGAGGAGAAAAGAATGGCCGAGAAACTGCATCCGAAAATCGACAATGGCCTGCCGAGGGAAAGCGCAAGCTTTGCCGGCGGCACGCTGGTCTGCGCCTGCACCAGCAAGCCGGTGAAGGTGAAGGTCAAGGGCCAGATCGCCCACAACCACGCCTGCGGCTGCACGAAGTGCTGGAAGCCGGACGGTGCTGTGTTCTCGGTCGTGGCCGTCGCCGGCACGGGCGACGTCACCGTCACCGAAAATGGCGACAAGTTGAAGGTGGTCGATCCGGCAGCGCTGATCCAGCGCCATGCCTGCATCGGTTGCGGTGTCCACATGCACGGACCGGTCGAGCGCGACCATCCGTTCAAGGGCCTGACCTTCATCCATCCCGAGCGTTTCGTCGAGGACGGCTGGTCGCCTCCGGGCTTCACCGCCTTTGTCTCGTCGATCATCGAATCCGGTGTCGACCCCAAGCGGATGGATGGTATTCGTGCACAGCTGAGGACAATTGGGCTCGAACCCTATGACTGCCTCAATCCAGGCCTGATGGACTATATCGCCACCTGGACGGCGAAGAAGTCCGGCGCCTTGCCGGCTTGAAGACCTGAAACGTCATGGGGCCGGTAGCGATCCGGCCCCATATTTCATTGCAAGCAAGATGCACGAGCGGCACGTCCAGCAAAAAACCGATTGGCCGGCATTCAAAGAATTCGCCTTCCCTGGGTTGGAAGCATTGGAGACCTGAGCAGAGATGTCCAATTTTCCATTCGCCCGCTTGAACCTGGCTAACACAACACCGTTTGACGCCTCTAGTCGTATCGATTGGATCGTTGCGGGACTTGTCGAACGCTACCTTGCTGCCGGGATAAAGGGCTTCGTGCTTAGCTTCGGCACCGGGATGCGCGTGTACCTTCCAAAGGAGAATCCAAGAACTTGCACAGCGGGGCAGCAGCATGACCCGATTTTTAAAGATCCGAGCCTAAAAGCCCCGCATCAACCACGTCCGGCCTCTCTGGCTCAAAGCCGCGGCTCAACTCATTAACACAGCGTCGAATGGACACCTCGTAAGCTTCTCATAGCCGTCGTCCGTTATCAGGACCTGCTCTTCGAGTTTTACGCCTTCACGGCCCCCAACGGCGCCAATGTATGCCTCGACACACAACGTCATGCCCGGCTCAAGAATGTAGTCGAACGCCCCCGGAATGAAATCCTCGGGATAATAGATTGCCGGATATTCGTCACACAGCCCGATACCATGCATCATTGCGCCGTATCGTTGATCAACGAATTCCTTTGGCAATTTGTGGCCATGCCGTGTGAGTTCAGTGAATGAAATACCTGGCCGCAAAAGTTCCATGTTGGTCGTTATGTGCTCGAGAGCGATGGCGTGAAGTCTGCGTTGTTCGTCGCTCGGGCGCCCATCGCCGCAAAACCAAGTTCGCGAAAAATCCGCGCACATACCGTATGGTCCCACCATATCAGTATCGAAGGCAACCAGATCTCCTGTCTGGATCCTGCGTGGCCCGGCCTCCTGCATCCAGGGATTTGTTCTGGGGCCTGAGGTCAGAATACGCGTCTCGATCCATTCGCCGCCACGTGCGATATTTTCGGCATGGAGAATTGACCACAATTCGGTCTCAGCAATGCCTGGTCGCAAAGACTCACGCATTTTCGCGACCGCAATCTCGCAAGTTGCAAGGGAGCAGCGCATGGCATTGATCTCGTCGATGCCCTTTACAGCCCTTGCATGCTCCATCAGTTGCATACCGTTGCAGATATCGATGCCGGCGGCGTCCAGTGCGCGCAAGCCGGGGATCTCGATCTTGTCGACGGCAAGTCGGCGGTTCTTGCCTCCATGGGTCCGTAATAGCTCATCAATTTGCCCTGCAAAATCCTTGGCAACGGCTTCCTCCTGATCGCCAGACACGAAATAGTAAAAGCCCGCACCGCCCGCGCGAATCTCGTTCACCAATGGCAGATGCTCCGAAAGGTGCCCGCAACGATGGAAGTCCCAAAGAACAACGTATCCATCGGCTGAAACAAAAACAGCACGTGATGGATTGTGCGTGATCCAAAGATGCATGTTCGAGGAGTCAGTTGCATATCGGATGTTCAGTGGATCGAAGCACAGCACGCCGGCGTAATCCCGCTGGCGCAGCTGTTGCACGATGCGGTCCAGACGGGTTTTCCTCATCCTTTCCAGGTTGGGAGGAGTGAGGCCCAACGCTGCCCACTCGGCGAAGGCGACATCTGTCGGTCCGATCTCCACCCGATCGTTCTCATCTATGGTTCCATCTGGCTTCAGTGCCGTCGCCCGGCGCGTCGGATCAATTTTGTTCTTCGAGACGGAAAACGAGGACATTCTTGATGGTTCCTGCTGCTGAAGATGTGTCGGTGTATCGCCGGATTGCTGGATTTGGCTCGGGGCTCCGCGCTGCTGAAGGCGGGAAGAATTTTGCCCTCCATAAGATCAATTCAGCTGGGATTTGTGAGCTATCAGCCTCGACAGGCACTTGGACTGGCACCGAAGGCCTGGCGGAAGCATTTCGAAAAATGTGAGGCCGAGGCGAAACCTGAGGCGATCGCTATCTCAACAATTGGCAACTCTGTTTGTTCAATGAGACGCTTGGCGCGGCTAAGTCTCAAATGCAGGTAGAATCGCATGGGGGACGATGTGATCGACCGCTGGAAAAGCCGTTCGATCTGACGCTGCGAGCGACCGACGCATTTTGCGATGTAAAGGAGCGGCAGCGGGTCCTCAATATGCTCCTCCATGATTTGAATTACGTCTGCCAGCGACTTGCAGATGCCGGTTTCACCAGCGTTGATGGTCGATTGTCTGTCCGAAGCGGGACGCCAATGGCCGGCAGTCGTATGTCGGCAGACAGCCAACGCGATGTCTCTGCCAAGGCGCTCGCTGATCAGCTCCATAACGAGGTCGAAGGACGCGAATTCTCCTGCGCAAGTCAGAAGGTGAGGATCGCGAACGAACAGTTGGTCGGTAACCTGGAGGCGGCCAAACTTTTCCAAGAGGGCGGCTCTCTTGTCCCAATGGATTGTGCAAGGTGTATCGTTGAGCAACCCGCTTTCCGCCAGCAGCCATGTCGCCGTACCCAACGCCGCGATTGGAACCCCGTGCCGCTTGCAAAGCCGAAGAATTTTCGTGAGGGAAGTCGACATCTGTTTTTGGACCCATTCGCCTGCGCAGACGATGACCATGCTTGGTCCCTTGCCGGATTGAATGCATTCTCCAGTGCCGGCAAAATTACCGCCGACCGAAAGGATGAATCCGCTGGCGCATTCAACCGGCTGGCCATCCGGGCTCGCAATCGTCCACTCGAAGGCGGGTCGTCCGGAGATCGAATTGGCAAGGCGAAGCGGATCCACGAAGGACGAAAGGCCGAGCTGGGAAAATCCCGGAAGTGCAAGAATGACCAGGCGGTACACGTCGTGGGTGTCAATCACCTGCCTGCCGGGATTCCATCCCACGATTCGCGAACTGTCTCCTGCTGAAAATGGCGCATTCATAAGGTCATACATCCTCGTTGACGGTCATCAACATCGAGCGGGCGTTGGCACCAGCGTCTTGCAGGATGGATACCGCCGCCATCAGCCGCGGACGTTGTGCTTGCGCTTCATGAAGTCCTTGGCGGTCTCGACTGCCACCGCCGCGTCGCGGCAATAGGCGTCGGCGCCGACGGCCTTGCCGAATTCCTCGTTCAGCGGCGCACCGCCGACCAGCACGACATAGTCGTCGCGGATGCCCTTTTCCTTCATCGTGTCGATGACGACCTTCATGTAGGGCATGGTCGTGGTCAAAAGTGCCGACATGCCGATGATGTCGGGCTGATGCTCTTCAATCGCTGCCATATACTTCTCGACCGCATTGTTGATACCGAGGTCGATGACGTCGAAGCCAGCACCCTCCATCATCATGCCGACCAGGTTCTTGCCGATGTCGTGGATGTCGCCCTTGACGGTGCCGATCACCATCTTGCCCTGCTTGGGCGCGCCGGTGGCGGCAAGCAGCGGGCGCAGGATGAACATGCCGGCCTTCATGGCGTTGGCCGACAGCAGCACTTCCGGCACGAACAGGATGCCATCGCGAAAATCCTCGCCGACGATGCGCATGCCTTCGACCAGCGCCTCGGTCAGCACCTTGTAAGGCACCCAGCCGCGCTCGAGCAGGATGTTGGTGCCTTCCTCGATCTCTTCCTTCAGCCCGTCATAGAGATCGTCGTGCATCTGCTGCACCAACTCGTCGTCGGAAAGCTCGGAAAGGATGATCTCGTCGTCGGCCATGTTGGGTCGCCTCACGCATAGTTCAAAGGAGGTCGGTACCCCATACTCGATGGGGCACCGACCAGGCTTCCGGTTGGAGCCTTGGGAGTCTGCTAGGCTGCCAGCCAGACTTTCTGCAAATCCATCTGGAAAGTCTGGTGGATTGCATAGTTCTGAACTTTTTTGTTCATGTGACCAAAGAGGCTTTGCCAGAAGGGCTGGATGATGACGCCAGAATCCTGAAGCACATCTTCGATATCCTGCATCAGTTCCTTCCGCTTGGCGGCGTCGCTGACCGAGAACGCCTTTTTGAGCTTGGCATCGAAGTCGGGGTTTGCGTAAGCAGTCTCATTCCAAGCCTCGCCAGTGCGATAAGCCAGCGCCAGGACCTGAACCCCGAGCGGCCGCATGTACCAGACGGTCAGCGAATAGGGATACTTCGCCCAGTCGTTCCAGAAAGTCGAACCCGGAAGCACCGTGCGCTTGACCTTGATGCCGGCCTCTCGAAGCTGCGCCGCAATGGCGTCACCGGTGTTCTTCTGCCAGTCTTCGTCGATCGAAATCAGCTCGTGTTCGAAGTCGGCATGTCCGGATTCAGCAATGAGTTTCTTCGCGCCATCAACGTCCCGGCTCTTCTTGGGCAAGGCATAATATTCCGGATGGATCGGGGCGACGTGATGGTTTTCGCCGACCGTTCCCCGTCCTGCATAGCCGAGTTGAAGGATGGTGTTGTTGTCGACCGCCATCTGCAGGGCATTGCGGACCTTCTTGTCGTCATAGGGTTTGTTGGCTGTGTTGGTGCGGCACACCAGAGTCGTTGCGGTAGCGACCTCCGATTTGACCACGTCCATCTTGTCCAGAATGTCGATGAAGTCGGCCGGTGTCTCCATATTGACGTCGATCTCACCGGAGTCGAAGGCAGCCACCGTTGCCTGGAAATCGGTTCCGTAGTCGATAAACTGCACGCCATCGAGCAGAGCTTCACCGCCCCACCATTTGCCATTCTCGCGGCGTTTGACTTCCGCCTTGCTGCCGACCGCGTAGGATACCAGTTCGAATGCGCCGGTGCCGATCGGCTTTGCGACGGGGTCAGCGCCGCCGGCGTCGAAACTGCGATGGACGATCAGCCCGGGGTAGTCGGTGAAATTCGCGATGATGGCGATGTCCGGGTCGCTCAGCTTGAGCTTGACGGTATGGTCATCGACCTTAACGATCGCTCCTTCTCTCGCCTTGCCGGTCTTGGCATCGATCAGTCCCCCGACCCGCGCGGCCATTGAATTGCCGGAGACGCCCTTGTCGCACCAGCGGGTTATGTTGAGGACCACGTCATCGGCGTCGAAAGCGTCGCCATTGTTCCAGGTCACGCCCTTCCTGACATGGAAGACATACTCGGTGGCATCCTCGTTGACCTCCCAACTTTCCAGCAAGACAGGTTCAAATGTGAATTCATGTGTGTAGCGGACCAGCGGCTCGAGCCAGCAGCGAGAGATGTTGGCAAGTTCCACCCAGTCATACGTGCGTGGGTCTTTTTGCGCCTTGACGGGCATGGACACGCGCAGGGTTCCGCCCTTCGTTGGCTCGGCGGCGCGTGCGGGCTGGGGCAATGCCACGCCAATCAAGCCGTAGGCCATTGCCGCCGAGGCGCCGAACGTGCTTGCAAGCGCGAGAAACTCGCGCCGGTCCATTTGTCCTGCTTTGACTTCGCCCGCCAGCTTTTCGATGGCAGCCGGAACGCGATTCCCATTGCTTCTGAAGAGTCCCATTTTCTTCTCCCTTGTTGGCTATTGATTGCAGGCTCGTGCGCGGGCCCTTAGGCAAGGCTTGGCGAAATTTGCTCCTGGCGTTGCGCCACGTATGCATCGAGTTCCTCGCGCACGGCTGGATCCATCGGTGGCTGCTCGTAACCCGCGATGATCGATTTTGCCTTCTCACGGCAGCGCTGCGCCATGTCCTTGGAGCCTTTGACCTTCCACTGCTCGTAGCTGAGGTAATCCAGAATCTCCGGCGCGAAGAATGCGTCCTTGAAGCGCTTGAGTGTGAAGGAATCTCCGAGATAGTGCCCGCCCGGTCCGATGCGCCGCACTGCCTCGAGAGCGTCGTCGAAATGCTCGAATGAAATCCCCTGCGCGTATTTTTCGATCAGCAGGTTCTGTTCGGCATCGGCGACAAACTTCGCCATGCAGCATACGAGGCCGGCCTCATCCCAGCCGCCCGCATGCATCATCAGGTTCGCGCCTGCACTCGCTCCCGACATGTAGGCGATCGCCGACTCGTATCCGGACTGAGCATCGAAGGTCTTTGCGGACGATTGGGAGGCGGTTGTTCGCCACGGCAAGCCATACCGCCTTGCCATCTGGCCGATGACGGCGTTGATCAGAGTGACTTCGGGCATGCCGGACATCGGGGCCCCGCTGCGCATCGACACCGAGACTGAATATTGCCCATAGATCATTTTGGCGCCGGGCCTGACCAACTGGGTGTAGGCGAGCGCTGCGAGCGCCTCGGCGTTCAACTGGGCGATTGTGGCCGGGATGTCGGCGGGTGTGTTTGCGGCACCGAGCACAAAAGGCGACAGCAGGACGACCTGGTTCGCCTCGACGAAAGCGCGGAGCCCTTCCAGCATGGTCGAATCCCAGACCAGCGGCGAGTTTCCCGATACGTGACCCATCATCACCGCGTTCTGGTCCATAAAAGCCTTGCCATGGACGATCTGCCCCATGGCGATCGAATCGTCGGCTCGCTGCTTCCCGGTCGTCAGACCGAAGAAGGGCATGTTGGTTTCCACCAGGCTCGAATGGTTGATGTGCAGATGGCGCCATGGAACAGCGATGTCGGTCGGCTCACAGGTGAACCCGCCGGCGATATGGAACCCCGGCAGCATCTGGGTCAGCCGGTTCATGTTCCGCAGATCCTCGATCGTGGATGCGCGTCGCACACCCTCAAGGTCGCGGACGTTTGGCGCACCTTGCATGGCGCCGAAGGTCATTGTGTCCGGCGCGATCTCGAAACGCTGTGACGGATCGCGAGATGTCATCTCAAAACGGGATGGGGCCTTGGAGATCAGATGCATCAGCATCTCGCCATCGAGGCGCACACGTTGGCCTTGGACTTCAGCGCCAGCCTCCTTCCATTGCTGGATCGCTGTTTCATCCCGGAATTCGATTCCGATCTCCCGCAGGATCGCCAGCGAAGCCTGGTGAATGCGCTCAAGCTGCTCAGCCGTGACGGCCTCCACAGGCCGAATGCCGTACTTGATGGTCGAGACGCGGGGCCTCTTCTCTGCTTCCCGGGCAGCTACGACCGACGCGCGTCCTCCGCGGCGTCGGATTACGGCAGTATCAGTGTCCATCATCGTGTTTTCCCAGAGGGGCGCAAAAAGACCCGTCAACAGAGCTTTCCTCGGTCCGCTTACGGAACGCGGCACTGCTCATAGATGTTGATAATAGGGTCCTGCGAGCGCCCTGAGGACTCGTAAAAGGTTGCGCTGGCGTTAAACTCAGTTTATACCTGGGTCGACTGCGCAGGCACTCGTTACCTGGTAAGGACACCCGAAAGGCGACGCGGCTGGGGTGGGTACGGGAACCGAGGCAGCGGTGCCGATAGCCGTCTAAGGGCGCAGTTCCTTCGACTGCGCGAGGAACCAGTCTACAAGTACCTTGCACCTCTTGTTTTTGCCTGCATCGCCATTGGACAACAGGAAGAAGGCGCGGTCGGTCTTGATCTCGGTCGCGATGGGCCGAACCAGCATGCGGTTTTTGAGCAGGTGTTGGGCGGTCAGGGACCATCCCAGCGAGATTCCTTCGCCGGCAAGAGCTGCCTGGAGCGTCAGCTGATAGTCATTGAATACGATGTTCGGTTTCGTCTCGCTGGGGTCCCCGCCTGCAAGCGCGACCCATTCGGGCCAGCTCATTCGCCGGCGAAAGGCATCGGACGAATGAATGAGCTGGTGTCGAACCAGCTCATCGACGCTCTGGGGAGCGGGGTGCGCCAGAAGATATGCGGGGGAGCAGACGGGGAAAATGATCTCGTCGCATACGAACCAACTGTTGGTTCTCTCAAAATCCCGTGGCCGCACCCATACGGTGACGTCCACTTCGTGATCGGGCTCGATATCCCGATCGGTGGCGACAACCTTGATCTTAACGTCGGGATGCTCTTCCTGGAAATGATAGAGCTGAGGCGCAAGCCAATGTGCTGCCAGAGATGTCGACGCAGCAAAAGTGATGTACTTCGTCCCGCGATCTGAGATGGTCTCAAGTCGCTGTTCCAGACGGCGGAAACTCGTGCGCACCTCGTCGTAGAGCTGCCTGCCAGCCTCGGTCAGCTCTACCCCTCGATTATCTCGGGCAAAGAGCGCGGTCCCGCAATGCTTCTCGAACGATTTGATCGAGTGCGAGACGCTCGGTTGCGTCACGTTGAGCTCGCTGGCTGCGCTTTTGAAACTCAGGGTGCGGGCAGCCGCTTCGAAGACAAAAAGCGAATGCGTCGAGGGCACCAGGCTACGAAGCTTTGACATGAAGCAGGTCTATATCAGATGCTATCTTTTCCGTCTACGAGACGCCCGCCAACTGCTCTATTTGAACAGGAAACAACGCGACCGCGGATTGTTGCCAAGCCTTCGTTATCGGTCGCCTTAAACTCAGCGAGTTGGCAGTGAATTCGTTCAACCAAACCACGACGAAACAGCGCAAAGTCGTTCAGCCACCCCATCCTGAACCGACTATGTCCGGCTGGTACGCTGCGGCCGGACCAGAGTTGGCGCTGGTGCCGCTAGTAGGCGACGTTGCATGTGATTGCCTCGTGATTGGCGGCGGCTGGATGGGACTGCACGCGGCCCGCCGATTTGCCGAACTCAACCCGCAGTCTTCGGTTATCCTGGTAGACGCCGGCCGCATTGGGAACAATGCATCCGGACGGTGCATGGGTTTCGTCATCGATCTCGCGCACAATCCTCGGAAGCGCGATTTCGTCGAAGACATCAAGGGGAACAAGGAAGAGCTGTTCGTTAATCTGGACGGGATCGCCTACATCCGAAGCGCTGTCGAAGAGCATGGGGTCGATTGCGACTGGGACGCGCAGGGAAAATACCACAGCGCGGCCACCGCTCACGGTGTGGAGGACCTGCACCGCTTTTCGCAGGCGCTGGATAAGCTCGGGCAGAACTATAGCTGGGTCGAGACCCCCGAAATCCAGGCGATCACCGGCAGCAAGCACTACATCAAAGCCTTGCATCATCCTGGCACGGTCTTGGTCCAGCCAGCGAAATATCTCAAGAATGCGACAAGAAGCCTGCCCGCGAACGTCACCGTTCACGAAAACACCCCCATCGTGGCGGTGCAGTTCGGGGCACTGAAGCACATATGCGAGACGCCCGCCGGAACAATCAGGGCTTCGAAGGTCATCATCTGCGCGTCAGGCTATCTGACGAAATTCGGTTTCTTCGACAACCGCGCCATACCTCTGTACACATTTGCGAGCATGACACGACAGCTCACCGAGAGCGAGCTTTCGCAGGTGGGGAACAAGAGAGCCTACGGACTTATCCCAGCCAACAGCTTTGGCACGACGGTTCGTCGCACGATCGACAACCGGCTTTTCCTACGCAACGTCTATTCCTATGCGACGGACTTCAAGACCACCACGCAGGACGTGATGAAGGCTCGGGTGCAGCAGCAGATCGCGTTCGATCGGCGGTGGCCAGAGCTCTCCTCGATCGGCTTCGAGGCCAGTTGGGGCGGCCTTCTTACTCTCGCGCAAAATGGCGGAATGGTTTTCGGCGAATTGGCGGAGAAGGTCTACGGCGCCGCATTCTGCAACGGGACGGGCGTCGCGCGAGGAGCTGCCTTCGGCAAGGCCATAGCCGATCTGGCGTCAGGGCGATCGTCGCCGATAGTCGACATCCTGAAGACGCGCGCAAGTCCCAGCAAGCCTTATCCCAAGCCCGTCACAGCGATGGGCGTTCGAATCGTAACCGCGGTCCGTTTCCGACAGGCCGGAGCTGAAGTCTAGATACGAGAGAGACCATGGCGGACCTGAAGGGCATAAATCTGGCAATGCAAACACCGTTCGATGAGAATGGTGCGATCAACTATTCGATTTTCGAGGATCTGATCGAGCAGTACGTCGCCGCAGGTGTTCACGGGCTGGTGCTTGGCGCAGGGACCGGGCAACACCCCTATCTTACCGAGGCCGAGTGCAACCGCCTCTACGAAGTAGGCGCAAAGCGAATAGCTGGTCGCTGCAATGTCATTTGCCAGACTTCCGCTTTGAATATGGACGAAGTTATCAGAAGGTCCCGTCACGCGGAGTCCGTTGGCGCCGACGCATTGATGGTACTGCCCCCCTACCTGGAAGGTCCGAGTGATGAGCAGGGAATCTTCGACTTCTACAAAGCAATCGATGCTGAACTAGGTATCGACCTGGTTGGCTACAACATCCCACAGGCCACCGGCATTTCGGTTTCGCCGCAGCTGTTTGAGCGCCTGAGCCAGTTGAAGAATTTCAACTACATCAAGGACAGCGCAGGTGACTTTACTGTCCATCAGGAATACCTGCAGACAAGCGGAACGGTCCTCAATGGCTGCGACACCACCACGCTCTACGCACTGATGGCCGGGGCACGCGGCGTCATATGGGGTGGTGCGAATTACATGCCTTCTGAAGCGGTCGAGCTATATAGATTGGTGGACCGCAAGGAATACGAACAGGCGCTAACCCTCTGGCAGCGCATGTTGCCCTCGTTGCTCTTTATCTGGAGGTCGCCCTATACGCCGTCAGTACTTCGAGCGGCGCAACTGCGCGGCTACGGAACGGGAAATGTTCGCAGCCCACTGAGAAAGCTATCGGCAGATCAGGAAGCGCAGCTTCGCCGTTCGCTTGAACCGTTGGGCGTCTAAGGCGAAGAGAGGCGAGGGCTTCGTGAGAATCGTTCATGTTGGTGCGAGTGGCGTGATCGGCAAGGCCGTGTCGGCCGAACTCGGCAGGCGGCATGATGTCATCGCTGTCGGCCGAAGCGCCGGCGATTTCCAGGTCGATATCGACAATCCGTCGTCCATAAGTCGAATGTTCAGTCAGATCGGCGAGTTCGATGCCCTGATATGCACAGCGGGCACGGTTCATTTCGCCCCGCTCGCCGAGTTCACCATCGAGCAATATGCTATCGGCTTGCAAAGCAAACTCATGGGGCAGGTGAACCTTGTCCGACTTGGACTTGGATTCCTTCGTGAGGAAGGATCGTTCACGTTGACCTCCGGTCCAACGAACGACGATCCGATATCGCTCGGAACATCATCAGCGATGGTCAATGGCGCGCTCGAGGGATTTGTCCGAAGTGCTGCAATTGAGCTTCGCCAGGATCGTCGGATCAATCTGATAAGTCCGACTATGCTCGAGGAGTCCTCTCCGCTCTACAGTCCTTACTTCCGGGGCTCGAAGGCGGTCGCGACGAACGACGTGGTGCTTGGTTACGTCAAAAGTGTCGAGGGCAAGCAAACTGGATGCGTTTACAGGATTGGATGGTCACGAGATCGCTGACCTGACTGCATCGGCGGCCGTTTGGGTTGGCCGCACTGGCATCGGCTTATCCGGCATGGATTGGTCTAGTAACGGGAGTAAGACCGCTTGATTGTTCCGTCCAAAGCTCGCGCCGTGATCATCGGCGGCGGCGTCTCCGGCTGTTCGGTCGCCTATCATCTGGCCAAGGTCGGCTGGACCGATGTCGTGCTGCTCGAACGCAAGCAGCTGACGTCGGGCACGACCTGGCATGCCGCCGGCCTGATCGGCCAGTTGCGCGGCTCGCAGAATATGACGCGACTGGCGAAATATTCAGCCGACCTCTACGTCAAGCTGGAAGCCGAGACTGAAATCGGCACCGGCATGCGCCAGGTCGGCTCGATCACCGTGGCGCTGACGGAGGAGCGCAAGCACGAGATCTATCGGCAGGCATCTCTCGCCCGCGCCTTCGATGTCGACGTACGCGAGATTTCGCCCAACGAAGTCAAGCAGATGTACCCACATCTCAATGTGTCAGACGTGGTCGGCGCCGTGCACCTGCCGCTCGACGGCCAGTGCGACCCGGCCAACATCGCCATGGCCTTGGCCAAGGGCGCGCGCCAGCGCGGTGCGACGATCGTCGAGAACGTCAAAGTCACCAGGGTGCATACCAGGGCCGGCCGCGTCACCGGCGTTTCCTGGGCGCAAGGCGACGAGCAAGGCACGATTGAAGCCGATGTCGTCGTCAACTGCGCCGGCATGTGGGCACGCGAACTTGGCGCCCAGAACGGCGTCACCATTCCGCTGCACGCCTGCGAACATTTCTATCTCGTCACCGAGCCGATCCCCGGGCTTTCCCGGTTGCCAGTGCTGCGTGTGCCGGACGAGTGCGCCTACTACAAGGAAGATGCCGGCAAGATGATGCTCGGCGCTTTCGAGCCGGTGGCCAAGCCCTGGGGCATGAATGGCATAAGCGAGGAGTTTTGCTTCGACCAGTTGCCGCAGGACATGGACCATTTCGAGCCGATCCTAGAAATGGGCGTCAATCGCATGCCGATGCTCGCCACCGCCGGCATCCACACCTTCTTCAACGGCCCCGAGAGTTTTACCCCCGATGACCGCTACTATCTCGGCGAGGCGCCGGAGCTTTCCGGCTACTGGATGGCGACCGGCTACAATTCGATCGGTATCGTCTCCTCCGGCGGCGCCGGCATGGCGCTGGCGCAATGGATCAATGATGGCGAGGCGCCGTTCGACCTGTGGGAGGTCGACATCCGCCGCGCCCAGCCGTTCCAGAAGAACCGCCGCTATCTCAAGGAGCGCGTCTCCGAAACGCTCGGCCTGCTCTATGCCGACCATTTTCCCTACCGGCAGATGGCAACCTCACGAAACGTGCGCCGTTCGCCGTTGCACGAACACCTGAAGGCGCGCGGCGCGGTGTTCGGCGAGGTCGCCGGCTGGGAGCGCGCCAACTGGTTCGCTAGGCCCGGCCAGGAGCGCGAATACCGCTATTCCTGGAAACGGCAGAACTGGTTCGACAACCAGCGCGACGAGCATCTGGCGGTCCGAAACGGCGTCGGCCTGTTCGACATGACCTCCTTCGGCAAGATCCGCATCGAAGGCCGCGACGCCTGCGCCTTCCTGCAAAAGCTCTGCGCCAACGATGTGGACGTGGCGCCGGGCAAGATCGTCTACACCCAGATGCTCAACCAGCGCGGCGGCATCGAGAGCGACCTCACTGTCTCGCGGCTGTCCGAAACCGCCTTCTTTCTCGTCGTGCCCGGCGCGACGCTGCAGCGCGATCTGGCCTGGCTGAGAAAACACCTTGCCGACGAGTTCGTCGTCGTCACCGATGTGACCGCTGCCGAAGCCGTGCTTTGCCTGATGGGGCCGGATTCGAGGAAGCTGATCCAAAAGGTCAGCCCGAATGATTTCTCCAATGACAACAATCCGTTCGGAACGTTTCAGGAGATCGAGATCGGCATGGGCCTGGCCCGCGCCCACCGCGTCACTTATGTCGGCGAGCTCGGCTGGGAGCTTTATGTCTCGACCGACCAGGCTGCCCATGTTTTCGAGGCAATCGCGGAAGCCGGCACCGATGTCGGCCTGAAGCTATGCGGCCTGCACACGCTGGATTCCTGCCGCATCGAGAAGGCGTTCCGGCATTTCGGCCACGACATCACCGACGAGGACAACGTGCTGGAAGCCGGCCTTGGCTTCGCGGTGAAGACGGCGAAAGGCGACTTCATCGGCCGTGATGCGGTGCTGCGCAAGAAGGAGACCGGATTGAACCGCCGACTCGTTCAGTTCCGGCTGAAAGACCCAGAACCCCTGCTCTTCCACAACGAGGCGATCCTGCGCGACAGCAAGATCGTTGGTCCGATCACGTCAGGCAATTACGGCCATCACCTCGGCGGAGCCGTCGGGCTGGGCTATGTGCCCTGCGAAGGCGAGAGCGAGGCGGATGTGCTGGGCTCATCCTACGAAATCGAGATCGCCGGCGAGCGCTTTGCGGCCGAAGCATCGCTGAAACCGATGTACGATCCGAAGTCGGAAAGGGTGAGGATGTAGCGCGGTCCACTACTCGACGTTGAACGGCCGAACGGGAGACCTAGGTCGGTATGGGTGTGCTTTTTCTTCAATACGGCTCGTCTTCGTGCGTTGGGGTCGAGTGTCGATATAGATTAATACCTTGATTGAAAGAGTTGACTGGATGACGCGATCTGAGTTCAACACACAGGCGTTTTTGAACGCCCTGGATCGAAAGAAGTCAGATAGAAAACTGAACTGGAAGCAAGTCGCTGACCTTTCGGGAGTAAGCGCTTCAACACTGATCCTCATGGCGCAGGGACAAAGGCCAGATGTCGAGAATCTGGCTCGGCTATTCCACTGGTCGGGTTTGAGTGCCGACACATTTGTGGGCGCTGGACAAGGACACCGTCTTTTTACTGAGCCATTCAGCCAAATCGCCATGGTCATCTGTTCGGACAACTATCGTGCAGACAATGGCCGCAGCACGGTAATTGGCACTTTCACTGGTATTTTTGTGCGTCTCCGAGACAAGCTCTACCACGACTAGCGGGAAAAGGATGGCTACTGGTCTAAAGCGGAATGACCATGACCTCTTCCTGTGAGCTGTCAGGCCGCTTGCGGCCCAAAAGCAATGTGCGAGAAGCGCCTCATCTCGGCCGTTGAAGATAGCTCGGCCACTGCCTTGAAACGGACATTACCGGCGACCTCGCCGGAGGTTGCGGTTGCGCCATGAGGTCGCCGAATTGCAAAAGATATTTGAAGGGCCGATACCATCGACGACGAAGCAACGTCCACCGCAGCGCGCGGACGGCTCAACACACCAAAACGCAACCTACGCGGCGCGTCGTTGAGCCAACTGGAGACCCGAACGGGCTCGACGAGGGTCGACGGCCGTCACAATGCTGTGGTGGTGATCGCAGTAGACGCGATCCGGCGAAGTTGGCCCATCACAAAAACGGTAACCGCCGGGTACGGATGTGTCTTCGCTCACCGGGAAGCGGCACTGATAGACGCCTAGCTAAATGAGGGGAACGTCTCTCGAAGTCAGTCTGATATTTTCAGGCATGATGGTTTTCAGGTTCCTAGCTCATAGACCGATGCTGGCTGACGGCCGCGGTGTGACCCCGCCGAGGCGAACTTCTCTCGTTTTCGGAAGGCTCACGACAGTCGAGCCCTATATCAAGGATTGGTGCGCTATGGGTCAACCAGCCGATGGAAATCAGATCAACGCCTGTCGCAGCCACGGCCGGCGCCGTCGTCAGGGTTATCCACGCCCTCAGACCGGACTGTAGTGATCGATGACCAAGTTCAAAGGGACCGGACGGCAAGGCTTGGGCCTCCCCGATGGTAAGGATGCGCGGCTCGCCGTCGGTCACGGCTATCACGACGGCGATCAGGTCGGCATCGACAACGTGGCGTTGGCCGTTGCGACCAGCTGATCTCTTGGCCTGTGTTGATTTGACTTCCATAGGCTTTGACTGATTTCCGAATAATGAGGAACCCGGTCTGGGCAAGCCGGGCGCAAGGTGACCTGCAGCCCTCCGCTCGTCAACGCTCCCCAGGACGACGCAATCGATCACCTCATAGTCTTTGCCCTCCGCAACTGCACAAATCTATGCCAAATGCGACAGTTGGCTGGCGTGAGGGAACGCTGGGGCGCCACGAGTGTGGCTCGATGGCGTCTGCTTCTTGGGCGCAGACAAGCCATACTTGGATCCATGCCACTTTCGGTCATGGAGACGCAGCGCGGCGGCGCGGCGATGCACTGCGCCAGCAACTGTCGCGACAGCCCATTCGTCCAGCCTCTGGTGGGTGGCAATCTTCACGCAGGAACCGACCCAGAGATCAGTTGGGTACCACCCAGCGCGTGGCAGCGCTGTTAGAGCCTAAATCAAACATTTCGCAACGACAGCCCCCTCAAGAACATCATCTGTCCGCAGGCGGCAGACCGTGTATTTGCCCCTTGAGACCCCGGTTTGATCGAGCTGCGACGGCCGCCCTCTTTCTCGCCGCCAAGGCGCTGCCAAAAAATAAGCAAGGCGTTATCGCAGGTATACAAATAATATATACCCGGCAGAATGGGGGTCAATCAGTTGATATCACTACAATATATACTCATATAACCCATTAATATGGTAATATATTCAGCACACATCTATCAATAACGCCGAAACACGTCGAAAAGGATTGGACCTCCATTTGATCGTTCCGTACTAGGGGCGCTCTATTCACAGAGGGCAATCCACATGAACATCAGAAGTTTTTTACTCAGTGCTGGCCCTGCCATCGGCGCCATCACGGGCGCTCAGGCTGCAGATGCTGTCCCTGTCGCCGAGCCGGAACCCGTCGAGTACGTCCGCGTATGCGAAGCTTACGGTGCAGGGTTTTTCTACATTCCGGGAACTGAGACCTGCCTGAAGGTCAGCGGTTACGTGCGTTACGACGCCCGCGGAGGTGATAACGTCTACAAGGGGGATGAGTTCGGCACCTGGCAGAAAACGTCACGTGCCACGATGCGATTTGATGCTCGTTCGGAAACCGAACTTGGCACATTGCGTTCCTATGCTGAAACGCGTTCTGTGTTCGCAAATGCCGTGCAGAGCACAGGCCTGTCCCATGCATATATTGAACTCGGTGGCTTTCGGATTGGTGAGACCGATTCCCGCTTCAATACATGGACGGGCTCAGCTGGAAATGTCGTTGCTGATGATATTGTCGACTATGCCGGTGATGCCACCAACCAGATTAGCTACACTTTTGTCGGTGGCAAGGGGTTTTCAGCAATGATCGGCGCAGAACAGGGCGACAGCTTGCACATGATCAACGGCTACATGCCGCACGTCGTTGCCGGTGCGAAGTTCCAACAGGGCTGGGGTGCCGTTTCGGCGGTGGGCGGTTATGACGTGGCCAGCGAAGAATTTGCAGGCAAAGTTCGTCTGGATGTGAAGTTCACCGGCCCTGTAACCGCTTTTGTCATGGCCGGCTACCAGTCCGATCCAGACAAACCCAATTACTACGGAGCCTGGAACGGGGATTACGCGCTCTGGGGTGGTCTATCTGCCAAGATTTCTAGCAAGGCAACCGTGAGCGGACAGGTTGCCTACGAACAAGAGGGTACTTTCGCCGCTGCCTTGAACCTTGCCTACGAAATCGTTCCTGGTTTCGTGATCACGCCGGAAATCGAATATACGTCGTTTGGCGGTGACCGCGGTAACGGTCATGACCACGCCATTGGCGGCATTGTCCGATTCCAGCGGAATTTCTGAATTTACCAGCTGAGTTCATAAAAGCTCTCTGATCGACCTGGCAATGTAGAAGGACTGCACATGCCAAGGTGATAGGGCACGCTCCAGTCGTATCATTGTTTTAGATCGGTGGATTCAAATGGTCCACCGATCGCCTTGTTGTTGGCGCCGATAGCGAACTTCGCACAACTGGAGAGATTGAAATCTCACAAAGCCTGGGGCCCCGCCGATGGGCGAATGAAGGTCTGCAAATCTGGTTCGGTGAACGGGAATGTGTCGCAACGGGCTGTTTGGGCAAGATTAAAGAACGTTTCCTTGCAGACGCGCTCCACGGCAGTGACAGCTCGCGAACCGCTGATACTGCGAACGAGGTACAATGATCGGGTCAACGCAGGATTCTCTATTCTCCACATGCGCACTCCCTCACGGTGCGCGTGCTGATCGAAGGCGTTGATCGGGAGTATCGCATAGCCCATGCCTGCTTCCATCATGCGTATTATGCTGGTGTATGAATCCACCTCGACAACATTGATGAAGGCAATTTGCTGGCGTGTCGCCTCCTCCTCAAGAATCCGCCGCAAGCCGTGGGTCCTGCTGGGCAATAGGAGTGGGAGCGTCGCGATATCGCAATACGGTACGACGCTTGCATCGAAGTGAAGATGCTGGCCACGTCCATGTGCTCCGTCGGTCGGGCCGAAGAGGCAAAGCTCATCAGCCTGAACATGTTTCGAGGCCAGTTTTTTGTCGTCAGGGTCGTTATAGAGAACTGCGAGATCGACACGGCCTTGCAGGAGCCAGTCGAGGAAAAACCCCGTCATTGCCTCGACAATACGCAATTGGATGAGCGGATAGATGCGGTTGACTTCCTGCATAAGCGGAACCGCGAGCACCTGGCTGATGGTCCCCGATAGCCCAAGGCTCACTTGGCCGCTCGGGTGTTCATCGGTTCCCTTCATTTCTTCCGCCAGCGCATCAATTTGCTCGACAATCGTGCGGGCTTTATTGAGTAATGCGCTCCCGCATTCGGTTGGCACGACACCCTGCTGGCTGCGGATGAGAAGCGGTTTGCCGATATCAAGTTCCATATTGCGCACGTGCAGACTCAACGCGGGTTGCGCGACCTGCAATGCAACTGCCGCTTTTGAAAATGACCCTTGCTCTACGATCTTTATGAAGTATCGAAGCCGGCGGACGTCCAAGTGTCTTATCCCCATAACGACCGCGACCAGGAGCCAACAGAACTGGTCCAGATCAACATTTGCGCCAAATTGAGCTACCTCTGTGCGCCGGCCGAGATCGCAACTTTGTGCCCGGCCCGATCATGGATAATCGCGGAAGGTCGTTTCGCCGCAAGGCAAAGAACATGTCCAGCTGCACAGTCCCAAAGGTTGGTTCCGTGCTCAATGTAGCCGGCTAGACGACCCGATGCGACCAAAGCCAGGGAAGCCGCGCAACTGCCCAAGCTGACCACATGATGGCCGATAGCTTCGATTTCAGTTTCTATCTCTAGTCGATGCGCCGTCGGCCACACCCGGTTGCGGCCGATCCCGAAGGCGGCTGACGCGCTCCCCTCTATCATCCGCAACGGTCCCGTGACATTGAGCGGGCCGTCCGATGCGGCCCACATGATGGTTCCAAGCGCCGGCAGAGCGACCGCGCCCAGCACGGGCTCATCGTCTAGAACGTAGGCGATCGACACCGCCCAAATTGGCATCCCACTGACAAAGTTGGCTGTACCGTCCACTGGATCTATCAGCCAATAGTCGCCCGTCGCATCACCGCCCTGCTCCTCGCCCACGATGAGGTCGTCTGGGACGTCATCTGTCAGCAGTCGCCGAGCAAGCGTTTCGGCATCGCGATCGACGGCACTGACATAGTCGGCAGACCCTTTGGTCTCGATGGTCCACTTATCCCGGTTATGAAATCGCTCCAGGCTGAATGCCGCCACCTTGGAAACGACATCGTGAAGGGTCGCGAGACGAACGTTGAGCGCAGCGCTCGTCATGCGGTGTTCCTCGCGCGCGCATGGACAACCATCTCCTCGAGCTTGAGCGCGACGCCGTGAGCGCGGCGATAATAGGCGGGCTCTGGAATCCCGTACCGATCCATCGGCGTCTCGAAATTGAGCGGCGTCTGGTAAGCGGTCGCCGCGATCGCAGCGGCTATAGCGTGCCAATCCAGCCTGCCGTCGAACGGCAGGAGATGGTTGTCCATTGCGCCAAAATTGTCGTGAATGTGGGTCGCGATGAGACGATCCCCGAAACGCTCCAGGACAGTTAGCTTGCCAGGCTCGATCAGTTCCCAGTGGCCGCAATCGAAACAGATGCCGATGAATTCCTTGCCGTATCGGGCGAACAGGCGATCAAAAAGATTGAGGAAGTTCTGGGCGGTGGCGCAAAGCAGCGTTTCCACCGCAATCTGCACGCCCTTTTCCAAGCAGTAGGGCTGAATCTCATCGAGAGAACGGAACAAGGGTTTGAAGAACTCTCGTTCCGAGGCTTCGTTGCGGAAGACGTCGTCGGTGATATCGATGTGCAGAACCACATTCGGGGATTTAAAGGCGGCCGCCAGATCGATCCGGTTGCGCAACAGCTCGACGCCGCTTAGGCGCTGCCATTCATGCAGCGACAGGATGTCCTTGCGCATCTCAAGCGCAAACGGACCAGGGTTGTTGTGACCGATTTCGCTGACCGGATTGCGGCCATTGCTGGCATGAACCGAGTGCACCTTCAGCCCGGCGGCGGCCACCATGTTGCTGGTGAACTCGATTTCGGCGTCGGCCAGCCAGTACGAACTGCCGGAGTCGGGGTTCCAGTTGATATGTGTGAAGCCAGCTTCCTTGATCAGGGCCAGCGAATTGCGAATGCCCTCGTCGTACCAACGTTCCTGGTGCGGCCAATGCCAGACGGTGATGCAGGTATCCAATGGATTGATGTCCTTTTCTACAGTGTGTTGGTTTCGGGGCCTTTGCCCAGACCGATACGCTCGGCCAGCAGGATGATCGCCAGTGAAAACGCCATGATCAGCGTGACGTAGACGAGGTTGAGCGCGCCCTGCTCAGGATCGACAGACAGCGCGCTGTCGACGATCGCGATCGGCAGCGGCTTGTTGTTGACGTTGTAGAGGAAGGCCGACAGAGGGTATTCCGATAGGAGCTCGTTGAAGGCCATGCCGGCGACGAGGATCGCCGTCGGCGCCACCAGCGGCAGGATGATGCGGCGATAGCGGTATAAGCCTGTGGCGCCCATCGAGCGGGCTGCCTCGCTATAGGCCGGATCGATCCCACTGAAGGCCGCCCGCAGGAATCGCACCATCAGCGGCAAGGCGACGATGGCGTAGCCGATCGGCAGTAGCCAGTAGCCGCCGAGAAGCACCGCGTTTCCGACGAGCGGGTTTGGTGTGTCGAAGGTGAGGATCAGCCCGACCGCGAGCAGAATGCTGGGCACCACCCAGGGCAGGAAGAAACTAAGGTCGAGAACACGCGTCAGCCAATTGCGCCGACCCACAATGACGGGCACGGCAAACAGGGCAACGCCAAGCGCCGCCAGAACGGCGACAAGGCCCATCAGCATCGAGTTGAAGAACGGCAAAAAGGCAGAGCCTTCGGTGAAGACGCGTGCATAGTTCTTCAACGTCAGGCTGGACGGGATAACCTCCACGCCGATGCTGGCGGCCGGGGCGAAGGAGAAGAGCACCACCAGGGCGACCGGGACCACATAGATGGCCACAAGCAGATGGGCCAAGACTTGCAGGACCGCGTTGCCGATCGGATTGCGAATCTTGCGCAGTTGAATTGGTGCGGTCGCCTTCGCGCCGCCGATATAGGAGCCGCGTGCTTCGTAATATTGCGACAAGAGGATAACACTCATGAGGCACACACCCATGATGAGCGCCAGCAGGGCTGCCATGTCGGGGCGACGCAGGCTGTTCAGCGTCAGCACCACCTGGCTGAGCATGTAAAAGTCGCGGCCGCCCAGCACTTGCGGCGCGGCGAAGGAACTGATCGCGGTGTAAAGGGTGAGCAGGGTTACGGCGAGCAGCGTCGGCATGATCACGGGCAGAACCACGCGCCACAGGATCGTTGCTTCCGAGGCTCCCATGCTGCGCGCGACTTCGATGGTTGCATAATCGACGCGGCGCATCGCGGCGCGCAAAAAGAGAAAGTAGAAGCTGGTCATCAGGAAGGTATGTGTGAAGAGCACGCCAAACCAGCCGATGAACCAGTCTCGCGGCAGGCTGGGGAAGACTGCCTTGACCATAAGTGTCAGCGCGCCGCCCGGACCATAGGTGAAATTATAGCCAGCCGCCGCAACGACGCCGCCGAAGACCAGCGGTGTCGCATAGGCGATTTTCAGGAGCGCACGACCTCGCACGTGAAAATACTCAAGCACCGCCACCTGGAAAACCCCGACAACGGTGACCGTGATCATTGTTGCCGCCGTCATCCAAACGGTGTTCCAAAATGCGATGCGTACCCTGCGGGATGCTGAAAGTTCGCTTATGATCTGACCGACAGCCAGGCTGCCTTCCTTGAAGAATGCCGCTTGAAGCGAGGCGAACAGCGGCACGATCATGAAGGTGACAACGGCCCAGATCAGGGTCGCCAACGCGACCCAATAGGCAACGCGCTCGACGCCAGCCGCGCGGTTCAAAGGGCTGCTCCTTCGAAAATATGGGCCGAGCCGGGCCGGATGGCCCAGGACACGGTCTCGCCGATTTCGGGCAACTCGTTGCCCATCCTAGCCGCCGAGATTGAATGCCCGTCGGCATCGAGGTCGATGCGGCTGTGGGCGCCTAGGAACTCCACATGGCGGACGCTCGCCGGAAACCCGCCTGATATCGCTCGGCCCACGACCACGTCTTCGTGGCGGACAAAGCAGCGCCCCTCGATAGCGCGGCCCAGTATCCGAGCGGCAAGCGGCGCGGACAGTTCGTTGGCCGCGCCGATGAACTCGCAGATGAACGGCGTCGCGGGGTTTCGGTAAAGCGTGCGCCCATCACCGATCTGTTCGACGCTGCCGTTTGCTAACACGACGATCTTGTCCGACATGGTGAGCGCATCTTCCTGGTCATGCGTGACGAAGACTGCCGTGAAGCCGAAATCCCGCTGCAGCCGCTTGATCTCGTGGCGCATCGTCACCCGCACCTTGGCGTCGAGATTGGACAGCGGCTCATCGAACAAAAGCACCTTCGAGCCGGTGACGAGCGCGCGCGCGATGGCGACGCGCTGTTGCTGCCCGCCCGACATGTTGGCCGGGTTCTTCTGCAACTGCTCGGTGATGCCCGACGTTTCGGCGATCTGGCCGACGCGCCGGCCAATCTCGCTCTCCGGCAGCTTCGCCACGCGCAGCGCGAACGCGATGTTCTCGAACGCTGTCATCGTGGGAAACAGCGCGTAATTTTGAAAGACAATGCCGACATTGCGGCGCTCCGGCGGCGCATTGGTGATGTCTTTCCCATCCAGGACGATCCGCCCACTCATGACTGAATGAAAGCCGACGATGGCCCGCAGGACGCTGGATTTGCCGCTGCCGGAAGGCCCGAGCAGCGAGACGAACTCGCCTTCGTGAATATCGATCGACAGGTTGCGAACGACAATGTTGTCGCCATAACCAATATGCAGCTTGTCGATGTTCAGGATTGGGTTGGCCATGGTCGTGCTCCTCGTGAAGCCGGGCGGTCAGGGCTGCCCAAACGAGATCGTCACCGGATCTCCAGCTCGACCTTCTGCAACCAGCCATCAAGTTTGGGCGCGATCGCGTCCCAGTCGATCGGCTGCGCCTTGACCAATTTCGCGTTTGCCTGCACTGCGGCCGGCGATTTCGCGAGTGCGGCAGGCAGCACCGGAACCTGGCCGAACTGCTTGGCATAGGCGGCCATGACATCGGCCGAGCCGAACCAGTCGACAAAGCCCTTTGCCTGCTCCAGCTGATCGGTTCCCGCCATGATCGCCACGCCTTCGGAGATGACCGGGGTACCGCCTTCCGTGTCAATGACCCTGACTTGGGTGCCGAGCTCGTTTGCCATTTTCATAGCGCCGCCGAGCCAGTTCAGATTGATGGTCGCCCCACCGGACTTGAACGCCTCCTTTTGAGCATCCGCGTCACCGACGACGATCGCGTTCGCATAAAATGCGTTGAGAAAATCCCATCCGGCCTGAGTGACTTCGCCCTTGTCGTCGAGGAACCGTGCCAAGATGCCTGCCAAATAGATCCGCGTCGTCTGCCAGGCTGTGTTGCCGATCACGTACTTACCCTTGTATTCCTCCCTCGTCAGGTCGAGCCAGCTTTTCGGGGCCTGCGCCTCGGGAAGCTTGTCGGGGTCATAGGCGATGATGACAGGTGTACTCCAGAATTTGTGGACGATGCCTTCTGCGTCCTTGTATTGCGCCGGGAGGTCCGCCGCCCAGGCAGGTGAGTACGCCTGAAACAGACCGTTCTTCTTGAGCAGAGCCATGGACGTATCGACCATGCCGAGCACGACATCGGCCTGGGGGTTGTTCTTCTCGGCGATCAGCCGGTCGAAGAGTTCTCCTCCGGGGGCGCGCAGAAACTGCACGTCGTGACCGGCGGCTTTGGCTTGGTCGGTAATCCACTGGACGTTCTCTTCCCCCTGCGGCGAATAGACGACAAGGTTGTCGGCCACAGCCGGAAAAGCCATCGCCACCAGCATGGCGGTGGCCGCAAACACGCGTTTGATCTGATGCATGGTGTTCTCCGATTCGGTGTTTCCGGCCATCCCGGTTGAGCTCTTTTTATAGGGAGCCCATGACAGTTTAATTACATTGCGTAATTTAATATATATGGCAATAGCTGTTTGTGAACTGCGATTGAGGAACCCTCTTGAAACGGCTCGACCTTTCACGGAACCAACGACGGCTGGTCGAACTGATCTTCGTAGGCAAGGAGGTCGCGCGCGTCGAGCTGGCCGAGCGTTCCGGCATGACCGGCGCCTCGATAACACGGCTGATTGCCGATCTGATCGAGATGGGTCTTCTGATCGAGGTGGCCGAGCGTACCGGCGCGCAGGGCCAGCCCCGTCGTCGGCTGAGCTTGCGTGCTGACAGGCTTCTATCGGCCGGGATAACATTCTCAGTCTCCCACATGGAGGTGGCTATCGTCGATTTGGCAGGTAAGATTCTTGCCTCTCGGTCGGTCGACATAGAGACCAGCACGGCCTTGTCTGTGGCCAGGGCGGCGCAGGTGACAATCGCGGTCATGCTCGCGGACCTCGGCGTGTTCAAGGATCGTTTTCTCGGAATCGGCTGCTCGGTCCCCGGCAATTTTGGCACGATGTCGAATATCCTCAAGGCGCACAGCTTCTTTCCCGCTTTTGATGACGGCGAGGCAGACAAAGCCTTTAAGGCGACTTTCGAGGCGCCATATTACATCGAGAACGATGGAACAGCCGCGGCGCTCGGAGAGTATGTTTTCGGCGGCCGAATACCGCAGCCCGATCCCATGTTCTGCATTCACATCGGCCACGGTGTCGGAGGAGGGGTCGTCATTGACGGACGACCTTACCGCGGCGTCAATGGAAACGCCTGTCTACCGGGAGTTCTCTATCCCTACGACCATCCCCGCCCGTCAGGCCAGGACCTCTTGGCCATCCTCAATGAGGCCGGCTTCGTCGTCGGCGATTTTCCCGATCTTGAGCATTTGCCGGACAAGGCCGAAGCGACGTTGGAAGTGTGGGTTGAACGGGCCGGCGAGCAGCTTCGCGAGGCCGTGCGTGTGGTAACGGCCATGTTCGACCCGGCTCTGATCGTCCTTGGGGGACGGCTTCCGGAACCGGTGACAAACAAGCTGGTGAGCGCGATCTTGCGCCAGCCAATCCTTGGCCCATCGCGCGGCTTGCAGGCTGCGCCTGTCGAGGCGTCCCGATTGGGGCCTCGCGCCGGGGCAATTGGGGCAGCCTGCATTCCGTTCTTTGCCGCGCTTTTCTCCGCCGCCGTCGCAGATGACGGCAGTCCCTACCTCAACGGTCGAAAGCCCAAGACCCGCACCTAGGAATGGAAGCAGACCCTAGCGTTTCCACTAGCCTGCAGATGAATGTCTTCCTTATGAGGCGGCTCCTGCCGGCAGGAGCCTGACGGCGACATGCCGCATGCCCCAAGATTCTTCGAACTTCGCAGAACAACTTTCAAACCTCGTCTGCCTGGGTGGTTTTTGGGGCGGGTGCTCGGCCCTTCAAAGATCAATTCGCACGCACTTGAAATCTCGGACGTCAACTGTCATATTTGACGCGACAGTTGACACAGGAGGCGAACATGGCGACTACGGCGGATAAAGTCGTTACGGAAGCGAGAGGCGGCGGTCTCCAACGGGTGGAAGCACTGCTTGGCGGGTCCCGTATATTGTCGCGTCGATTGACCAGTGCCCTTGACGCGCATGAGCTGCTTCTACTCGGTCTGCCGGCCTCAGCGCTAAACCACCTCGTCGGACAACTGGTCTTCATCAACAAGACGGCGTCGCTCGAAAAGGCCGTTGGTATGAGCCTGCGAACCTGGCAGCGCCGCAAAGACGCTCCATCCAAGCCCCTTAGCCAGGAGCAGAGCGGACGGACTTGGAAATTCGCAGAGATCCTGGCGAAAGCGACGGATGTCCTCGGCACGCAGGCGGAAGCTGAACAATGGCTGGAGCGCCCGGCGGTCGGTCTCGACCAGCGCCGTCCGATCGATCTGCTGGGCACTCCCGCCGGCGTGGAACTGGTCGAAGACTATCTGGAGCGGCTTGAATACGGCGTTTATGCATGACGCCTCTGCCGATAGCGCTCGGAGGAACGGAACTCATTGCGTGGCGGCTCGACCAGGCCGTCCATGCCGCGACATGGAATAGTGGCGAAGGTGCCTATCGGGTCGGCGGCCGCTGGAACAGCAAGGGCGTAAGAGCAGTGTACTGCTCGATCGATCCCGCCACGGCTATCCTCGAAGTCGCCGTGCATAAGGGTTTTCGCGCCCTCGACACAGTTGCCCACACATTAACCGCCGCTGTCCTCAGCGATGCATCGACTATCCATGTCGTCGATCCTGCAAGCGTGCCCAATCCGAACTGGCTGCGCCCCGGCATACCAAGCGCGGGTCAGCAGGCATTCGGGGATGACCTCTTGATGAAACATCCCATCGTGGCTATGCCAAGCGCGGTCTCTTCATATAGCTGGAACCTCATCTTCGTGGCCAGCGAGGCGGCAACTTCCTACACGCTCAAGTTCCAGGAAGCATTTGCCCTCGACACAAGGCTGCATCCCCCGGTCAGCAAATAACATGGGGGTGGGTGCGATCTTCACAGGCCTCCCGCCCGACCAGTTGGTGAAGCTCGGTACGGGCCATTACCATTTCGATGCCGTTTAGGATGATCGCGGCTGCGCGCATAGCAGGATCACTGACTGGTCGAACTGGCGGCCCTTGACCATCTAATCCTTCGAAAATGTCGCCATAGCGCCGGTAATCAAAACGTTGCAACACATCGCTTACAGCCGGGCTCGAATGAAAGCGATGCTGTCGGCGAGCGCGCGTGCGGGGTCATCGAGTTCATGGACAGCCGGCGAGAATGGCTCGAAGGAGAGGGGGCCGGCGTAGCCCGCGCTTTGCAATGCACGGATCTGGCCGATATTGTCGAGGCGGTCTTTCTCATCCACGAGCACGCGATGCGGATCGCGCATGTCGTCGACCCCCACCTCCTCATCGGCGACACCCGAAATGTGGACGAGGCCGGTCATCTCCGCAAACAGCGCCGGCTCGCCAGCGAGGAAATGATGAAATGTGTCGTGCACCAGCCCCAAGGCGCCCACGCCGTCGATGTCCGCGATGGCGTCCGCCGCCTCTCGTTTTGAGCGCAGGGAGCAGATGGCGAAGCCCAGCGGCTCGACCAGGCCGACCACGCCGCGGTCGCTCAGGATCGGCTTCAGGCCTCGAAGGGCAGTCCTTGCGTTCTTCTGACGTTCCCCGTCCGCCCGTCCCGAGCCATCGTTGACCGGAACGAGGACCAGCGCTGCCGCGCCTGCGGCCTGCGCATAGTCGGCGAGTTCGATCGCCTCGGCCTCGCGGGCCGGCGTCCATTCGTTGAAGCGCTGCAGCGCGTTGATGCTGATCAGGGACACTCCCGCATTGCGGGCCTGGCCGCCGATTTCGGCCGCGGGCGTGCCGTCCATGATGGCGTTGCCTGCAAGATCGTTGCGGATTTCCGCCTGCGCCGCACCCACCTTGCGGCAGAGCGCGAAGAACGCGTCCATACGCAGCGAGGGCGCTGCCATATGGTTGAGTGCGAACGACGGCAATCGAGCAGTTGGCATCCGATATTCCCTCCCGTTTTGATGCCGGTCATTTTCACCGGCGCGGCTGCCGATCCCATCATCCGGCGGCAAGATACAGTCAACTCGCCGTGATTATTTTCTATCATCCATGATAGATTCTATTGCAGGGACGCCTAGATATTTTCCGGCACATGGATGTCGAAGGGCAGGAAAGTCTGTCCCGGCGCGTTGGCGGCGCCGTCCTGGATGGCATGCGCCATGAGATTGACGAGATCGCTGCTCAGCCGGGCCAGCGGCGTTGCGAGCACCATGGTGATGATGTTGTTGGCGAGTGCGGCGCGTGACTCGGGCGTTATCTCGTTGCAGATCAAGACCGGGGGCTGGGCGGGCATGGCCGTTCTCACTGCCGTGATAGCGCCCTCCATGCCACCACCGGCTATGTAGCATCCGACGAGATCGGGATGCCTCTCGAGCAGGTCGAGCATCGCCTGATGGGTAAGACCGGCCGTTTCAAGATTGACCAAGGTCTCAAGCACAGTGAAATCCGGCGCATGCTCCCGAAAATAGGCGCGCACGCCGATCTCGCGCAACTCTTGGCCGTGAAAGCGATGACTGCCGACAAACACGGCGACCTTGCCCGGCCGCCTGGCGCATTGCGCGATCATCCACGCGGCGGTGCGTCCTACCTTGCGGTTGTTGAGGCCCACATAGCCTTCGCGAACGCCTGGAGCGAAATCGGACAGAAGTGAAAACACCGGAATCCCGCGGGCCTTCAAGCTTTCCACGGCGACCGTGATCGTCGGATGATCAGGGCTAACCAATGCAATGGCATTCGTTTTTGCTGCCAGTTTTTCCAGATGAACAACGATGTCCTCGGGAGCCTGGCTCGACCAGAAATCGATAACCGGAATTCCGCGGAACCGCGGCGCATGGATCGTCGCGGCCTCCAACTCGCGCGCAAACTCCTGGTAGAAATGCTGCTCGGGCTTCTGCAGAAGAAAGCCCAGCCGGTATTCCGGGAGATCTTGGCGGATCCGCTGCTTGATCAGGGTCACGGCGTGGTAGCCGATAACGGTCGCCGCCTCATAGACCCGCTGCGCTGTCTCCTCGCGCACCGGCAGGCGGTTGTTCAAAACCCGGTCGACCGTCGCCACGCTGACCCCTGATGCCCGGGCCAAATCCGAAACCGTTGGGCGCTTGGCCAAGGCAGTCTCCTTTTGAGGATTTCGAAAGAATGATAGTAGATGATAGAAAAATTGCAAGTGGCGTTGATGGAAATGATTGAATTTGGTAGCTCTCTTTCAGGAAAGCTTATCAGTCTTGGTTCCAGCCTGAAAAGGAAGGTCATGATCAGCGCAGCCGCCACAGCCGAAGACTATAGTCCGACGAAACGAGACTGGGTTCTGATAGGGCGCGAAGCGCAGCGCGCCGGTGAGCACCACACGATCCCGATGGGATCGTGCCATGCGCTGCCGAAGCTGAACTGTCTGATCAAACGCGACCTGCCGTCGCCGTCCGCTCCGACCGGCTGCCGCGAAATAGGCCTTCCTGCGCCAGTGGCGCGACGAAGACTGCCCTTGTCATCAAGCGCGATCTGCCGCCGATGGCGCGGCGGTGTCGCGAACAGTTCCACGCCGAAACCAAGGTTGCCTCAGACCACCAGCCTCCCAAGGCTACGGAGGCGGCGGTCCGCCGCCGCCTCCGAACTTTGACCCAGACAAGATCCGCGCAGATGAAGGTGACCGATTGGATTGAGGCCTGCGGCGCAGGCGGGGGACGGACATCTGCTTTCGGCGAGCGGCATCGGCCCCGGCCACGCCCTGGCCCGCGACATTCGCCTGGCATCAGGCAGGCGGCCGGGCCCTCGAAACTGACGTCGCTCTGGTGAAAACGAAGGCGTTGCTGGCGGCATGATTACGCAAAATGGGAGGGGCAGCCGATGAGCAGGAAGAGACCGACAGTAGCGGATATCCGCGCCATGAAAGGCAAGTACCAGTTCACGATGATCCGCGTGGAGACGCTGGAAGAGTTGGAGGCTGCCGAGAAAGCCGGCGTCGACATGGTCTCGGTGCCGCCGGAGATGATGGTTCTTCCGCAGTTCCGCGAGGTTGCGCCAAGCCTGTTTGCGGTGCCGGGCGTCAATTTCTTCGAAGTCGGCACGGCGGACGATTTTGTACGCTGGGCTTTCGCGCTCTACAAGGCGAGCGCCGACGCCGTCTATTGCAGCGCCAGCCTGGCCACCGTGAAGCGGCTCGCTGACGAAGCCATTCCTGTAATCGGCCATGTCGGGCTGATCCCGTCGCGGGCCACCTGGACAGGCGGCTTCAAGGCAGTCGGCAAGTCGGCCGAAAGTGCCCTCAAAATATTCGACGCGGTCAAGGCGTACGAAGCGGCCGGCGCCTTCGGCGCGGAAATCGAGGTGGTGCCGGCCGAGGTCGCGGCCGCCATCAGCGAGCGCACGTCACTGTTCATGGTTTCCATGGGTGCTGGAACCGGCTGCGATTGCCAATATCTTTTCGGCGACGACCTGTTGGGCCAAAACCGCGGCCACGTGCCCAGGCACGCCAAGGCCTATCGCAACTTCGCAGCCGAGTTGGACCGCCTGCAGCGCGAGCGCATCGCGGCGTTCTCCGAGTTCGCCGCCGACGTGCGCAGCGGCATCTACCCCGAGCAGCGCCACGTCGTCGGTATCGAAGCGGGCGAACTGCGCCGCTTTTTCGATGGCCTGCCTGTCTCATGAACGCTCGTTGCGCACCAAAGCGATCACACCGTGGCGGACAAGATCCATGTACTGAGCCTTTCGTGCGACGACCACCCCCGCATCGTGGCCGGCGTCACCACCGACCTTGCGGCGATGGGCGCCAACATTGCCAAGCGCAACCAGTTCTGGAGCGCCAGACAAGCCGTTTCTTCATGCGGATCGCGGTCGCGGCACCGACCGGTGCGGTAAAGGACGATATCGAAGGGGCGCTGAAATCGCCTATCGAGCGCTTCGGCATGAAGGCGCCGCGCTCGTCGATCGTCGTCATGGTCTCAAAGTTCGACCAGGCACTCCCGCACATCCTCTGCCAGATCAAGGTCGGAT
Source organism: Mesorhizobium sp. WSM4307 (assembly GCF_007003945.1). Taxonomy (NCBI): domain Bacteria; kingdom Pseudomonadati; phylum Pseudomonadota; class Alphaproteobacteria; order Hyphomicrobiales; family Phyllobacteriaceae; genus Mesorhizobium; species Mesorhizobium sp. WSM4307. The sequence goes on from NZ_VFTB01000007.1 coordinate 185,503, forward strand.
GGCTGAACGCCGAGGTTGTGGCACCGACCAGGAGACCGAACGCGTGATCGGCCGCGACATCGAAAGCAGGGTGCTGGCGCGTGCGGTCAAGCTGCATCTGGAGACCGGCGTCATGCTCAACGGCCACAAGACGATCGTCTTCTAACCTTTCAGGCGCGGACGCGGGTGAACATGGATTTCGTCACGGCAAAACTGCCACCGAGGCCTTGGCGCTGAGGCACTTGCCGTTTCGATACGACCCCCGAACCGGGGGAGTTCCGGGAGGATCGGGCGCACCGGACGCCTTAAAATGGAGGAACTGACATGAAGAAACTGATTCTGGGCGCCGCAATCTCGGCGCTGATGACAACCTCGGCGCCGGCCGAGAACATCGGCGTATCGATGGCGCAGTTCGACGACAACTTCCTGACCGTTCTGCGCAACGGCATGATCGATTATGCCAAGACGCTTAACGGCGTGACGCTACAGGTGGAGGACGCACAGAACGACGTCGCCAAGCAGCAGAGCCAGATCCAGAACTTCATCGCTTCGGGCGTGAGCGCGATCATTGTCAACCCGGTCGACACGGACGCGACAACGGCGATGTCGAAGATCGCGGCCGATGCTGGCATTCCTCTGGTCTATGTCAACCGCCAACCGGTCAACGTCGACAAACTGCCGGAGAAGCAGGCGTTCGTCGCGTCGAACGAGGTCGAGTCGGGCACTTTGGAAACGAAGGAAATCTGCCGGCTGCTCAAGGAAGCCGGCAAGACCGAAGCGAACATCGTGGTGATGATGGGTGAACTGTCTAATCAGGCGGCACGCCAGCGCACACAGGACATCCACGACGTGATCGCGACGCCCGAATGCTCGTTCATGAAGATCGTCGAGGAGCAGACCGCCAACTGGTCGCGCACCCAGGGCACCGACCTTGTCAGCAACTGGCTGTCGGCCGGCATCCAGTTCGACGCCGTCGTCGCCAACAATGACGAGATGGCGATCGGCGCCATCCAGGCGATGAAGGCCGCCGGAATCGACATGAAGACGATGCTAGTCGGCGGGGTCGACGCAACCGGGGATGCGCTTGCCGTGATGGCTGCCGGCGACCTCGACGTCACCGTGTTCCAGAACGCCGCCGGCCAGGGCCTTGGTTCGGTCGACGCGGCGCTGAAGCTCGCCAAGGGCGAGAAGGTCGACCAGAAGGTCTTCGTGCCGTTCGAGCTGGTAACGCCGGCCAATCTGGCGACCTACCAGAGCAAGAACTGATCCTGCTTGGCCAAAACTCTCTGGGCGCGCATCCGCGCGCCCAGCCGAAAATCACCCCCAGGAGGAGGAGCACGCCATGAGCAGTGCATCGACACCGGCCGCCGCCCGCGACAGGGCTTCGGCCGCAGGTTCCGAATATCTTTTGACCATCGAGAACGCGCGCAAGGAATTTCCCGGCGTCGTTGCACTGGACGACGTGTCGTTCAGGCTGCGGCCCGGAACGGTTCATGCACTGATGGGCGAGAACGGCGCGGGCAAGTCAACGCTGATGAAGATCATCGCCGGCATCTATCATCCCGACCGCGGTGAATTGCATCTGCGCGGCAAGCCTATCCAGCTGAAGTCGCCGCTGGACGCACTCGAGAACGGCATCGCCATGATCCATCAGGAACTGAACCTGATGCCCTACATGACGGTGGCGGAGAACATCTGGATCAGGCGCGAGCCACTGAATCGCTTCGGCCTCGTCGACCATACCACAATGAACAGGATGACGGCGGATCTGTTCCGGCGGCTCAACATCAACATCCATCCGCAGGTGCAGGTGCGCGATCTCACCGTCGCCAACCGGCAGATGGTCGAGATCGCCAAGGCCGTCTCCTACGAATCTGACGTGCTGATTATGGACGAACCGACATCGGCGCTGACCGAGCGCGAGGTCTCCCACCTGTTCACCATCATCCGCGACCTGAAAGCGCAAGGCAAAGGCATTATCTACATCACCCACAAGATGAACGAGCTGTTCGAGATCGCCGACGAGTTCTCGGTGTTCCGCGACGGCCGCTACATCGGCACGCACCTTTCGAGTGATGTGACCCGTGACGACATCATCCGCATGATGGTCGGGCGCGAGATCACACAGATGTTTCCGAAGGAGGAAGTCCCGATCGGCGAGGTCGTGCTGTCTGTGAAGAACCTGACGCTCGCCGGGGTCTTCACCGACGTCTCCTTCGATATCCGCGCCGGCGAAATCCTGGGCGTCGCCGGACTGGTGGGTTCGGGCCGCTCCAACGTCGCCGAAGCGATCTTCGGTGTGACGCCGGCGAGTTCGGGTTCCATAGAGATCCACGGCAAGCCGGTGACCATCTCGTCGCCGAACGTCGCAATTCGTCACCGCATGGCGCTGCTGACCGAGGACCGCAAGGAAACCGGTTGCCTGCTCATCCTCGACATCCTCGAGAACATGCAGATCGCCGTCCTGCAGCAAGACTACGTGTCACGCGGCTTCGTGGCCGAAAAGGGCATCACCAGCGCCTGCACGCTGATGAGCGAAACGCTGCGCGTCAAAACGCCAAATCTCGCGCAACGCATCGAAAACCTGTCCGGCGGCAACCAGCAGAAGGTGTTGATTGGGCGCTGGCTCCTGACCAAGCCGAGGATTCTCATCCTCGACGAGCCGACACGCGGCATCGACGTCGGCGCCAAGGCCGAGATTCATCGCTTGGTCACGGAACTCGCGCGCGATGGCGTGGCGGTGATGATGATCTCGTCGGAAATGCCCGAGGTGCTTGGCATGAGCGACCGCATCCTGGTCATGCACGAAGGACACGTCACGGGGATTCTCGATCGGGCGGAGGCGACACAGGTCAAGATCATGGAACTGGCTTCGAAATAGGACCCAAACACAACTAGGGAGGATACAACATGTCAACGAACAGCACATTGCCGGGACCCGCCGTTTTCACTGGGATCGGGGCCAACAGGCGCCGACTGCCGGTCGAAGCGAACATCCTTCTCATCTTGCTTGGAATTGCACTGGTGTTCGAACTGCTCGGCTGGATTTTCGTCGGCCAGAGCTTCCTGATGAATGCGCAACGCCTGAAGATCATGATCCTGCAGGTCTCGGTCATCGGCATCATTGCGGTGGGCGTCACCCAGGTCATCATCACCGGCGGCATTGACCTGTCGTCGGGTTCCATGGTTGGCCTGACTGCCATGATCGCGGCCAGCCTGGCGCAATCGTCGGCCTGGACCAAAGCACTCTATCCCTCGCTCACCGACTTGCCGTTTGTCATCCCGATCCTGGTCGGACTGGCAGTCGGCCTGCTCGCTGGCGTGTTCAACGGAGCGCTGATCGCCTACACCAAGATCCCGCCCTTCATCGCGACGCTGGGCACGATGGTGTCCGCGCGGGGCTTGTGCAAGTGGTACACCAAGGGTCAACCGGTGTCGGGGCTGACCGACCAGTTCAACTTCATCGGCTCGGGCATCTGGCCGGTGGTGGTTTTTCTGGTAGTCGCCGTGATCTTCCACGTGGCGCTGCGCTATACGCGCTATGGCAAGTTCACCTACGCCATCGGCGCCAATGTGCAGGCCGCACGTGTCTCCGGCATCGACGTCGAGCGCCACCTGATAAAGGTCTATGCCGTCGCTGGTCTGCTCGCGGGCGTCGCCGGCATCGTCACCGCATCGCGCGCGCAAACTGCGCAGGCCGGAATGGGTGTGATGTACGAACTTGACGCAATTGCCGCGGCGGTGATCGGCGGCACCTCGCTGACCGGCGGCGTCGGCCGCATCACGGGCACGGTGATCGGCACGATCATTCTCGGCACGATGATGTCGGGCTTCACCTTCCTGCGCGTCGATGCTTTCTATCAGGAGATCATCAAGGGCCTGATCATTATCGCCGCCGTGATTGCCGACGTCTATCGCCAGAAGAGCCGCAAGACGTGATGCAGGAGGCTGCGCAGCCGCGGCTGCGCACCCGCCACCCGTTTCTCATTGTGGCGAGGAGAGTTAAACATGACATACGAACCGGCGATCGGGATCGAACGGCTGGGAACCATCAAGGAAATTGCCGCGGCGGCGAGCGTTGGCGTCGGCACTGTGCACCGCGTACTGAAGGGGCAATCAAACGTCTCGTCATCTGCTTCGCGGACAGTCATGGATGCGGTCCGCAGGATCAATGAGCGGAAAATAAGCCTCGCGCGGATGGACGATCGCAGCTGACAGGAATTTCGGCAGGGGAACGCGCGTTCGCAGGCGTGACGAAAAGTTATGAGGCGATCGGATCAGATAGTATCACTGATCGCCTCCCAAGTGCTTTTGAAAAAAGAAGGTTCCTATGAGACGATCGGAGTCATTGCTGCTGCTCTCGATCTAGCCGTCTTTGGCACAGGCAAGCGAGAGAAAGGGCCGACAAGCCAATTGGCGCGGCCTTCAGCCGCGCCAAGAACGCAAGCCCTCCGTTACCCGGCGACGTCAAAGGATTTTGCCCGTTTGATGTCGACGGTCAGTTCGTCGATCTTGTATCCGGTCGGCGCGATGGCGAGGTGCTGAAAGAAGGTGGATGGTTTTTCGTCATTGCCGAAATTAATTGAAAAATCCAACCTTTAGGGCGCGGATGAACTGCTGCAAATCTCTGCTTCAACAAGGAGATTTGGCCAATCATGCAAATATCGGTTTCGAAGATTGCTGCTTATGCGTTGACGCTGTCCCTGGCGGCGTCGGCAGCCCAGGCCGGTGAGACACTCGACCGGGTTCACAAGACCGGTGTCGTGGTCGATGCCCTGGTCAATGACTATCCGCCCTTTGCCTTCATCAACGACAAGAACGAACTGGACGGTTTCGATGTCGACGTGGCGAAGGCGTTCGCCGAAAAGCTCGGCGCCAAGCTGAAGCTGGAATCGCCCGGGTGGGAAACCATTGTCGGCGGCAAGTGGGCCGGTCGCTGGGATGTTGGCATCACATCGACGACGCCCACCGAAGACCGGGCCAAGGTGCTGAACTTTCCGGTGATCTACTACAGCGTTCCGGCCGTGCTTGTGGTCAATTCCCAGGAGCAGACCATCAAGTCCGTGGCGGACATTTCCGGCAAGCGCGTCGGCGTCGGATCGGGCTCGTCATACGAAGCCTACGTCAATCGCAACTTCACCATTCCCGGCCAACCGGCGATCGAGTTTCCCTTCCATGACGTGCAGGTCGTGCCGGGCGACGAGACCGTGAATTTCCAGAATCTGGCCCTCGGACCGGGCGTGCGCCTTGACGCCATCGTCGCTTCTGCCGGCACCGCCAAGGGTCAGATAGACGCAACGGGCAAGCTCAAGGTGCTGGGCGATCCGTTGTTTGCCGAGCCGAACGCCATCGTCACCGACAAGGGCGATCCGGAATGGGACGCGGAGGTCAAACGCGTCATCGTGGAACTGAAGACGGGAGGAAAGCTCGCCGCCATTTCGAACAAATGGTTCGGCGTGGACATCACAAAAAATGTCGATTGAACCCGGCTCGGCGGGTCTCGCTGCAGACCTCGTCGCGGTCACGCGGGGTGTTCAGCCGATCACGCAGAAATGGAGTTTCCGGTTCAAGGTCTGGCTGACCTGGGCGACACTGTTTCTGGTGCTATGCGTTGGGCTCGGCAGCCTCGGTCTCGACTTCGGCCTCATCCGCCAAAAGCTGCCGTTCATGCTCGGCTTGCGTTTGTCTCCAGACGGCTTCGTCCAGGGCGTCGCGCTCACGCTGCTGGTGACGGCCTTGTCGATGATTTTTGCCGTGAGCGCGGGAATACTCACCGCGCTCGGGCGCCTGTCGACCAATCCGGTCGCCTTTGGCGTGGCGACATTCTACGCGTCTTTCTTTCGCGGCACGCCGTTGCTGGTGCAGGTCTTGCTGATCTATCTGGCGCTGCCGCAGTTCGGCATCATTCTGTCGGCGTTTACCTCCGGTATTCTGGCACTCTCGCTGAACTATGCGGCCTATCTTGCCGAGACGATCCGGGCAGGCATCTCCTCGGTGGATCGTGGACAGCGCGAGGCGGCCTTGTCGCTCGGGCTATCCCGACAAGTGATCGCCTGGAAGATCATCGCTCCGCAAGCCATGCGCGTCATCATCCCGCCTGGCGGAGCCCATTTCATTTCGATGCTGAAGGATTCCTCGCTGGTGTCGATCATGGGCCTATGGGAGCTGAATTTTCTCGCCCAGTCTTACGGCCGCGCAACTTTCCACTACATGGAAATGCTGCTGACCGCGGCTGTGCTTTATTGGGCGCTCTCGATCGGGCTCGAACTCGTCCAGCATAGGCTTGAAGTGAAATTCGGCCGCGGCTACCGGGCCGTCTAGCTTCTCATTCGCTGACATCCAACGGACCTTAAATCATGACTGATCACCTTAACGACTTCACCATTCTGGACGGCGGCATGGGTCGTCTTCTGGAACGCCTGGGCGCTCCGTTTCGGTTGCCTGAGTGGTCGGCGCTGTCGCTGATCGAGGCGCCGCATTTCGTGACCAAGGCGCACACGGCATTTGCCGGTAGCGGTGCGGATATCATCACCACCAATTCCTACGGCCTGGTGCCGCATATGATCGGCAGGGAGCGTTTCGAGAAAGAGGGGCGCGCGCTTGCGGATCGCGCCGGTCGTATCGCCCGCGAAGTCGCCGACCGCCTGCCTGGCGACATCAGGGTCGCGGGGTCGTTGCCGCCGCTGTTTGAAAGCTACAGGCCGGGCAATTTCAAGCCCGACGAGGCGCCGCGCATCCTCGAAAGCCTGGTTGAGGGGCTTGCTCCCCACATCGATCTTTGGCTCATCGAGACGCAAAGCTCCACCGCCGAGGCATTGACGGCGCTCGCGGCGGTCAAGAACTCACGTTTGCCGATTTTTGTCTCCTACACGCTGAAGGATGAGGACGGGCGAGCCGGCCCGCCGGAGCTGCGATCCGGCGAGCCGGTTGCCGATGCGGTCGCGGCGACGATCGAGGCCGGAGCATCGGGGATCTTGTTCAATTGCAGTCAGCCCGAGGTCATGGGCGAGGCGGTCGTGGCGTCCCGCAAGGCGATCGTCGCATTGGGCAGTCGCAAGATAGAACTTGGCGTCTACGCCAATGCCTTTCTGCCCGAACCGCCTTCCGACACGCCGTATGCAGGTATTTCGGAGATCAGGAAGGATCTGGACCCCGAGAACTATCTCAAATGGGTGAAGCTGTGGGTGGAGCAGGGAGCGACGATCATCGGTGGTTGCTGCGGCATAGGCCCCGAACATATCGCGGCAATCAAGGCAAGCCGCGATCTGGTGCCATCCGGCCAAGACGTCGTCTAGTCGACTGCTTCCGGAACCGCAAAGGACAATTTTGAATGAGCGGCGTGAAGGTCACAACAGGGCAGACCGGCACCACAGCAACACTGCGCCCAGATGAGCAGCTATCTCGTACGGCCTTTTAGGCAGTGAGAATCTTGAACTGCTCGGCGATTGACGGGCATGGAGTGTAGCCAAACTTCGCCTGTCGCTTTCGCACCCCCTTGTGGAAGAATCAGGCCATGCCGGAAACACCGTCCGGACCAGAATCTTTCCGCCCACTTCAAGCGTCTGGAACTATCGGCAGGGGATTCAGTTCTGTCGCGTCGAAGTCTCATAAGACCGCAGTCGGGAGCTGCAGCGGGGTCTCTGCTGCCGAAGCCGTCAGGCCCAAACGCCGCCAGCCGAGTGCCGGCGCGATGGTCTCGATGAAATCTGTGATGATCTGCTCGTATTCATGCTGCTCGAATTCGTAGGGCAATTCGAGCCGCAATTCGTCTACCTTGTCCAGGATCGGGTCGCTGGCAAGTTGCTCCAGAATCTGTTCGGATGTGCCAACGATGTCCCGGGCAAAAAGCGTCCGCCGCTCGCCATGCGCCTTCAAGGTGCGCTCGTGGCGTCCGGCCGCATAGTCGGCATAGCGTTTCCTCGTGCTTGCATCGGCGCGGTCGAACGGCACGATCACCCTGCCCAACGCCACGCGAGCTCGCCTCTCGCTTTGCTGGGCAAAGAAAGTCTCCAACTGGTGCAATTGCGCTTCAAAGAAATTGTCGGTTCCCTCGCCGGATGTGACATTGCCGATCAACAGGTTGAGACCATTGCGACCGGTCCATTCAACCGATCTGAGCGAGCCGCCACCATACCAGATCCTTTCGAGGAGACCGGGTGCATGCGGCTGCAGGCGAGGGCGCACGCGGCCGCCGGGAAATTCGATGATCGCGCCGGGTTCGCCGATCGGACCGCCACGCAAATTGTTGACGAAGCGCAGCACGCGCTCATGCGAGAAATCGAAACTCCGCCAGTCGCTGTCGAAGACAAGCGGCCCGAGGATCTCGGCATGCGGCGGGAAGCCGGCGCTCAGGCCAACATTCAATCGGCCGCGTGACAGCACGTCGACCGTCGAAAGATCCTCGGCCAGGCGGTAGGGGCTTTCGTAGCCGATCGGGATCACGGCGGTGCCCAGTTCAATGCGGCTTGTGCGTTGCGTGGCGGCGGCCAGAAAGGCGGCCGCCGACGAAATGCCGGGCTCGAGATGACGCTGCCGCACCCAGGCGCCATCATAGCCGAGCCGCTCGCCAAGCTCGAACAGCTGGAGTGTTTTCTCAAGCCCTGAATGCGGATCACTGTCAGGATAGTTGCCGGGTGTGAGGAAAGCGAGCTTGCGGATGCTGCACGAGATTGACGTCAAGGCCGCTGCCTCCCTTTTGCGGTCTGTCCCATGCCAGCCCCTAGTACTTCTTCAGCCCCGGCGGATTGGTCCGCGACTGCGCGATCTGTTCGGCGGAAAGGCTCCATCTTGCGAGCGCCTTCGCATAGCTCCCATCCTTGATGGTCTCGTTGAGCGCTGCGGTGATGCTATCGGCGATGCCGCTATCCTTCTTCGTGGTGACCCCGACATCGGTCGTCAGCGGCCAGCCGGCGTTGATGGTTCCGACCAACCGGGTTTCGCCGGTCAGCGCTGCCTGATAGGCTTGGGCCGAATTCATCGAGAAAATCGTGTCGGCGCGGCCGGAGCGGATTGCCAGGCTCGATGCGGCGGTGTCGTCGAGATAGATGATCTCGACCGGCTTCAGTCCGGCTTCGACATCCAGCGTGCTCCATTCCAGAATGATCTTTTCCTGGATCGTGCCGGCATCGGTGATGACGCGCAGCCCGGCAATGTCCTTCGGCTCCTTGATCGCGGTGATCGGGCTGTCATTCCTGACATAGAAACCGTGCAGGCCTTGCCGGTAGCTCGAAAAATCGAACTTCAGCTTGCGCTCTTCAGTGACGCCGACATTGCTGATGACGGCATCGTATTTTCCCGACGTCAGGCCGAGCGGCCAGTCTTCCCAGGCCACCGCAACGAGGTTGAGTTTCCTGCCGAGCTTGTCGGCAATAAGTTGGGCGATATCAGGATCGGCCCCGACGACGGTTGCCGCATCGGTCGCGTAGGTGGCAACCGGCGGTGTCCCACCGGGAGCGATGCCAACCGTCAAAACGCCGTCCTCGACGAATTTGAAACGCGCCGGGATCAACGCAATCAAAGCAGGATCTTTCTCGGCGCGCGGGCGCGCCGACTGTTGGGGGCTGAGGTCAAACGGCTCCGATGCGAGCGACACCAGAGAGGCTGCCAGGAACGCCGAAATGCCGATGAAGGCCGGTATCGCTTTGGTTCTCAAGAACATTGAATTTCCCAATTTCTCGCGGTGTTGCCTGTGCACGTCGTGCGCACGCATGCATGACGGAAGAGGCGGACCCCGATTGCGTCCGCCTTCAATGCGTTTTGGCTCAGCTGTTGGGCTTCGGCAGGCCGGGCGGGTTGGTGTGCGATTGGTCGATGGCCTCGGCGGTCAGGCTCCATTTCTTCAGCACCTCACCATATTTGCCACTGGCGATCAGCTCGTTGATGGCCAGCGTAATGGCATCGGCGAGACCGCCGCCCTTGCGCGTCGCCACTGCGATCTCGGCGGTCAGAGGCCAGCCGCCGCTGACGATGCCGACCAGCTTGGTTTTGCCGCTGACGGCGGCAGAGTAAGCAAGCGTGGCGTTCGGATTGAACTCGGCATCGGCGCGGCCCGACTGGATGGCGAGCTGGCTTGCCGCCGAATCGTCATAGTACTGGACCTCGACAGGCCTCAGCCCGGCCGCGACATTCTCGCGGTCCCATTCGAGCAGGACCTTTTCCTGATTGGTGCCGGCACCGGTGATCACCCTCAAGCCAGCGACGTCTTTCGGTTCCTTGATCGAGGTGATCTTGCTGTCGGCCTTCACATAGAAGCCGAGAACGTCCTGCCGATAGGTCGAGAAGTCGAACTTCTCCTTGCGCTCTTCCGTCACCGTCACGTTGCTGACGACGGCGTCATATTTCCCTGAGGCAAGGCCGAGCGGCCAGTCGGCCCAGGCGACCGGAACGAGATCAAGTTTCAGCCCCAGCGTTTCGGCGATCAGCACCGTGATGTCAGGATCGGTACCGACCACGGTCTTGGCATCGGTCGCGTAGGTGCCGACCGGCGGATCCCAAGGGCTGGTGGCGACCGTCAGATAGCCTTGCTTGGCGAATTTGAAACTCGGTGCGATTGCCGCGGCTGCCTTCTGGCTCCTTTCGGTGTGAATTCGGCCCGGCTGTTCGGGGGTGAGATCGAATTCCGCCGTCTGGGCGACGGAGGCAAAGGTAATGGCCGATAGGACCGCGCCGAAGGCGAGGGATAACGGCTTCCTGTACAAAGTCATGGGTCTCTCCTTGCATGATGGACGTGCGGGGTTGACGCTCCCCGAACGGGGAGCCTGGAAAGCCGGCGGTTCGCACATGGCGCCGGCGCGTTTTCCCTGAAATTCCGGTCGCTAGAGAACCTTGGCGAGGAACTCGCGCGTGCGTTGGTGGGCGGGCGTGGTGAAGACGCTGGACGGCGTCCCGACCTCGAGGATCTTGCCGCCTTCCATGAAGACGATGGTGTCGGCGACCTCGCGGGCAAAGCCGATCTCGTGGGTGACGATCACCATTGTCGTACCGGAGGTCGCCAGCTCCTTGATGACATCGAGCACTTCGCCAACGAGCTCGGGATCGAGCGCCGAAGTCGGCTCGTCGAAGAGCAGCACCTTCGGCTTCAGCGCCAGCGCCCTGGCGATCGCGACGCGCTGCTGCTGGCCGCCGGACAGATGCCGCGGATAGGCGTCGGCCTTCTCCGGCAGGCCGATGCGGGTGAGCAGATCCTTTGCCAGCGCTATCGCCTCGGCGCGTGCAACACCCTGCACCGAGACCGGCGCTTCGATGATGTTTTCAATCACGGTCAGATGCGGGAACAGGTTGAAGTTCTGGAACACCATGCCGATTGCGGCGCGACGCTGGCGGATGGCCGCTTCCTTGAGTTCGTAGAGCGTATGCCCGTCGCGATGGTAGCCGACCAGCTCGTCGTCGATGGTCACGAACCCGGTGTCGGTGCGCTCAAGATGGTTGATGGTGCGCAGCAGCGTCGACTTGCCGGCGCCGGACGGGCCGATGATCGCCGTCACCGAGCCGGGCGCCAGGTCGAGATCGACGCCGTCGAGGACCGTCAGTGCGCCGAAGCTCTTGGAGACGTCGCGAATTGCGATGCGCCCGACACCTTGCCGCGCCAGTTTCTCGCCAGCGGTTACCAGTGGCTTGCGAACGGCGGTCGAAGGCGGTGGGACAAAGGGCGCCGGAGTGGCCACCCGTACCGAGCGGCGGCCGGACAAGAAGGCAAAGAGGCTGGGCAGGAGAGGGCCGGACGGCGTGCGCACGGCGCCGCGCGAAAACCGCCGCTCGATGCCGAGCTGGATGATCGACAGCACGCTCATGATGATCAGGTACCAGATGGTCGCCACCATCAGGAGTGGGATCACTTCCAGGTTGCGCTTGTAGATGACCTGGACGGTGTAGAAGAGCTCGGGCAGAGCGAGCACGTAGACCATCGAGGTCGATTTGGCCAAGCCGATGATCTCGTTGAAGCCACTGGGCAGGATGGCGCGCATGGCTTGCGGCAGCACGATGCCCAGTGCCTGCCGGCGCCGCGACAGACCGAGTGCGGCCGCCGCCTCGTGCTGGCCCTGGTCGACCGAGAGAATGCCGCCGCGGATGATCTCGGCCGAGAAGGCGGCCTGGTTGAGGCTCAACCCGACCACTGCCACCCAGAACGGACTGAACACCTCGACGGTGTTGTATTGCGCAAACAAAAGGCCGGTGAATGGTACGCCGACATTGATGGTCGGATAGAGATAGCCGAGATTGTTGAGGACGAGCAAAAGCACGATCAGCGGGATGGAGCGCAAGAGCCAGATATAGGCCCACGACACGCCCGACAGCAGCGGCGAGGCGGACACGCGGGCGAAAGCGAGCAATGTCCCGAGGAAAAAGCCAAGCCCGGAGGCGAGCACGGTCAAGAGCAGCGTTCGGCCAAGGCCGACCAGCACGGGTTCGGAGAGGAAGAAACGGGCAAAGACATCCCAGCCCCATCTCGGATTGGTCATGATCGACTGCAGCGTGAAGAAGATGACCACGACGGCGACGACGGTGCCGACCACGCGCCAGGGGTGCTTCGCCGGCACTACCCTGTACCCCTGACGGTCGGAGGTGAATGGTACATTTCTGGGGGAGGCTACCTCGCCTATGTCGGCCGTCATTGTCATGGTCACTCTCGCTCCAACGGGGTAGTATTTCGAGCAGGTAATTTATGTGTATAAGTAAACTTAGATGACCCTATTGATATCAAGATGAATTACACGACATTGCTTTTTATATTTTTAGAATTCAGGAGTTAAATCATCTATCTTATTCAGGGTTCGTGGGCGTGTGTACGTGCCTGATCGATGGATCAGCTTGCCTTGCGTTCGAGCGCGCTCGGCCCGAATTCCAGGGTCAGGGCGCTGATGTCCTTTTCGAAGGGTAGGGTGCCGTGGATTTCCGGGTCGACGGCGGTGTCGAACAGGGCGGTGTAGCCATCGTTGAGATATAGGCCGGCGGCCTCCGGCTGGCGGAAGCCCGTGGTCAGATAGAGCCTCGTATAGCCTTGGCGCGCCGCCTGCAGCTCCAGTTCGGCGAGCACCTTGCGCGCAAGGCCCTGGCGTCGCAGATCGATATGGGTCCAGACGCGCTTGAGCTCGGCGGTGCGCTCGTCATAGCGCTTGAAGGCGCCACCGGCGATCGCCGCGCCGTTGCGTGTCAACAGCAGGAAATTTCCATTGGGGGGTGCGAACAGCTCGGCGGGATAGCGGCGCATCTCTTCGCCCGGTTCGCCGAAATGGTCGCCGTAGCGCGTCGTGTATTCCCAGGTCAGCGCTTCGATAAGTGGGGCTGCGCGCGGATCGAGCGGTGTCGTGTAGAGAAAGCTGTCTGTCATGGCGTGGGCCCTGTTGCCGGCTCGCTTGTCCGCGGAGCCGCGTTCGCGGCGAGATAGTCCTGGACCAATGCCACCCAGTAGCGCGCGGCGTCAGGCAGGATGTCGTCGTTGAAGTCGTAGTCGGGGCTGTGCAGGTCGGCGCTGTCGCCATTGCCGACGAAGAGATAGCTGCCCGGCCGCGCCTCGAGCATGAAGGCGAAATCCTCGCTGGCGGTGATCAGCGAGAAGTTTGTTTCGATCCGCTCGGTGCCGAAATGCCGGAGCGCCACCTGGCGGGCAAACTCGGTCTCTTCCGGGTGGTTGACGAGCGCCGGATAGCCGCGCGGATAGGTGACCTCGGCGGTTGCGCCGTAGCTTTGCGCCTGTGCCTCTGCGAGCGCGATGATGCGCGTCCGGATCTGCTCGCGCACCGTCTTGCTGAAGGTCCGGATGGTGATTTTGAGCTCGACGCTGTCGGGGATGACGTTGGCGGCGATGCCGCCATTGATCGTGCCGACGGTGACCACCGCCGTCTCCAGCGGGTTGACATTGCGCGACACGATCGTCTGCAGCGCCATCACCAGCGAGGCGGCGGCCACAATGGGGTCGACGGCGTGGCTGGGCCTGGCGCCATGGCCGCCCTTGCCGACGATGCGAATGATGGCGAGATCGACGGAAGCCATGGCCGGGCCGCTGAGGAAGGCAAATTGGCCCGCCGGCACGCCTGGCCAATTGTGCAGGCCGAAGACGGCGTCGACTGGGAAGCGCTCGAACAGCCCGTCGGCGATCATCGCCTTGGCGCCGGCGCCGCCTTCTTCGGCGGGCTGGAAGATCAGGCGCAGCGTGCCCGAAAAATCCCGCGTCTCGGCAAGATGGCGCGCGGCGGCCAGCAGGATCGCCGTGTGCCCATCATGCCCGCAGGCATGCATCACGCCCGGATTGGTGCTGGCATAGGGCAGGCCGGTCGCCTCGACGATCGGCAAGGCGTCCATGTCGGCGCGGATGCCGATGCTCTTTTCACCAAGCCCGTTGCGCAGCGTGCCGACCACGCCGGTGCCGCCGATGTTCTCAGTGACCTCGTAGCCCCAGGACCGCAGGCGCGCCGCGACCAGCGCGCTGGTCTTCTTCTCCTTGTAGGCCAGCTCCGGCTCGCTGTGCAGCTTGCGGCGCAGCGCGACGAATTCGTGTGCGTGGTCGAGGATTGCCGCTTCGGTTGTGATCGAGAGCGGAGGTGCCTGAAAAGTCATCAGGCGGCTTCCTCGGTGGCTGGCGTCGCGGGAGCCTGGGCATAGCGGCTATCCTTGAAGGGCAGGCCAAGATGGTCTCGCAGCGTCGTGCCGATCTGGCTGCACGCGTGGCGGCCGCGCTTCTCCAGGATGGGCAGCACATGGGCTTCGAAATCGTCGAGACCGGACGGGATGACCTGGAAGCCCAACACGAAACCGTCGGCGGCTCCACCGTCCACCCAGCGGATCAGCCGGTCGGCGATTTTTTCGGGCGTGCCGATGAATTCGCTGCGCGACGTTGCCGCGTCTAGTGCGACCTCGCGCAGCGTGAGCTTCTTTTCCCTGGCGACGCGCTTGATGCGATCGGTTGTGGAGCGGAAATTGTTTTTGCCGATGTCGCCCAACTCGGGGAACGGATCGTCGACCGGATAGGCAGTGAAATCGTGGTGGTCGAAGAAACGGCCGAGATAGAGCAGCGCCTCATGAACACTGACGAGGTCGCGTATCTCGCGGTACTTGCGCTCGGCCTCCTCTTGCGTCGAGCCGACGATCGGAGCGATACCGGGGAAGATCTTGATGTGGTCGGCCGAGCGGCCGTGCGCGACCGCGCTTTCCTTGAGCCGGCGCGACAGCTCGCGGTTTTCCTCGAAGGCGGCGGCGTTGGCGAAGACGGCATCGGCATGCTGGCCGCCGAGCGAGATGCCGTCATCGGAGCCACCGGCCTGGAACAGCACAGGTTGCCCCTGCGCGGAGCGGCCGAGATTGAGCGGCCCTTCGGCCGAATGGAACCGACCCTTGAAATTCAGCCGGTGCATCCTGGAGAAATCGGCATAGCGGCCGACCTGCCGGTCGCGCACGAAAGCGTCGTCGTCCCAGGAATCCCACAGGCCCTTGACGATCTCGATATGCTCGGCGGCGATCTCGTAGCGCAACGCGTGTTCGGGATGCTTGTCGCGGCCGTAATTCTTCGCCGAACCTTCGAGCGGCGAGGTCACCGCATTCCAGCCGGCGCGGCCGCCGCTGACAGCGTCGATCGATCCGAACTGCCGCGCCACGGTGAACGGATCGCTGTAGGAGGTCGATAACGTGCCGACGAGGCCGATGCTCTTTGTCGCCACCGCCAGTGCCGACAAAAGCACGATCGGCTCGAAGCGGTTGAGGAAATGCGGGATAGACTGTTCGTTGATGTAGAGCCCGTCGGCGACGAAGGCGAAGGCAATGCCTGCCGCTTCCGCCTGCTGAGCGATGCGCACGTAGTAGTCGAAATTGGTGCTGGCATCAGAAGGCACGCTCGGATGCTTCCAGGCGTTCATGTGCCCGCCCGGGCCTTGCAGCATGATGCCGAAGGGAATTTGCTGATTGCTCATGACGGCAAGCTCCTTGATCTGTTTGCTCAGGCCGCGGCCGCCGGCCGCTCACGCACCAGCATCTCGGCGGTGGCAAGGCGCCATAGGCCGCCGACGGCCGGCTCGACGATGAATTCGCTGGTGCCGGAGCGCGCATGCAGGCGGTCGAGTTCGGAGCGGACCTGGTCCGGCGTTCCGGCGATCACGCTCTGCTGCTTGGGCGCGATGCGGTATTCGGCCGAGCCCAGTTGGCGCGCATAGTCCTTTGCTTGTTCCTCGCTGCCAACGGTGACGCTCTGGGCGCCGGGGACATGCACCTTGAACAGCTTGATCTTGTCGGCCTGCGCCTCGGCCTCGCCGGCATATTCGGAGACGATGACCGAGACAGCTATGATCGGCGCGCGGCCGGTCTGCGCCCGATAGGCCGCGACGGTGTCATCGAGCAGGGCATCGTCGCCATTGAGATGGCGGGCGAACACGAACTCCCATTGATGCGCAGCAGCGAGCAGCGCGCTCTCGACGCTGGCGCCGAGCAGGAAGCGCTGCGGGGCGACCGGCGGACGCGGCGTGGCGCTCAGCCCTTCGACCGGGCCAGCGCCGTCGAGATAGGCGCCAAGCTCGGCGATCTGCTCGCCGAAATCCCGGCTGTGCGACGGGTCACTTCTGCCTTGCAGGGCGCGTGTCGACAATGGCAGCCCACCGGGCGCCTTGCCGATGCCGAGATCGACGCGGCCCGGCGCCAGCGCCCCAAGCAGATGAAAATTCTCGGCGACCTTGTAGGGGCTGTAGTGCTGGAGCATGACGCCGCCGGAGCCGATGCGGATCCGGCTGGTGTGGGCGAGCAGGTAGGCGATCAGCACTTCCGGCGAGGAACTCGCGAGATCCGGCACATTGTGGTGCTCGGCCACCCAGAACCTGCGGTAGCCGAGCCGTTCGGCAAGCTGTGCCAGCGCCACGGTTCGTTTCAGCGCATCCGTCGCGCTTTCTCCATGGGCGAGCGGGCTCTTGTCGAGGAGGCTGAGCGCATAGGCCATGGGATCTCCACCTTCGGCGGCCCGTGTGGGCCATGAACGTCTTGGGTGCAGATCGTAATGCATATAGTCTATAGATTTTATAGACTATATGCCGAGTTTCAGCCGTTGAGGGAAAAACCCTTTCTCATCGGGCGCCGGCTTTGGAATGTCCGGCCTGTGAGCGGGTTTCGCATCATGGTTCCGGTTCATGGGTGGGGCGGCGGGATGAGGTCGCGTCCGACCAGTGCATCGATGATCCGCTCGGCGCCGGAAACGAACTGACGGCCGTTGGCCTCGCCGGATGCGTGAGGCGAGGTTTCACCGGTCGGCAGCACCAGCACGGGAAGCGCCTGATTGGCTTCGCCGATAAGCTCCACCACGTCGGCGCGCGGCCGGGGGAAGGCGATCCGTCTGATGTCGATCGCATCGCCAAGCCTGGGAAACGAGGTCAACACGCCTTCCACCAGGGCGGAGTGGCGGCAGAAGAATCGCTGCCCCGGAAATTTGGCGTCTTCGAAATCCGGGGAGAGCAGGAACAGGGCGGGTTTTTCTGAATTGGCGGATGGCAACGGCATTTCCACTTCGAGGAGGTTTCGGACGCCGAAGCTTACTTGCATCGGCGGGACCCAGCCGAAGGCAGGCATTTCAAAGCGCGTGCCTTGTGAAGCAATAATTGTCTCTTGAACGGCTTTTGCTCCGAACCCAGTTGCTGCCGAGGTCGATGCGGTCGACCAGTGGATGTTCCCGGATGTGGGTGGTTCGTGCGGCTATTGACCTCGGTCTCTGGAAGCTGATTTCGCAGACCAGGCAAGAATCCGATCAACGGGGAAGTATTCGTCGATATCGATCTCGTCTTGGAGGCTTTGCTGCAGCGGGGCAGTTGAGACTATTCCGAGCTTCGAGCGATCGACCAAGGCTTCAGGGTCCGTCCCGCACCGGGAGTTGCAATTCGTCAGGAGAGGTGCGCCAGCCAGGTGCGGACGCCCGCCACCGTCCTGAAGTCGTCTAGGCTCCGGGCGGGTATGTGGGGGTAGGCGCTCCGAGCCATTTCGCTGAGCGCCCGGCCCGGCCCGAGTTCAAGAAATGTGCTTGCTCCGGCTTCCACGCAAGCCTGCAGGCACGCTGCCCATTGGACGGTGTGGGAAATCTGCAGAGCCAACTTGTCCATGCCGACCGCGACGTCAACGACAGAAGAGCCATCGATCCCGCTGAGCAGACGCACACCGATTTCGGGCGCAGAGCTGACAGGAGCGTGTTCCAACGCCTTGCGGAATCCGGCCGAGGCGACCGCCAAGCGCGGCGTGTGAGAGGCTATATTCACCGCAACGCGAACAACGCGCGCAGCGCCCATCGCGTTTGCTTCACCTGCCAGGGAATCCAACGCGTTGCCGGCACCGCCGAGGACATAGGCGTCGCCTGGATTGACGATGGCAACCGCCATGTCGTGTTGCCTGCACAAGCGATCAACAGCACTGCGAGACAAGCCGCGAACAAACAGCAAGCCATCCCCAGGCATGCTGGCCGCATCCATTAGGTCCGCGCGTTGCGCCGCAAGGTCGAGGGTGACCAGAGCATCCAGCAAGCCCGCGACACCCCAGGCGGCCACTTCGCCAACGCTGTAGCCTGCGATGACGAGCCTGCGGGGCCACACATCGCGCAGGATCGACGCTGCGGCCAGTGACTGAAGAGTGCACAGCACCTGCCCGACGCGGTTGCGGTGCAGGCCGTCGTCTGTATCGGTCTGGACCATCGTGCGCGGGTCATTTCCGCCACACAGTGCCGCAGCGTGAGCGAAAAGGTTTGCTGCTCCCGGTGTATTCCCGGTCAAAGCGAACATTTCCCGATGCTGCGGACCCTGGCCGGAGCATAGAACAGCCAAGGTCATTCAGGGTGCCTCACCAGTTAGAGAACGAAGCAGCCGCGTGCGCGAAGAAGGAATTGCGCTCCAGTCATCTCGCATACGCGATGAAGCGGCCTTCGCCTCGCAAGCCTGGGCGAAGAGGCTCATGGCGAGAAGATCCGCCGACCCCCCCGGACTTAGTCGACGTGTGACGAAAGACTGATGTACGACATTGGCCCGCTGGCGCCAGTCGGGCGTCCCCACGCCGCCGTCATCAAGAAATCCGCGGGCAGCGTGCTGGGCATAAGAGAGGCCGGACAGGCCACCGCGGTGCAGCAGATTGGTGTCCTGCAAAATGGCAATCAGCGCAAAACAGGCTTGTACGCGCGCCGCTTCCGCATCGCCAGGCGCGAGCAGGGTGCCGCGCTGAAGCGCCGGCAAGCCGACCCTGTAGACACTCGGGAACCCTTGCGCCGCCTCCGATCGGGCGCCGCCGGCTCCATACCGCCTGAACGCCCCGCCGCCATGGCTGTCATGCAACGCTGGCCCGTCCAAAATGTCGCGGCCCCACAGCTGTGCGACGGCCACTCCCAGTGGCGTTGCGCAATCGATTCGCCCGCTCGCCGCAGCGCCGGCAGCGGCGCAGAGCAAACCCAATCCGAAGATGGCGCCTCGGTGCGTGTTTATGCCTGCCGTGGCGGCGAACATGGCAGCTTCGGCTTCTAGACCGATGATCTTGAGACGTGGCATGCCCCAGCCTAGGGAGCCCGCTTGTGCCAGAGCGTGGAAGTAGGGTTGGATTGCGGTGGCGCTGCGGCGGAACGTAGCGGCGTCCATGTCCGAATGGCTGCCGGCGTCGAGATGACTGACAAGGCCGGGCTTGGGCCAGGTTTCCAATTCGTCGAGCAGGCAGCGGGTAGCGATGGCGGCGATGGCTTCCGCATCATGGACGCCCCCCGGTCTGACAGCGGTCAGGCAGTTTTGACGCATGCTCGCAGACGCAATGATCGTCATTGCAAACGCCCACCGTTGATGAAGTGGTTCGCGTCCAGCAAGACGACCCCTCGGATGGTCTTGACCAGCACCTCGCGCGCGCCTGTGTGGAGTTCGCGCCAATTCACGGCCGCGCCATCCCCGCGCACCAATTCGCCGTCGAGGCGCATAGGTGCCGCAGCCTCGACAAGGGCGATGTCGGCAGTCAACTGCGCGAGATTGCATTGTCCAGAAAACGGCAGGAGCAGGTCGAGATCGGAGTCCGCAGTCAGATAATCCAATTCAGTGAGCATTTGCCAAGACAGACTGCCGAAAATCCGTGCCTCCATGCCTTGCCGGAAAGCCAGGCTCGCGACGTTCGTGAGTGTCTGCCGCCATGGTTCAGGTGCGGCGCCAAGGGCGGCGCCCAGCTCAAGCGGAGGTGCCGTTGAAACGATATCCTCGGGTTGCATGAGAACGGATACCCGGCGTTTGCCGGCAAATGGCGGCAAAGGCAAACCCAGCGCCACTCCCTCCTCTTCGGCGGGCATCGCGCGACGCGCGACAAGCGGCCAGCCGCGATCCACCCATCCAGGCAGCAGCGGTTCTTGCGCCAGATCATCACGCCGATGCATCAGGGAACGCCACGCCACCGGTGACACGAAAACAAGATCGTGGCGGCGCACCTTCAGATCAATGTGACCGGAGAGCGTGGTCATGCACGAGCTCCGCGATGTCGGCCGCCTTGGGGCGTCCGTTTCGCATTTTTCCGAGATGGTCACGTTGATCGCCGTTGTTGTTTTGCATGTGATCGAGCAAGGTCTGCAACTGGTCGGCCAGCGATGTCTTGTCGTCCCACGTCGCATGTACCGCGCCCGTCTGAGCCAGGTTTTCCAACCCTGGAGCGAAAACCGGCGTGGATTTGGCCTTTTCCTTGAGAACGTCGAGGGAGAGTTTGGTCACCTTCGACATGGAGGGCAGATCCATCACCTCGGGCTCCGCGCCGGGCAGCGCCACGAGGGTCCGGGTTGCCAGTGCGCTCGCGATGAATGCGCCGGCTGCGGTGTGACCGTAAAGCAGGCCGATGGTGTGGCGGCCCCGCATGTCAGCATAGATCAGGCATTTCGCGAGGTGGGCCAAGAATTCGTTCAACCCCAGAAGCTCGTCACGCTTGCTCATCCGTTGGCTGTCACTGTCCACCAGGACCAGAATGGGTCCTTCGCCGTCTTCCAGGATGGCATTGAGGACGTAGCGCGACAGCTGGATCGCCTCGTCCACGCCAATTGCCGTTCGATCGGTAATGCCGATCATTGCGACTTGGCCACCGCCCGCTAGCGACCCGGATCCCCACAGCAAACCGCCATCATGCGTGACGGAACAGCCCTGCGGAAACAGCGAGGCGAGAATCTCATTGATCGTCATGTTGCTGCTCCCGATCGCTGTTCATCAGGGCGATAAAGTCCTGGGCATCCATTGCAGGGACAGCTGCAGCCTGGGAAATCCCCATCGCCCTCCAGATATCCATGGCATCGCTGCAAGCGCCGAAGCGTTCCAGGCGCTCCTCCAGGCCAGCCTGCTCGGCCTCCAGCCTGCTCACATCGAAACCCGGCGCTGACGTGATCAGATGGAGTGCGACATTGCGGAAGCTCGCTATCGTGTCGTCGACAAAGGCACTGGCACTGCCAAGCAACCGCCGGTGCTTGCCGCCCATCGTGCGCCACACCAGCGCACGATCCCTGGAGTCGAACTCCTCCACCCCACGGTTGGTCTCGATCACCTCGGGTCCAGAGACGCTGATGCGGCCTTGCTCTGATATGGCTAGCGCCGAACAACAGCCGGCAATCAATCCACCACCACCATAGCAACCTGCCCGCCCGCCAATCAGACCAACAACCTTCACACCCGCGGCCCGCGCCTCAATCAGCGCGCGCATGATTTCGGCAATGGCCAGTTCGCCGGCATTGGCCTCCTGCAGGCGCACACCGCCTGTGTCGAAGAGAATGAGAACAGGGATCGACTTCATGTCGCGCGCAGCACGCAGAAGCCCGGTGAACTTGGCTCCGTGAACCTCGCCGAACGCTCCGCCCATGAATCGACCTTCCTGCGCGGCAAGGAACACGGATGCACCTGCAATCTTGCCCCGCCCCACGATGATGCCGTCATCGAACTGCTCGGGAAGATCGAATACCCGCAGGTGCGGGCTGGTCTCGCGCTGTTCCGGTCCGATGAACTCCTCAAAGCTGCCGGCATCGACCAGCAATCGAATCCGCTCTCGCGCGGAAGCTTCATACCAGCTCGTCGTCTCACGGATTGCGACTTGGGATACCTGCCGTACCGGTAGATTTGGAGTGTTCATCGATCATCTTCCTCGATCAGCCGGACGGCTTGGGCAAGTCGCAGGGCGACGGTATCGGGGCGCGCACCCCCATCGTTGATGGAGAGCTTCAGGCCACCAGGGGAGCGTCGTTCGACAAAATCGGCAACAACCGCCATCCACACCGCTCCGAACCCTTCGGCCGCGGTGTTGACCTCCACCTGGCATTCCGTATCTGGCAACACCCGCTCCACCAGGACCTCCAGATTGCCGGAGGCAACCACGCCAAGCAGGGCAACCGACTTCGAACCGCCAGCCCGCTGCTGCGTGGTAAGACGATAGCTCAAGGTTTCCATCGCGGCTTCCTTTCACCAGTTGCGGAATTGGGAGGGTGGCGCGTAGAGGCCACCGGACCATCGAACCAGATCCTTGATCGACCGCGCTGCCAGCAGGTTCCTGTCCGCATCCAGCGGATCGATGTCGAGATCTTCCGGTCGACGGATAACGCCTCGCTCTCGCAGGCGCTGGACCATCTTCGCATCCCGGCCGCGGCCCACCTCGGTATAGCCCGCTACCCCACGGATCGCCTGCTCACGCTCGTCCTTGTCGCGGCACAGCAGAAGATTGGCGATTCCCTCCTCGGTGACGATGTGGCTCACGTCGTCGCCGTAGACCATCACCGGGGCGAGTTCGAGATCCAGTTTCTCGGCCAGTGTCAGCGCCTCCAGCCGTTCGACGAAGAGCGGTACGTTCTTGTCACCGAAGGTCTCGCCGATCTGAACAACGAGCTTGCGACCGCGTCGCAAATGGGCCGGCGTGTTGGGATCCGCCTCGGCGCCGGCCTTTAGCCAGGGCTCGCTCGGATGTCGGCGCCCGCGCGGATCAGATCCCATGTTTGGCGCGCCCCCGAAACCCGCAATGCGGCTTGCCGTCACCGTGGAGCTGTGTCCTTCAAGGTCGATCTGCAGGGTCGAGCCAATGAACATGTCGCACGCATAAAGCCCCGCCGTCTGGCAGTAGGCGCGGTTCGAGCGAAGCGAGCCGTCGGAGCCGGTAAAGAAAATGTCGGAGCGCGCGCTGATGTACTCCTCCATTCCCACCTCCGACCCGAAACAGTGCACCTGTTCGACCCAGCCGGTTTCGATCGCCGGGATCAGGGTCGGATGAGGGTTGAGCGCCCAATGGGTGCAAATTTTGCTCTTGAGGCCGAGCTTCTCGCCGTAAGTGGGTAGCAGGAGCTCGATTGCGGCGGTGTTGAAACCGATACCGTGATTGAGCCGGCGGACGCCATAAGGGGCATAGAGGCCCTTGATCGCGAGCATCGCCGTGAGGATCTGAGTCTCGGTGATGGCCGCCGGATCGCGGGTGAAAAGTGGTTCGACGTAAAAAGGCTTGCCCACCGGAACGACGAAATGGACCTGGTCGCCTGGAATATCGACACGCGGCACCTTGTCGACAATCTCCTTCACCTGCGCGACGACCAGGCCTCCCTTGAAACTTGTCGCCTCCACGACCGTCGGCGTGTCTTCGGTGTTGGGGCCGGTATAAAGATTGCCCTGGGCATCTGCGCTCACGGCTGCGATCAGCGCGACGTTGGGGGTGAGGTCGATGAAATAGCGGGCAAAGAGCTCCAGATAGGTGTGGACCGCCCCAAGCTCGATCTTTCCGCCAAAAAGCATTCGCGCGATCCGCGCCGACTGGGGCCCCGAGTAAGCGTAGTCCAATCGCTTCGCCACGCCGCGCTCGAACACATCCAGGTGCTCGGGAAGGACCACGCCCGATTGCACCATGTGGAGATCGTAGATCTTCGTGGGATCAGCATGAGCAAGAGCCCCAGCGAGAATGTCGGCCTGCTTCTGATTGTCACCCTCCAGACAGACCCGGTCGCCCGGACGAAGGATTGCTTCCAGGAAATCGGACAGATCCGTGGCCGCAACTGCCTTGCCGCGCGCGTGGCGTGATCCAGCCTCAATGCGGGCTTGCCGGGCTTCTTTCTGCCCTTCCCAGTTTTTCATCTTGATCTCTCCGCGGGATGACAGGTCTCGATTGTATGCGGTATTGACGTAATATCGCAGTTGTGCATACATGGCAAGCAATTCCGTGGCTATAGAAATACAACTGGGAGGATTTTTGGTATGATGTATTTTTGTTTGTGCAGGAAAACGTGTCCCTGCCATTGCCGATATGGGAGGCAGAAATGACGATTTCCGGCGTTGCGCTCCTTGCGATCTGCACCTTGCTCGGCGGGTATCTGGGCGACCTCCTCGGAGCCGTGCTCGGTGTCAAAGCCAATGTTGGCGGCGTTGGCATTGCCATGCTCTTATTGATTGCCGCGCGTCTTTGGCTGGTTCGCCATGGGTACTTCAGCCATGGGCTTAGGCTCGGCGTCGAGTTTTGGGGTTCGATTTACATTCCGATCGTCGTCGCAATGGCCGCCCAGCAGAATGTTGTCGCCGCGGTTAAAGGCGGGCCCCTCGTGCTGCTCGCCGGTGGCGGAGCTGTCGCGATCTGCTTTGCTGCAGTTGCACTCATCAGCCGGCTTGGTGGAACGGCCGAAACGATGGACGAAATCGAAGCGCGCGAAGCGATCGCGCAGGAAGCCGCGCGCGTTGCCGCCGGCGATGTCCGTTAGGTTGGGAGGTCACCATGGACAAGCTCTCGCATATCTTCATCGCCAACGGCCTGCTCGTCGCCTTTGCTGCGGTGGGCCTCATCATGTGGGCCTCGCACGCGGCCTCAAAGCACCTCACATTTGGGCGCATCCACGGCTCGGCAATTGCGATCGTCATCGGCCTTCTGCTAGCCTTTGCTGGCGGGCTCGTCACCGGCGGCGAAAAGGGGCTGGCCGACCTGCCAATGCTGGCGGGCATCGGATTGATGGGAGGCGCCATGCTGCGTGATTTTGCAATTGTTGCGACCGCCTTCGAAGTTGACGTGGTCCAGGCGCGCAAGGCGGGCCTGATCGGTGCCATAGCACTGGGATTGGGGACAATCCTGCCGTTCGCCCTCGGCGTGGTCCTGGCCGCCGCGTTTGGTTACAAGGACGCCGTTTCACTGACAACGATCGGGGCAGGGGCGGTCACCTATATCGTGGGCCCGGTCACGGGCGCAGCACTCGGCGCCAACTCGACGGTCATAGCCCTTTCGATCGCGACCGGTGTGTTAAAGGCAGTCTTGGTGATGATCGGCACGCCCTTGGTCGCCAGGATGATCGGCCTTGACAATCCCCGCTCTGCGATGGTGTTTGGCGGGCTGATGGGCACCGTCAGCGGCGTTTCAGGTGGGCTTGCCGCAACCGACCGTCGCTTGGTGCCGTACGGGGCACTGACGGCCACCTTCCATACGGGCTTGGGTTGTTTGGTCGCCCCTTCCATCCTCTATCTGATCGTCCGAGCAATTGCGGGAGGCTGAGACATATCAATGTTGCCGGCAACTGAAGAAAAAGGGAGTGAAGAACGGTCGCTGCTGTCCGATCGTATCCGCAATGCGCTAACCGATGAAATCGCAGCCGGTGTGCTGGCAGCCGGTACAGCGCTCGACGAACAGCAACTTGCTGAACGCTTCGGAGCCTCGCGGACCCCGGTGCGCGAGGCTCTGCGTCAACTCGCCGTGAGTGGGCTTGTGGAGATGCGCCCTCGCCGCGGAGCCGTCGTCACACGAGTAACGGCTGAGCGTATCATGGATATGTTCGAAACGTCGGCCGAGATCGAGGCGATGTGCGTGCGTCTCGCGACCTATCGCATGACGCCGCTGGAGCGCAGTCACCTTCTCAGACTGCATGATGCTTCAAAAGCCATGGTCGAGGCCGGAGACTATGACGCCTATGACGCTTTCAATCTTGAGTTCCACGAAAGCATCTACCGCGCCACACATAACGGCTTCCTGGTCGAACAAGCGATCGCTGTTCGCACCAGGTTGACCGCTTTCCGCAGGACGCAGCTGCGGCAAGACGATCGTATCGTCCGTTCCCGCCACGAGCATGACGGGATAATAGAGGCCATATCGCGTGGTGATGGCGAGGAGGCTGCACGTCGCATGCGAGCGCATATGCTGAACGCGGCCAGCGCGCTTGACCGATACATCGCGGCACACATGGAGGGTTGACCGACCTACGCGGGAAGAGGTTCGAACTCGGATGCCAACGTCGCGGGACGGGGCCGCTCCCCACGTGGACCCGGAACAGAGGCACACGTGCCCCCGCGAGCCTGTGCGCCAACTGCTCTCGGTTAGCGCCAGACAACCAGACAATGAGCGTCTTGTTTATGGCTGGAGCGGCCGGATTGTCTCACGACGGGCAAGACGGCCGGAGATGCGGATGAGAAACCCGTCCCGACAAGCGGTGCCCCCGTGGGAGGGCTGCCACTTGTGAATGCGGGCTGGCCCTCTGTCCGTGTCCGACAGCTTACTCCCGTGCGGGGAGGGCTGGCGCCAACAACACCTTTCGGGAGAAATTCTCATGAGCGACATCGATCTTGGGCGGACCGGCTGCAAGTCGCGGTGACGCGCGAAGTGTTGCGACGGCTGCGCGGGCGCTCAACAGTTCCGTCAATCGCCGAGCTGGGCGCCAGAATGAAGCCGCGCTCAGCGAGCGAAGGCCGTAATATTGCTTCCGGCGGACCTGACCCGGCAAGGCCATTGCTCAGGCCTCGGAGATCAGCGCGAGTTTTTGCAGGTGAGCGTCAATCGCTTCGGCGACGTTGCGGGCGATGGGAAGTGTCTTCTTCGCCTCGGGCCATTCGTCGCGGAATCGGGTGACCGTCTCCAGCGCGGTATCGACAACCAGTTTCTGGGGCAGGTGCGCCTTCGCCGCGAGGTAGCGGAGTTCGTCGAGGGAGAACTCGCGCATCCGCTTGGTGCGGGCATATTTGATGGCTGCGAACTCGTCGGAGATGTAGGCGATGGTCGACACGAAATCATAGGCGGGAGCGAGTGCCGCCGTGCGCCGATCGGGATAGATCACCGACCAGTTCTTGAGATGCATGTCGGCATTGCCGATCAGCGTGTTGAAGACGAGCCGGCGGATGAACTCGGAGACACCATCGTCTCCGGCTTCAATGCCAAGCACGGTCGCAATGTTGCGTGCGCTTGCGCGCTTGTATTTGTCATCGGGCCATACGCCGAACACCTGGGCGAAATCCTCGATATGCACCGGACCGTGGCCGGAGCGGTCGAAACGCCGGATGGCCAGTGCCTGGCCCTTCATGCGACGCATCCCCTCGGGAAGGCCGTCGATCGCATCGATGTCGAGGAGTCGCACCTCTGGCACGTCCATGCCGAGCCTGGCCGCGAGGCTCATCATCGAGAATTCGTTTTCGGGGACGCCGTCGTAAAGCTGTGAGGGAAGTTTGACGATCCACGAACCGCCGACGCCGTCAGCCGGGATCGTAAGCCCGCCGCCCTTTCCAACGTTCTTCACCGCCGAGAACTTCAACTGCACGCCCGCAAGCGAAAATCGCAGGGCATTGGTCCGACGCGCGCGGCGTGATTCCGCGTCGCCCTCCTCACTCAGGTCTGGCCAAGCTTCGGCGTCCGCCGGCAAGATGGTCAGCGCACCTGGAAGGTCGCGGCCGAGGACCCAGAGCAGGAAGAATTCGCGCTTCTCGCTCACGCCAGCCCGTTCGGCAAGGTAGGTCCGCAGCGGCCCTTCCGGCAGGAGGTTCGCAAAGAACGGAGGAACCCTGACATTGACGGGTCGGAATTCGGTCAGGAGTTGCCCGAACTGGTCCTTAAACGACAGGCTAAGCGTCGACCGCTCGGGTTTGTCGACGTAGGCCTTGTCGAAGGCAAACAGCGTACGATCGCCCGGAATAAGCGTGAGCGTTGCGATCTTCTCGCCATAGAGGCGAACATCGAGCATGGAAACGTCAGGCATCTTCGTTCTCATCGTCGAGTCCGTATGCTTGGCGGGGCACATCGGGGAGCGCGTGGGCGATCCTGTTGCGCAGTGATTTGAGTTGCCGCGAGGCGAGATCGATGGCTGAGATTGCCCTGGGGCCGACCGGTAGTTTCATCAGCCTTTCGGCGATTGCGCGTATCGCCTCGAGATCGGTTTTGCTTAGCCTAAAGTTCGCAAGCTCGCGCAGTGTCTGATCGAGCCCCCCGAATTCGGCAGCGTCGGGATGGTCGCGGTTCAGCCTTGCAAGGGCAGCCTGCGCGCGATGGAAAACCACGGAGCGCTGGCGGTCTTCGCCGTCGAGTGTTGCGTAAGCGTTGCTGACGATGGCTTCGACCACTGCCAAAGCCTTGCGCGGAACGACGACCAGTTCGTAGTCGAGCGCTCGTGCGAGCTCAACCAGACTCGATAGCCTGAGGTCGGTGCCCCCACTTTCGATCTTCGAGATATGGCTTTGCGGAACGCCAATGCGAGCGCTGAGGTCGCGTTGGCTCAGCCCACTCTGCTCGCGGGCGTTGCGCAGCGTTTGAAGGATTTCGTCCGTCGAATAGAGCATTTTGATATGCCTCTATATATCATTGTCCAAATATGATATGCATAACTATATCACTGACAGCCGATATCTGCAAATGCGATATGTAAAGACATATCAGTACCCCACCATGATATGCTATTATAGATCGAGTTCGTCCAGCAAAGTTAGCAGGCGAGAATTGGACAGCCCAAGGGTGCATGGAGGGGCAGTGCTGCTCGCCGCAGGCGGGCAATTCTCCGCTGGCAAAGGGACCGCAAAGGCGTCATCATGCAACAAAAATTGCGAGGATGCGAATTTTGGAAGAGAAAATCAGAGCTCCCAGGGACTACGAGGAACTCATTCGCGTGATCCACGACCGGTACGACGAAATGAGCAAGTCATACCAGAAGATAGCGGTCTATCTTACGCAAAACCCCAATGATGTTGCGGTCCGATCCGTAAACTCGATCGGTGAGACCTCAGGCGTACACGCCTCAAGTTTTGTGCGTTTCGCCCAAGCGCTTGGCTATGAGGGGTTCAAGGATCTTCAAACCCTGTTCCAGAAGCGCTTATCGACCGCTGCCCCCGGCTTCGAAGCACGCATCAAGGCGCTCGAGACGGAACTGGGGGGACGCAAGGATTGCAGCGAAGCCGGATTTTTGCATGACCTTGTCGTGCGGGACATCGCCTCTCTAAGAGAGATGCTCACGGATATTCCGGCCGAGAAATTGGCCGAAGCGGTGAAGCTGCTCGAGAAAGCCGACGTCATCTATCTGCTGGGGCAGTTGCGCTCTGCGCCAGTCGTTGAACTTCTTCGCTATATATTGACCATGCTGGGGAAGCGCTGCGTTCTGCTCGATCCCGGCGGCGGGCTTGCGACGCATATGGCGCGTGCAATACGAAAAAGCGATGTCCTGTTCGCCGTGTCGTTCCGCTTCTATGCAAATGAGGTGGTGAACATAGTGGAAGACGCGGCGAGGCGCGGCATACCCATCGTGGCGATCTCTGACAGCACTTTGTCGCCGCTGGCCAAAAGTGCAAGTGTTCTCTTCGCCGTGCCTGAGCACGAATACACCTTCTCCAGGTCCCTGGCGGCTCCAATGTGCCTTGCTCAGGCTCTCACCGTGGCATTGGCCGCCAGACTTCAGAACAATACAGTCAGTCCCCGTATCCCAACGGTTACCGCGGAGTAGGGCGGTGGGACGCAGTGCTGCCTGTCGTCGACGGATGATGCGAGTCGTTTGATCCCTCTCGGCCATCATCAGTGTATGTTGCTACCGATCATTGGCAGGACCTCATTTTTCTCCTCTAAGCCGAAAAATCGAAACCTAATTCCTTATCTCTATAGATTTTGTCGAATATCGTCTGCCCCGGTTTGAAAGTGGCCTAGTGCGCAGGCAGGGCTTGGGAGATTGACGAGTTGGCACCGCTATCGGTTCTCGGAATATCCGGCGGCGTCAGCACGCCATCACGCACCACGGCGGTGGTGAATGCGCTGATTAAGGCGATCGCATCGCGTATGCCCTCAGACAGCGGGCTGATCGAAATTACCGAGGCGGCACCTTCGCTTTTCGCCGGGCTTTCCCGCAGCGCGCTTGGCGCGTCGGGCGAAGCGATCGTCCAGCGCGTCGAGAAGGCCGACCTGCTCGTGGTCGGGACGCCCGTCTACAGGGCTTCTTATACCGGCGCCCTCAAACATCTGTTCGACCTCGTCGATTATCGTGCGCTGGCCGGCAAGA
This sequence comes from Mesorhizobium sp. WSM4307, assembly GCF_007003945.1. Classification (NCBI taxonomy): domain Bacteria; kingdom Pseudomonadati; phylum Pseudomonadota; class Alphaproteobacteria; order Hyphomicrobiales; family Phyllobacteriaceae; genus Mesorhizobium; species Mesorhizobium sp. WSM4307. The sequence goes on from NZ_VFTB01000007.1 coordinate 215,645, forward strand.
CCGTGCTTCTCGCGGCGACCGGCGGAAGTCCATACCATGGCCTGGTGCTCGAGCATCAGCTCAGGCCGCTGTTCAGCTTCTTTGGCGCCGTCACCGTACCGACAGGCATCTATGGCGCGCCCGACGATTTTGTCCGCGCCGAAATCGTCGGCGAGGCGATACGCGAACGCATTTCAAGGGCCGCTACCGAAGCGGTCTCCTTGCTCAACTCCAGTCATGCAAAAACTGCCGTCGCCGCGCGCGCCGGCTGAGCCAATCAAAAGGGGAAGCCACGACATGAGCTCGCATTCCGACAGTCTCAAATTCGCATACTGGGTTCCGAACGTCTCCGGCGGACTGGTCATCTCCAACATCGAGCAGCGGACCGGTTGGGACATCGACTACAACCGCAAACTTGCCCAGATCGCCGAGGCCAACGGCTTCGACTATGCGCTGAGCCAGATTCGCTTCACGGCCGGCTACGGCGCCGACAACCAGCATGAATCCGTGTCGTTCAGCCACGCTCTGCTGGCCGCCACCACGACGCTGAAGGTCATCGCCGCGATCCTGCCTGGCCCGTGGAACCCGGCGCTGGCGGCCAAGCAGATCGCCACCATCAACCACCTGACCAATGGCCGCGTCGCCGTCAATGTCGTCAGCGGCTGGTTCCGCGGCGAGTTCGCCGCCATCGGCGAACTCTGGCTCGACCATGACGAGCGTTATCGCCGCTCGGAGGAATTCATCCGGGCGCTGCGCGGCATCTGGACCGAGGACAATTTCACGCTGAAGGGCGACTTCTATCGCTTCACCAACTACTCGATGAAGCCGAAGCCGATCGATCCCCAGCCTGAGATCTTCCAGGGTGGCTCGTCACGCGCCGCGCGCAACATGGCATCACGCGTGTCCGACTGGTATTTCACCAACGGCAACACGCCGGAAGAGATCAGGAAGCAGGTCGACGACATCCAGGCCAAGGCGGAGGCCAATGGCCACAAGGTCAAGATCGGCGTCAACGCCTTTGCCATCGCTCGCGAAACCGAGGCGGAAGCGCGCGCCGTGCTGGACGAGATCATCGCCAAGGCCAATCCCGAAGCGGTGCAGGGCTTTGCCGACCAGGTCAAGAACGCCGGCAAGGCCTCGCCCGAAGGCGAGGGCAACTGGGCGAAGTCGTCGCTTGAGGATCTTGTGCAATACAATGACGGCTTCCGCAGCAATCTCATCGGCACGCCAGAACAGATCGCCGAGCGCATCCTCAAGCTGAAGGATGCCGGCGCGAATCTGATCCTGCTTGGCTTCCTGCATTTCCAGGAAGAGGTCGAGTTCTTCGGCAAGCGCGTCATCCCGTTGGTGCGCGAACTGGAAGCGGCTCGCGACAGGGAGCTTGTCGCCGCGGAATAAGACAGGCGCGGCCTTCGGGCCGCTGCCAGTGCTCATTCAAATCAGGAACGTTTCATGTTTGCTGCTTCGCTGGGAGCCGCCGCATACGAGCGCGCGCCCGAAATTTCCGCCATCCTCGCGGTATCTAACCCCGTCGGGGACACGCGCCCGGCATGCCTCTCGTCACGGCCGGATGCGATCCTGGCGCTGAGCGGGATTGGCATTTCCTTTGGCGGCGTCACGGCGCTGAGCGATGTCGACCTCGAGGTCAAAAGCGGCGAAATCCGCGCCGTAATCGGTCCCAACGGCGCTGGCAAATCCTCGCTGATCAACATCATCAGCGGCCTCTATCACGCCAACCACGGCAAGATCGCGATAGCCGGCCAGTTATTCTCCAGAGTGCCTGCGAGCCGTCTGGCACGGCTGGGGGTCGCGCGCACCTTCCAGAACCTGGCGCTGTTTCCCGGACTTTCGGTGCGCGACAACATTGCGTCGGGCCGCGTCCACACCAGGCGCGCCAGCTTCGTCGAGCATATTGCGGGCCTGCCGCGCGCTCGGCGCGAAGATGCGGGGATCGCCGAAAAGGTCGACCAGACAATCGCCTTCCTGCACCTCGATGGTGTCGCCGACCGCCTCGTCGCCACCTTGCCCTACGGCCTGCAGAAGCGGGTCGAGCTGGCGCGCGCCCTGGTCGCCGAGCCGAAGCTGCTGCTGCTCGACGAGCCGATGGCCGGCATGACGGCGACGGAAAAAGCCGAAATGGCCGGGTTCGTGCGCGCCGCGCGCGACCGGCACGGCGTCACCATCATCCTGATAGAGCACGACATCGGCGTCGTCATGGGTCTCTCCGATCGCGTCGCCGTGCTCGACTACGGCCGCAAGATCGCCGACGGCACGCCGGCCGAGGTGCGCGCCGATCCGGCGGTGATCAGGGCCTATCTCGGCACCGCCGAAGGCGAAGATGGCGAGGGCATCTGATGAGCTACTATGATTTCCTCTTCACCATCGAGGTGCTGGTTGGCGGCTTGCTCTCTGGCGTCATGTACTCGCTCGTCGCCATCGGCTTCGTGCTGATCTACAAGACGTCGGGGGTGCTGAACTTCGCGCAAGGCTCGATGGTGCTGTTTGCAGCACTCACCTTCGTCAGCCTGGTCGAGCGCGGCGTGCCCTTCGCGCTTTCGCTGCTGATCACCTTCGCGGTTATGGTCGCGCTCGGCTTCACCATCGAGCGAACCGTATTGCGGCCGCTGGTCAATCGCTCGCCGATGACGCTGTTCATGGCGACGCTCGGCCTGTCCTACATCATCGAGGGTGCCGCGCAGCTTATCTGGGGCACGCAGGTGCATGGGCTCGATCTCGGTATCGACGACACGCCCTTTGAGGTCGGCGGCATCCTGATCTCGTCGTTCGATCTGCTGGCAGCCGGCATTGCCGCGGCGATGGTCGCCGGCTTGAGCGCATTCTTCTACTGGACCCGCATCGGGCTGGCGTTTCGCGCCGTCGCCGACGACCAGTTTGCCGCACTTGCCGTCGGGCTGCGGCTACCCCGCATCTGGGGCACCGTGTGGTCGGCCGCCGGTTTCGTGGCGTTGGTCGCGGGACTGCTGTGGGGTGCACGCCTCGGTGTCCAGTTCTCGCTGTCGCTGATCGTGTTGAAGGCGCTGCCGGTGCTGGTGCTTGGCGGCTTCGATTCCATTCTTGGCGCCATCGTCGGCGGCCTCATCATCGGCGCCAGCGAAAAACTCGCCGAGGTCTATCTCGGCCCCTTCGTCGGCGGCGGCATCGAAGGCTGGTTCGCCTATGCGCTGGCGCTGGTGGTGCTGCTGGTGCGCCCCTCCGGCCTGTTTGGCCAGAAAACCGTCGAAAGGGTCTGACCGATGGCCGTGCAAGCGCTCGATGCCGCAAGGTTTCCAATCGACTGGCTGAAAATTATCCGGAAATTCGCTTTGCCAGCCGTGCTGATCGTCGTCGCCTACGGCCTGATCCCGGCCTATGCCTCGAGCTATCTGGTCGAGGCGATCCTGCTGCCGTTCCTGGCGCTCAGCCTGGCGGCGGTTGGCCTCAATCTGCTCACCGGCTATTGCGGCCAGCTTTCGCTGGGTTCATCCGCCTTCATGGCGGTGGGCGCCTTCGCTGCCTACAATTTCAACCTGCGGGTCGAAGGACTGCCGCTGGCCGCGACCATGATCCTGGCCGGGATTTCGGCCGCCGGCATCGGCGTCGTGTTCGGATTGCCGAGCCTGCGCCTGCGCGGTTTCTATCTCGCGGTCTCGACGCTCGCCGCCCAGTTTTTCGTGCAATGGGCGTTGACCAATTTCGGCTGGTTTTCCAACGACAACCCGTCCGGGGTGATTTCCGCGCCACGCCTTTCCGTGGCCGGGATCTCGCTCGACGGCGCGACCGGCCGCTACCTGCTGTCGGTCACCACGGTCTTCGTGCTAACGGCGCTGGTGTGGCGGCTGGTCAACAGCGCCACCGGCCGCAACTTTATCGCCGTGCGTGACAACGAAACCGCCGCGCGAGTGATTGGCGTCCCGGTGCTGCGGACCAAGCTGCTGGCGTTCGCCATTTCGTCCTTCATCATCGGCGTCGCCGGCGTGCTGTGGGCCTTCACCTATCTGCGCACCGTCGAGCCGGCCGGTTTCAATCTCGACCGCTCGTTCCAGATCCTGTTCATCATCATCATCGGCGGGCTGGCATCGATCCGCGGCGCCTTTCTGGGGGCGGCGTTCATCGTCGTCTTTCCGCTCTTTCTGTCCCGGCTCGGCGCCTTCGTGTTCGGTGGCCTGTTCGATTCAGGCGTGCTCGACATGAGCCAGCGCATCGCGCTCGGCGCGCTCATCATCATCTTCCTCATCGCGGAACCGAACGGGCTGTCGGCCCTTTTCGACCGCCTGAAACGACGGATCGGCTCAAGGTCCAGCTGAGCGCCGCTCGACATTTCTCTCACGGACCCACAATCTCAGGAGACGCAACCCATGACCTTCTTCAGTCACCTCAAGAAAGCGGCGATCGCCACCGCCTTCGTCCTCGGCGCGACGGCCGTGCACGCCGACGAACAGCATTTTCCCCTGCAGAGCTACCGCGTCGGCCCTTATGCCGCCGGCGGCACCGGCTTCTTCGGCGGCTTCATCGACTATCTCAACCTGATCAACATCCGCGATGGCGGCGTCAACGGCGTCAAGCTGACCTGGAGCGAGGGCGAGACCCAGTATGAGGTCGAGAAGGGCGTCGAGGTCTATGAGCGGTTGAAGAGCAATCCCGGCATCGCCGCCTGGAACCCGCTTTCGGTCGGCATCGCCTACGCCATGATCGACCGCATCACCGACGACAAGGTGCCGCTGATCACCATCAATCACGGCCGCACCGACACCACCGACGGGCGCGTGTTTCCTTACGTCTTCCCGCTGCTGCTCAATCCCTACAGCGAGACCTCCGGCATCGTGAACTACATCGCCTCCAAGGCAGGCGGCCTGGACAAGCTCAAGGGCAAGAAGATCGTCGTGCTCTATCACGGCTCGCCCTACGGCAAGGAGACGATCCCGATCTATGAGCTGCTGTCGCAGAAATACGGCTTCGAACTGTCGCAGATCGAAGTTCCGCATCCGGGCAACGAACAGCAGGCGCAGTGGCTGACCATTCGTCGCGAGCACCCCGACTATGTCGTGTTGCGCGGCTGGGGCGTGATGAACCCGGTCGCCCTCAAGACCGCCCAGAAGACCGGCTTCCCGGCCGACCATATCGTCGGCAATGTCTGGTCCAACTCCGAAGAGGATGTGATCCCCGCCGGCGACGCCGCCAAGGGCTACACCGCCATCACCACCCAGGCCTCGGGCGCCGACTATCCGGTCGTCAAGGAGATCGTCAAGACGGTCTACGACGCTGGCAAGGGCAATCTTGAGGACAAGAGCCGCATCGGCTCGGTCTACCACAATCTCGGCATCGTCAACGGTATCCTCAATGTCGAAGCCATCCGCATTGCGCAGGCCAAATTCGGCAATCGTACGCTGACCGGGGATGAGGTCCGCTGGGGCTTCGAACACCTCAAGCTCGACCCGGCGCGCGTCGAAGCACTCGGCGCCAAGGACCTCTTCCACTCGATCAACGTCTCCTGGGACAATCACGAGGGTGACGGCTACGTGACCTTCCAGCAGTGGGACGGCAAGAAGTGGAACGTCGTTTCCGACTGGATCGCGCCCGACTGGAAGCTGCTGCGCCCGATCATCGAGAAGTCGTCCGAGGCCTATGCCAAGGAAAAGGGCCTCAAGATCCGCACCGCCGAAGACGCCGATGCGGTGGTCAGCAACTGAGTTTAGCCCGGGGCGGGGGGGGGGGGGGGGGGGGGGGGGGGGCGGCCGACGATCGGGGCGCCCGCGCCATCCATCTTCCCAGCGGAGTTATCGATGTCCAGCCCGGAAAATCCGATCCTGTCGGTCAGCCGCGTGGAGGCCGTCTACAACGGCGCCATCGCTGCCCTGCATGGCGTCGACCTGACGGTCGGCAAGGGGGAGATCGTCGCGCTTCTCGGCTCCAACGGCGCGGGCAAGACGACACTGCTGCGCGCCGCATCCAATCTGCTCCCGGCCGAGCGGGGCACCGTTACCGCCGGGCGGATCATTTTCGATGGCGAGGATGTTTCCAGGGCAAGCCCCTCGCACCTCGTCCGCAAAGGCCTGGTCCAGGTTCTCGAGGGCCGGCACTGTTTCCGCTCGCTGACGGTCGAGGAGAATCTTCTGACCGGGGCGCTCGGGCGCTCGTCCTCGCACGCTGGCGTCAAGGCCGACCTTGAGCGCGTCTACGCACTCTTCCCCAGGCTTCTCGAGAAACGGCGAAGCCGGTCCGGTCTCACCTCCGGCGGCGAGCAGCAGATGACGGCGATCGGCAGGGGCCTGATGTCTCGGCCGAAACTCTTCGTGCTCGACGAGCCTTCGATGGGGCTGGCGCCGCTGATCGTCGACGAGATCTTCAGCGCCTTGAAGCGGCTCAATCGGGACGAAGGTCTTTCGATCCTTGTCGCCGAACAGAATTCAGCAGTGGCGCTGAAATATGCCGACCGCGCCACCGTGCTCGAAAACGGCGTCAGCGTCTTGGCCGGGCCGGCTGCCGACCTGCGCCAGCGCGACGACATCAAGACCTATTATCTCGGCGGCGCGCCGCTTCCATCGCAACACTTTCCCCAGGAGACAGCAGCATGACCATCCAATCCAAGCAGCCGTCCGACGCGTGCGTCGCCGTGCCTCCGGTCGAGCGCCCGTCGGCCAAGGCGCATGTCATCAAGACCGATGCCGAGGCGATCACTGTTGCCGAAAAACTGGCAGCCGACTTCGCCAGGGAAGCCTCGAAGCGGGACCGCGAGCGCATCTGGCCGAAGGAAGAGCTCGATGCGTTTTCGCAAAGCGGCCTGTGGTCGATCAACGTGCCGAAGGCTTATGGCGGGCCGGAGGTCTCCTATGTGACGCTGTCGAAGGTCATCACCATCATCTCGGCGGCCGATCCGTCGCTCGGCCAGATTCCGCAGAACCATCTCGGCGTCGTCGCCGCCATTCGCACCGTCTCCGACGAAGCGCAGAAGCGGCTGCTCTTCGCCGAGGTGCTGTCGGGCACGCGCTTCGGCAATGCGTTTTCCGAATTCGGCTCCAAGCGTGCCGCCGACTTCGAGACCAAGTTCGTCGATGCCGGCGACCATGTGATCGTCAACGGCCAGAAATTCTATTCGAGCGGCGCGCTGCTTGCCCATCTGGTGCCGATCGTGGCGCTCGATGACGAGGGCCGCGCCTGGTATGCGATCGCCGATCGCGGCGCGCCCGGACTGACGGTCATCGACGACTGGTCGAGCTTCGGCCAGAAGACGACGCTCTCCGGCACGGTCCTGCTCGACAATGTGAAAGTGCCGAAGACGCATCTCGTCCCCGGTTACAAGGGCTACGACAAGCCGACGGCCGACGGCCCCATCTTCCAGATCATCCAGGCCGCGGTCGACCTCGGCATCGCCAAGGCAGCGATCGACGAAACCGTCAGCTTCGTGCGGACAAAATCGCGCGCGTGGATCGACAGCGGCGTCGATCATGCCTGGCAGGATCCCTATACGATCCAGGCGATCGGCGACCTTCGCCTGCGGGCCAATGCGGCCGAGGCGGTTCTGGAAAAGGCCGGCCTTGCAGTCGATCGCGCCGTAGCCGACCCGAACGAGAAAACCGTCGCGGAAGCCCAGATCGCGGTCGCCGAATCCAAGATCCTCACCACCGAGATTGCTCTCAACGCTACCAACAAACTGTTCGAGCTGGCTGGCACGCGATCGACGCTGGCCGAGCACAACCTCGACCGCCACTGGCGCAATGCCCGTACCCATACGCTGCACGATCCGGTGCGGTGGAAATACGCGATCCTCGGCAACTATTACCTGAACGAGGTCAACCCGCCGCTCCATGCCTGGAGCTGAGCGGGAACGCCGTAAAGTCATAAAGGACTATTCATGAGCACTGCCACCCCCGACAGGATCAAGGTCCTGTGGTTTCTTCCCACCCATGGCGACAGCCGCTATCTCGGCACCTCCGAGGGCGGCAGGGCGGTCGATCTGCCCTATCTCACACAGGTCGCCAAGGCGGCCGACGCCATCGGCTACTATGGCGCGCTGCTGCCGACCGGACGCAGTTGCGAGGACAGCTGGGTGGTGGCGTCGGCGCTGGCGCCGCTGACGCAGCGATTGCGTTTTCTCGTTGCGGTTCGTCCTGGGCTGCAGTCGCCGACGCTTGCCGCACGGATGACCTCGACGCTCGACCGCATTTCGGGCGGGCGCTTGCTGATCAACGTCGTCACCGGCGGCGATCCGGTCGAGAACAAGGGCGACGGCATCTTCCTCAGCCATGACGAGCGTTATGAGGTGACGCGGGAATTCCTCGACATCTACAAGGCGGTGCTGCGCGGCGAAACCGTCGCCTTCGAGGGTAAGCATTTCCGCATCGAGGACGGAAGGCTGCTGTTCCCGCCGGTGCAGACGCCGCACCCGCCGCTCTATTTCGGCGGCTCGTCGGACGCGGCCAATGCGGTTGCCGCCGAGCAGATCGACAAATACCTGACCTGGGGCGAGCCGCCGGCGGACGTCGCCGTCAAGGTCGAGCATGTGCGCGGCCTTGCCGAAAGGGCCGGCCGCGAAGTGAGCTTTGGCATCCGATTGCATGTCATCGTCCGCGAGACCAATGACGAGGCCTGGGCGGACGCAGACCGCCTGATCAGCCGCCTGGACGACAAGACGATCGCCGAGGCGCAAAAGGTTTTCGCGCGCATGGATTCGGTCGGCCAGTCGCGCATGAGCCGGTTGCATGGCGGCAGCCGTGACAAGCTCGAAATCAGCCCGAACCTGTGGGCCGGCGTTGGCCTGGTGCGCGGCGGCGCCGGCACCGCACTGGTTGGCGATGCGGCGACCGTGGCGGAACGGATCGACGAATACCGGCGCATCGGCATCGATACCTTCATCCTGTCCGGCTATCCGCATCTGGAGGAAGCCTATCGCTTCGGCGAGCTGGTGCTGCCGCTGCTGCCGCTCGATCACGAAATCTCGACGCGACCGACAGCCGTGAACATGGGGCCGTTCGGCGAGACCGTAGCCGGCGATCACCGACCATCGGCGCTGCGCGCGAGCCAATCTTGAGCGCTTCCCACATGGCCGGCAAACCGGCGGTCGTCATCATCGGCGGCGGCTTTTCCGGTGCCGCAACCGCCTTTCACCTGGCGCGGCTCTTGCCGACCGGCACGGCCGATATCGTCGTGGTCGAACCGCGCGAGGCGCTCGGCTATGGTCTGGCCTATTCGACGGACGATCCCTCGCACCGCATCAATGTGCGCGCATCCAGAATGACGCTGATCTCAGGTGAGGACGGCCATTTTTCCAACTGGCTGGAGCAGACCTGCGCTATTTTGAACGACGTGGAGGCAGTCGCCGCCAGCGGTGCGATCTATCCGCAGCGCCGGGTCTTCGGCCGCTATGTCGCATCCCACCTGCAGCCTTTCCTGCAAAGCAAAGCGATCCGCCATGTCAGGGCCGAGGTTGTTTCGGTCGAGCGCAGTGGCGAGGGCTACCGGCTCGTCCTGTCCGATGGCGCTACGCTTGCCGCCGATGCCGTGGTGATCGCGGCAACGCATCCATTGCCCGCACTGCCGGCGCCGCTGCGCGGCGTGGCAGCTGTCGCCGGGTTGGTGGCCAATCCCTACGATCTCGAACGGCTGCAGGCGATCGGCCGCGATGACCATGTTCTCATCGTTGGCACCGGTTTGACCTCGGCGGATGTCATTGCAACGCTCGACCGCAAGGGCCATCGCGGCCGCATCACGGCACTGTCGCGCCATGGCTATCGCTCGCATGTGCAGGCCGCGATGCAGGGCGACCCGATCGGCGACTTCACCAGCCCGCCTTTACGCAGCGCCACGGCGCTGCTCAGGCGCATCCGAGCCACGATCGCGGCAGCGACGCGACAGGGCGAAGACTGGTACCCCGTTCTCGACGCTGTCCGGCGTCAGGGGCAGTTGATCTGGCAGGCCTTGCCGCTCGCCGAGCAGCGCCGCGTGGTGCGCCATCTTCGCGCGCTCTGGGACGTGCATCGCTTCCGCATCGCGCCGCAGGTAGCAGTCGTGCTGGATCGCCGCCTTGTCGGGGGCACGCTCGCTTTTCGCGCCGCATCGATTGTCGGGGCCGAAGAGGCCAACGGGCGTATCCGCGTCACGCAGCGGCCAAGGCGCCGCCACAACCTCATCGTCGAAGCGTTCGACAGCGTGATCGTGACGACCGGGCCGGCGCATGCCGATATTCTTCGCACCAACACCGCGATTGCCAGCCTGGGACATCTGGGCCTGGTCCGTCTTGACCCAACCGGCCTCGGTCTGGAGACCGACGGACAGGGTCGCGCGGTCGGTGCGTCAGGTCACCCGGTCGACAATATTTTCATCAGCGGACCGCTGGCACGCGGCAGCGTCGGCGAGCTGATGGGACTTCCCGAGGTCACCGAGCATGCCGAGGGCATTGCTGCCGAAATTCACCAATGGTTGGGATATCAAACGGCGTTGCGTCGCAAGGCGTCGTGACGCTGCAAACACGATGAGGCTATCCAGATGACACTGACCGAACGCATTCTCCTGGATGAAACCCGGATCCCCCTGAAATTTGCGATGCGACACCTGCCCGGCGCCGTGTCCGTGGTCACCGCAGGTATCGGCGACGAACGCACGGGCGCAACGGTTACCACCGCCCACTCCTTGTCGGTCGAACCGGAGGTAATGGTCGTCAGCATCAACCTGAGTTCCTCGACATGGGCTGCCATCAGCCGGCATCGCCACTTCTGCGTGAATGTGCTGCGCGCCGACCAGATCGAGATTGCCGACCGCTTCGCCGGACGCGGCGGCCTCAAGGGATCGGCGCGTTACGAGGGCGCTCGCTGGTCCAGCCTCGCAACCGGCGCACTGGCGCTCGAAGGTGCGCTTGCCGCGGTCGACTGCACTGTCGAGGATACGATTGTTCGCCACAGCCATGCGCTGATCCTCGGCAGCGTCCGGCATGTGGTGAGTGGAGAGCCTGGCCCGGCATTGATCTATCACCACGGCGCATACGGATCGTCGTAGACACCTGTTTGATGGGCGGCGCAGTGATCGAAGCGTTCGACGCCACAAGGGCGTTGGTGCCTTGAAGAGAAAGAGAAAAGGCCAGGCAGATCTCGGCCCAACCCAAAGTCCCGCATACTAGAGGTTAATCGACCGCCATAACGTTACAAATGTTGCCGTAAATGATTGATTTTATTAACATAGTTTGAGTTCAATCCTCTACTGAGTAGCCGGACGCTGCCATGACACGCCGCAACTCCTGATGGCCGATCCTGGCCATCCTCAGGGGTGGGCTCTTCACGGGATCCTGTTCGGCCTCAACCACAAACCAGCCTTCATAGCCGTGGAAGGCGAGGCGCTTCACGATGGCCTCAAAATCCAGAGATCCGTCACCCGGCACGGTGAAGGCGCCCTTGACCACAGCGTCGAGAAAGCTTTCGCGCGTGCGATCGAGGCCCTCGATGACATGCCGGCGCACGTCCTTGGTGTGGACGTGCGAAATCCGGCCATGGTGCTTGTCGATGACGCGCAGCACATCGCCGCCGGCGAATGCCATATGCCCGGCATCGTAAAGCAGCGGCAGAGCCTTTCCGGACTGGTTCATCAACTGATCCACCTCTGCTTCGGTCTCGATCGCCGCCCCCATATGATGGTGATAGGCAATCGGCATGCCTTCGCCGGCGCACCACTCAGCGAACGCTGTCAGCTTCCGGCCGTAGGTCTTAGTCTCCTCCTGGGACAGGCGACGCTTTGTGGCAAGTGGCGCGGTGCGGTCGCCCTGGATTGAGCCAGCGGTTTCGCCGTACACGATGCAGGGAGCATCCACCGCCTTGAAAAGTGCCATCTGCTTGCCGATACGATCCTTCTCGGTCTCGATGTCGCCATCGAGCAGCAGGCCCGAAAACCACCCTCCGCAAACGCTCATGCCTTGTTGCTTGAGGATCGGGTCGAGTACCTTTGCCTCCATGGGGAACCGGCGGCCGGTCTCCATGCCAGTGAAACCGGCTTCGCGCGCTTGCCGCAGGCACTCCTCCAACGATACGTCGTCGCTCAGTTCGGGAAGGTCGTCGTTCCACCATGCGATCGGCGCGATGCCGAGTTTGGCTTTCATTGTTCATCTCCATGGAAGCTTCGCCGTGGAAAAAAGCCGGAACAATTCGAAGGGAGGTCCGAATCGTTCCGGCTGGGGGCGCAATGGGGGCGCCGAACGTGATCAGGTGCCAACGCGTTGCCTTTTGCGGCCTTCCGTTTGGGAGGCGCGGGCTTCTAAGACTTCCTGCCGCTCACTGATTTCAGGCACACCGACATCCCACCACGCGTCGCCTGGCGTCCAGGTGAAGGCGTCCGTGACGATGGTTATGACGGTGGTGCGGTCGGTGGTCTTGGCCCACTCCAGCGCCTGGCCGAAATCGGCGAGGCTGTCGACATGGCGCGTCAAGGCGCCCATCGCTTCGGCGTGCTTGGCAAAGTCGACGCCGAAGGGCTCCTTCACCCGGCAATCCCTGATCAGATTGTTGAACGAGGCGCCGCCCTTGCCGTTCTGCAGGCGGTTGATGACGGCATAGCCGCCATTGTCGCAGACGATGATGATCATCTTGTGCCCGGCAAGAACCGAAGAGTAGATGTCGGAGTTCATCATCATATACGTGCCATCGCCGATCATGACGATCGGGGTTCGGGTCGGATCGGCCATCGCTGCACCCCATCCGGCTGCGATCTCGTAGCCCATGCACGAGAAGCCGAATTCGCAATCGAAGGTGTTGGGCTCCTTGACGCGCCAGTTCTTCATCACTTCGCCGGGCAGCCCGCCTGCGGCCGTAATGAGCAGGTCGCGCTCGCCAGCCTTGGCATTCACCACCCCGACGACTTGCGCGTAGGTCGGCACAGGGTCGTTGGTTGGCTTCTGGAAGGTATCGAGCATGGCGTTCCACTTGGCGAATTCGGCGCGCCCCTTGCTGGTCCACTCCGGGTCTGCCTGCCAGGCGCCAAGCGTGTCGTCGAGTTCGCGCAGTGTTTCCAGCGCATCGCCGACCACCGGCAGGGCCCGATGCTTGGTCGCGTCCCAGCGCGCGGCATTGATCGATACGAACTTGGCATCGGGTGCGAATGCGCTCCATGAGCCGGTGGTGAAATCCATCAGCCTGGTTCCGACCGCCAGCACGACATCTGCCTGAGCAGCCAACGCGTTTGCCGAGGTCGAGCCCACAATCCCGATCGGGCCCACATGTGCGGGATGGTCGTGCGAGACGGTGCCCTTTCCGGCGATCGTCTCGGCCAGCGGGATCCCGCGTTTTTCGGCCATATGAGCGAGCACCTTGCCGGCGTCGGAATAGCGCACGCCGCCACCCGAAATAATGAGGAGCCGCTTCGCATTCCGCAGAATGCGAATGGCCTCCGCCAACCGGTCCCGGTCGGGGCGTGCGCGGGGAATTGAATGGACGGTCCGCTCGAAAAAGGCCGCGGGATAGTCCCAGGCGATTTCCTGGACGTCCTGAGGCAAGGCAATGAAGGCCGGACCGCAATCGGCCGGATCGAGCAGCACGGCGAGGGCCTGTGGCAGGGAAGACAGGATCTGCTCGGGATGGACAATGCGGTCCCAGTAGCGGGTCACCGCCTTGAAGGCATCGTTGACGTTGATGGTGGGGTCCCCGAAATGCTCGACCTGCTGCATGACCGGGTCGGGTCTGCGATTGACGAAGGTGTCGCCCGACAGGAGAAGCACGGGCAGCCGGTTCGAATGGGCCACGCCAGCAGCCGTAACCATGTTCAGCGCCCCTGGGCCGATCGAGGTTGCCGCCACCATGATTTGTCTGCGGCGCCTTGCTTTGGCAAAGCCAATCGCGGCGAGCGCCATCGATTGCTCGTTTTGCCCCCGCCAGGTCGGAAGTACATCCTTCACCGCTTCGAGCGCCTCGGAAAGGCAGGTGACGTTGCCATGTCCGAAAATGGCGAATACGCCCGGAAAGAGCGGCAGCTGCTCGCCGTCAATGACGACGAACTGGTTGCACAGGTAGCGCACCAGCGCCTGTGCCACGGTCAGACGGACTGTTGCCATCATCTCACTCCTCCCTCGTATGACTTTTTCATTTCTACAGAATGAATATTGACAAATCAACCGTTCTGCAATGGTTATTGCGGGGCTGAGGGAGATAGCAGTTTTTGCTGTCTTTGGTTTTGCCGATGACGATCGCCGCTGCTGATCCTGGTGGAGGCGATGAGGGTAGACGGAGGGGTGCTCTCCGCCAATGCAAGCGAGATCGGGTAATCCATGTACCAAGACTTTGGATTGTTCATCAACGGCCAGTGGCGCGCCGCCGAGGGCAGGGGAACCACTTCGGTGGTGAGCCCGGTGACCGAAGAGCCGGTTGGCGACGCTCCGGTCGCGACGCGCGCCGATACCGAGGAGGCGCTTGAAAGTGCCGCTCGCGGTCTATTGGCCTGGAGACGCCGCACTGGCTTCGAGCGGGCTGAGGCCCTGCACGCCGTCGCCGACGAAATGAGCCGCCGCAAGGCGGAAGGCGCGCGCATGATCTCGACCGAGACCGGCAAGCCGATCGCGCAATCGGAGCGCGAATGGAGCCTCGCTGTCGACCAGTTCCGCTGGTACGCCGAAGAGGCTCGGCGCATTTATGGGCGCGTTGTCGAAAGCCGCGTTCCCGGGGGTCGTTTCGAGATCCTGCACGAGCCAATAGGGATCGCCGCGGCCTTCACGGCATGGAACTTTCCCGCCGCCCTTGTTGCCCGCAAGGTGGCGCCGGCGCTTGCTGCCGGCTGCTCGATCATCGTGCGCCCATCAAGCCAGACGCCCGGCACCGCCATGGTTATTGTCGACTGCATTCGCGCTGGCAACCTGCCCGCCGGTACGGTCAGTCTAGTGGTTGGCCCAACCGGCACGACCTACACGCCGATCATGGCGTCGCCACAGGTCCGCAAGGTGTCGCTGACCGGGTCAACCCGTGTCGGCCAGCAAATGATCCGCGATGCCGCCGACACGGTGAAGAAAGTGTCGATGGAGCTTGGCGGCAACGCGCCGCTGATCGTGTTCGACGATGCCGACCTGGAGACCGCACTCAATGTTTCGGTGCCCACCAAATACGCAAATGCGGGCCAGGTCTGCGTCACGCCCGACCGGTTCTTCGTGCACGAGAGCATCCACGACGCTTTCGTCGATGGCTTCGTGCAGCGCACCAAGGCGCTCAAGCTGGGCAATGGACTGGACCCTTCCGTCCAGATGGGTCCGCTCATAAATGCCAACCGCCTGGCCGGTATCGAGAGCATCATCGCCGAGGCCGAGAATGCGGGCGCCAGGATCGTTGCTGGCGGGCGGCGTGCGAGCGCCTTCAACGACGGTTATTTCCATGAGCCCACGGTGCTGGTCGATGTCAGCGACGAGATGCGGGTGTTCTCACAAGAGAATTTCGGGCCGATCGCCGCCATCACCCGGTTCTCCTCGGATGACGAGGTGCTTGAGCGCGCCAACGCTTCCGACATGGGACTGTCCGCTTACGCTTTCACGCGCAGCCCCAAGCGCGCCCGTCGCGCGGTCGCCGAACTCAAATCGGGCATGGTCGGCATCAACAGCTTTGCGCTGGCGGCATCCGAAGCGCCCTTCGGCGGCACGAATTATTCCGGCATGGGCCGCGAAGGCGGCCTGGAAGGTATCGGCGACTACCTCGATACCAAGCTCGCCCAAATCGTATTCTAACGGAGGCTGGATTGATCAAGAACAAGCTCAAGCAAATCTGGGCTGCTGGCCAGCCTACCGTCAACGGCTGGCTGTCCATCGGCAACCCCTTCACCGCCGAGATCATGGCCGCGCAGGGCTATGACAGCCTCAGCATCGACCTCCAGCACGGCGCGCTCGACTATTCGATGCTTCTGCCCATGTTCCAGGCTATGCGCGCCTCGGGTGTCGTGCCGATGGCACGCGTACCCTGGCTGGAGCCCGGCATCGTCATGAAGGTGCTGGATGCCGGGGCCTATGGCGTGATCTGCCCGATGGTCAATACAGCGCAACAGGCAGCGCAATTCGTCAGCTACCTGCGCTATCCGCCGGCCGGTCAGCGCAGTTTCGGGCCGACCCGCGCCAACTTTTCGGCTGGTGCGAACTACGCCGCGGAGGCCAATGATGAAATCCTGGCCTTTGCCATGGTCGAGACCGCCGAGGCGATGCGCAATCTCGAGGCGATTGTTGCAACGCCTGGGCTCGACGGGGTCTATGTCGGCCCCGCGGACCTGACATTCAGTCTGCACCAGGGGCGGCTCGCCCCCGCCTTCGACCGCGAGGAGCCGGAGATGATCGAGGCTTTGCAGACCATTGTTGCGACCTGCAAGAAGTTCGGCAAGCGCTCGGCACTCCATTGCGGCACGCCCGATTATGCGGCGCGGGCCGTCGGATGGGGCTACGACATGACAACCGTGTCGGGGGATTCCCGTCTGCTTGCCGCCGCGGCCTTGCACAGTGTGTCACGCTTCCGCGATCTGACCGGCCACAACGTGGCTGCGACCGCGCCCGGCAAGGAATCTTACTGATGCCACACGTCCTGATCGCAGGCCGACTCCATCCAAGTGGCATTGCCCTTCTCGATGCCACGCCAGGCGTCACCTACGACTACGTTGAGGACGTGTCGGAGCCGAGCTATGCGCCCCTGATCGACCAGGCCGAGGGGCTTGTCCTTCGCACGCAGCCATTGTCTGGCGCGACAGTCGCCCGCGCCAGCAAACTCAGGATCGTCTCACGCCATGGCGTCGGCTACGACGCCGTCGACCTGCCATCGCTCAACAGCCGCGGCATCGCGTTGGCGATCGTCGGTGACGTCAATTCGGTGTCGGTGGCCGAGCACGCGATGATGCTTTTGCTGGCGGCAAGCAAGCGGCTTGTCCGTGCCGACAAGGCCGTGCGCGACGGCAACTGGGGCTGGCGCAACAGCCTTGAGGCCCAGGAACTCTTCGGCAAGCGGCTGCTGATCATCGGCTATGGCCGCATCGGCCGGCATCTGGCGCGTATGGCCGCGGCCTTTGGCATGGAGGTGCGGGCGCACGACCCGTTGCTCTCCAAACAGGGCTGGCCAGACGGGTCTATCATTTCGCAAAGCAACCTGGCTCAGGGACTGGCATGGGCGGACGCCGTTTCGGTCAACGTGCCCAAAGCCGACGAGCCGGTCATCGGCGCTGGCGAGATCGCGGTGATGAAACGCAGTGCGATCCTGATCAACACGGCGCGTGGCGGCGTGGTGGATGAAGTGGCGCTGGGGGCGGCCTTGCGCGACGGCCGCATCGGCGCGGCCGGTCTGGATGTGTTCGATGACGAACCGCCGCCGCTCGATCACCCGCTGTTTGGTCTGGACCAGGTGATACTGACCCCGCACATTGCCGGCCTGACTGCCGAGTGTGGGGAACGAATGGCCGTCTCGTCCGTCCAAAATGTGCTCGATTTCTTCGCCGGCAAGATCGATCCAACGCTTGTGGTCAACGATGCCCGGCTGAACGGCAGGTGAGCGGCTCGACAAGGGTGACCACGCCAGCGCGGTTAAGCAGCTCGCTGCCAGGCAGTCCGGTTGGTCCTCAGTCAAGGACGCTACAACCAACTCATTTCGGTAAATGCCGGACACGCTAAAATTTCACGCAGCACGATACATAAGTCCCTTGCAGGAAAATCTCTCCAGCCATCCACGGGGTGCATCCTTGGTTCATAAAAATACCCGCCCAACTGTCGCTGACATTCGCGCCATGAAGGCGCGAGGGCACAAGATCTCAATGCTTTACGTCACGACGCTGGATGAGGCTGCAGCTGCCGACGCGGCCGGGGTTCATATGCTGTCGATCGAGGGTCGCTTCTTTTCTCCCGCAATGCGCGAGGCCGCTGGGCGTTGCTTCGTGCAGGTCGGACTGCCATTTGGTTCGTCCGGAACGCTCGAGGGCAGCAGGCTCGCCACTGCAGAGGATTATCTTCGCGCGGCCTTTCACTTTGCCGCGATGGGAGGGGACTGCTTTTATTGTGCGGCTTCCTATGACATTCAAAAGGTGCTTTGCGACAACCGGGTGCCCATCGTTGCCCATGTCGGCCTTGTCCCGACCCATATCACCTGGACGGGCTTTCGTGCCGTCGGCAAGACGGCGTCGGAAGCCTTGATGATCTGGCGGCAGGTAAAGCAACTTGAAACGGTTGGCTGCTTCGGGGCTGAGCTTGAGGTCGTGCCAGATCGGCTTGGCGAATTCATTTCAAGAAATACGTCGATGATCATGCTCGGCATGGGAGCCGGACCGGGCGCTGACGCCCAGTATCTGTTCGCCGAAGATGTTTTGGGTCATACCGAAGGCTACAAGCCGCGCCATGCGAAAACCTACCGCAACTTTGCCGCGGAATATGCTCGGCTTCAACAAGAGCGGATCGCGGCTTTCAAGGAATTCGTCACAGACGTCGACGCCGGTGCTTACCCGACCCCGCACCACAATGTCGCGATGCAGGAGAGCGAATATGTCCAGTTCATGGAGCAGGTCAAACTTTGAGCTGCGGGGTCTGCAGGTTTCATACGACCGCCATCCAGGCTCACTTGCTTGTCGCCCAATGACTGCGCTTCTCAATGCGGTCTACATCGCGACCTCGCCTAACTGCGGCCGCCGGCAAGGTGGGTGCCAGCTGCCGAAGCAGGTCAGCGCATTGTGATCAATGTCCACCCCAACCACGTCGCCACCTTCGACACGGCCTCCCGATATTAAGTGCCAAGGAAGAATCATGTCCAACTTTGCCCTTCGTGTGAAATGCCGCTCAACCAGGGGGATCGTTGCCGCCATTTCAACGTTCCTGGCAGATCAGACCTGCAACATTACCGACAGTGCCCAGTTCGATGATGTCGATACCGGAAATTTCTTCATGCGGGTCAGCTTTCGCTCCGAAGGCGGTCAAGGCCTCGAAGAACTCAAGACAGGGTTCGAAGCGATTGCTTCACCTTTTGGCATGGAGGCACAATTCTTCGACGAGGCCGTCAAACGCAAGGTCATCATCATGGTCTCGCGCTTCGGTCACTGCCTTAACGACCTTCTTTATCGCTGGCGTATCGGTGCTCTTCCCATCGACATCGTGGCGGTGATTTCCAACCATATGGAGTACCAAAAGGTCGTTGTGAATCACGATATTCCCTTCCATTGCATCGCGATGAGGAGAGAAAACAAGCTCCAGGCCGAAGCGCAGCAGATGCGCATTGTGGAGGAAACGGGCGCCGAGCTGGTCGTGCTGGCCCGCTATATGCAGGTCCTGTCAGACGACATGTGCCGGACCATGTCGGGCCGGATCATCAACATCCACCACTCGTTCCTGCCTTCGTTCAAGGGCGCCAACCCTTACAAACAGGCCTACGAGCGGGGCGTGAAACTGATCGGCGCCACATCGCATTACGTCACCGCCGAGTTGGACGAAGGGCCGATCATCGAGCAGGATACGGTGCGCGTGACCCATGCTCAATCCAACGAGGACTATGTCAGCCTCGGCCGCGACGTCGAGGCTCAAGTCCTCGCCCGCGCGATCCATGCCCACATCCACGGACGCGTGTTTCTCAATGGCAACAAGACGGTCGTCTTTCCGCCGTCGCCGGGTTCGTATGCTTCGGAGCGAATGGGATGACCGCACGCAAGGCTGGTGGTTTACGGGGGGCCAAATGAGTCTCGGTATCGGCATCATCGGTGCGGGCGTCATGGGCGCGGACCATGCCCGCACTCTCGCCACTCAGGTCGGCGGCGCCAAACTCGTTGCCGTTTCAGATCCCGACGAGGCGCGAGCTTGCGAGGTCGCGCGTGCAAACGAAGCGCGCCGTCATCACACTGACGGCTTTGCCCTTATCGAAGATCCGGTGGTCGAGGCCGTGATCGTCGCTTCCCCCGATCATACGCATGCCGCGATGGTGCTGGCTTGCCTGCGAGCTGGCAAACCCGTGCTGTGCGAGAAGCCGCTCGCGCCCACGGTGGCCGAATGCCGCGAATTGATCGAAGCCGAGCAGCGTACAGGCCGGCGCATGATCCAGGTCGGGTTCATGCGCCGGTTCGACCCGGCCTATGCCGCCATGCACGCAACGCTGTCCTCAGGCCGGCTGGGACGGCCGCTGCTCATGCATTGCGCCCATCGCAACGCCGTGGCGCCAGGCTTCTTTACGCCGGAGATGTCGATTGCAAATGCGGCGGTGCACGAATTCGATGTCGTGCGGTGGCTGTTGGGTTTCGAAGCTGTGGCGGTCACTGCGCTGCGGTCGGCCAGCAAGGCCAACGGAGCGCTGCGCGATCCTATCCTGCTGCTTCTCGAGATGCAGAATGGCGTTCTGGTCGACATCGAGATCTTCATGAACGCAGCCTACGGCTACGACATCCGCGCTGAACTGGTCTGCGAGAACGGCACGATCGAGCTTGGCCGGCCCGCGCCGAACCTCGTGCGCAACGAAGGTGGGGAGGCGCGCACTTTCCCCGGTGACTGGCGTGGTCGCTTCAGCGATGCCTATCGGCTCCAACTGCAAGCTTGGATAGGCGGCATTGGCGGCAAGACGCAAAGCGGCGCAGGCGCGCTCGATGGGTATGTCGCGACCCAGATCGCGCAAGCAGCCCTTCGTTCGCTTGCCAGCGGCGCGCGCGAGGAGATTTCGCCCGACGCATCCCTCACAGGATAGGACGCGGCCGGTGAGTTTTTTTGATCCCTGAAAACAGGCGCATGTCGCCGACAGCGCAAAGCCTTTCAATGCATGTTGCAAGCCTTTTAGATTAGAAATTTCTGTTGCAAGAAGATGCCGTTTGTGATTTTCTCGCAGCTGGCTCTAAGCCGACAAATGCCTCGACGGAGGTCCGCCACAACGCGCGGGATTCGGGGCGTCTCTGGGAGGAACTTGAATGCGCATCACGAAAGCAATTGGCGCGACCATCGCGCTGTCGATCCTGCTTGGCCTGGCGCCAGCGGCCCGTGCGGCCGATGCCGACCACAAGGACGAATGGTCCAAGATCAACATCCTGTTCGTGCCTTGGTCGCAGTCCTCGAACCCATTTTTCGAGGCGGTGATCAGCGGCGCCAAGGATGCTGCCGCCCAGCAGGGCGTCAACATCGACGTCCAGTTCGGCGAAGAAGACCAGCAGCACCAGCTTGGCATCCTTGAGACCGGCATTGCCAACAAGGTCACGGCCATCGCCGTCAACATCTCCGATGACAACGCCTATATCGACGTCCTGTGCAACGCCGTGAAGCAGAACATCCCGGTCGTCACCTTCAACATCGATGACTCCCGTCACGGCGCGGCGGGCTCAACCTGCCGGCTGGCCTTCATGGGCCAGAACTTCGCCGATGCCGGTTATGTGCTCGGCAAGCGCATGATCGAGGAGCACCATCTGAAGAAGGGCGACGTCGTGTTCACGCCCGTCGAGGCACCCCAGGCGACCTACGCCGTGCAGCGCCATGCCGGCGTGCAAAAGGCCCTGGAAGAGATCGGTGCGACCTCCGAGATCCTCGGTACCGGCAACGACCACGCCCAGGCGCTCAACCTCATGACCCAGTATCTGCTGGGGCATCCCAAGACCGCCGCCGTGATCGGCCTTGGTCAAACACCTACCAGCCAAGCCGTTCAGTCAATAAAGGACGCCGGCCTCAAGATCCCGTCCGCGGGCTTCGACGTCTCCAAGGAGATTCTCGATAACATCGCCAACGGCGAACTTACCGCCGCGGTTGATCAGCAGCCCTACAGCCAGGGCTACTATGCCGTGACCCAGCTCGCGCTTTATCTCAAATACGGCCTCTACCCATCCGAGATGGATACGGGCGGCAAGGGCCTCATCGACAAGACCAACTACAAGCTTGCCGAGAAATGGGCCGGTCCCGTCCGCTAGACCAAGGTTGACGCTACACGACGACGTCCGGCGGCCCTTGCGGCCGCCGGCGCCAAAATCCCGTCCAAGGTGAGGGCAAGATGACACTGAGCCAGTCCGACCATATTCGAAAGGCCATCGCGGCGCGGGCCAACCGCCCGCTGACCGTCAAGCTCGGCGACTGGATACGCGATCGCCCCGAAGGCGGCATTGCGGTCATGTTCATCCTGGTGCAGATCGTGTGCATCATCGCCGCCCTGATATTCCCGGACACCTTTCGCTACCTGGTGCCGGCCAACATCTCTGTCACGCTGAAGTCGATCGCCGTGCCCGGCATCATGGCGCTGGGCGTCGGCATCCTGATGATCGCGGGTGAGTACGACCTTTCGGTGGGCGCGCAATATTCGCTGCTGTCGATCATTTGCGCCGAGGTCTCGAACCATTTCATGGGCGACATCGCCGCCGATCCCAGCAGCGCGCTTGCGCCCTTCATGGGCATGGCGTTCGCTTTGGCTCTGGGCGTGCTGATCGGCATCGTGCACGCCTTCATCACCTTGAAGTTCAACATACCTTCGTTCATCACCACGCTGGGCGGCATGCTGTTTTGGAAGGGCACGACGCTGTTTGTTCATGGCTCATCGGCGCTGCGCTTCAAGCCGACCGAACCCTTCGCCACCCTGTTTGGTGGAGAAGTCGGCGTCGTCCATGCCTCGATGATCTGGTTTCTCGTCTTCGCCGTGATCTTTTACTTTCTCCTGCATCATCATCGGCTGGGCAATCACTTCTTCGCCGTCGGCGGCAACCGCAACGCCGCCGTCGCCATCGGCATCAATCCGGTGCGTACCAAGACCGTCGCGTTCGCGTTGGCTGGGTTCATGGCCGCCTTCTCTGGTATCGTGGCGGCGTCTCGCGTCGGCTCCATTCAGCCAGGCGGCGGCTTGGGCATGGAATTGCAGACAATCGCGGCTTGCGTGATCGGCGGCTTCGCCCTGACCGGCGGCCGCGGTTCCATCCTGGGCATTGTGCTGGGAACCGCTTTGGTTTTCACCATTCAGGATGTTTTGCTGCTGCTGCGGGCGCCAGCCTTCTATTTCGACATGTTCGTGGGTGCCCTGATTGTGCTGGCGGTGGTCATGAACACCGCGGTCCGTCGGGTGCGAGGCTGAGGAAGGAAGATGAGTATGCTGAGCAAGGCAGACGCCGACACCGGCACACCGCTCTATGAAGCGCGCAACATCGTCAAGAAATACGGTTCGTTCCTCGCCCTCGACAACATGAATTTCCATATCGGCAGCAACGAGGTCGTGGGACTTCTGGGCGACAATGGCGCTGGCAAATCGACCCTGGTCAAGATGATTTCCGGCATCAATCCTCCGACCTCGGGTGAGATCTACGTCGGCGGCAAGAAGACGGAAATACGCAACCGCGCGGCCTCGGAGGCCGCCGGTATCGAAACCATCTACCAGGACATTGCCCTGGTCGACTCCATGTCCATAAGCCGCAACATTTTCATGGGGCGTGAATTGACCAGGCGCTTCGGCTTCATGGATCACAGGGCAATGCGCGACAAAGCGATCGATATCCTTGGCAGTGCGGTGCAGATCTCTGGCATCGATGACCCCGACAAAGAGGTCGGCTTCCTGTCGGGCGGCCAGAAGCAGGCGGTTGCGATTGCGCGCGCTGTCCACTTCAAACGCAACATCCTTTTGCTCGACGAGCCGACCTCTGCGCTGTCGGTCCGCGAGACCGAGCATCTTCTAGCCTATGTACGCGAGCTGAAACGCGACGGCACGTCCAGCGTCCTGGTCACTCACAACCTCTACCACGCCTATATGGTCTGCGATCGTTTCGTTGTGATGAGCCACGGGACCAAGGTCTTCGAAGCCGCCAAGAAGGACACAACCATTGAAGAACTGACGGATCATGTGATCCGCACATGAGCACGCCGTCGCGGCGTCATACGGCGCGGGCACAACCAGCGTGCCGCAATTCAATGGTTTCGCCAAGATGGATTTTGGCAAGGGGTAAACGGCTCGGATGATCGTGGCAGCAGCCGGCAGAAATGCGCGGAGCGTCTTGGGATCACGCCCTGGGAGTATGCGACATGGGCAAGACACTGAAGGACTATGGACTGAAGGGCATCAACTCCGCGGCCGCTGTAGCCGGCGGGTTGGCTGGTGCGCAGTGGTACGCCTCGCCAATTCCTCGCAAGGACATGAAGGAGCTGATGAAACGCGCCGACGGACCTGCGGTTCGCGACACACTGATCTGGTTTGCAATTCTGGGTGCGAGCGGAACAGCGCTTTACATGACATGGGGCTCGCTGTGGGCGATACCCGCGCTTTTGACCTACAGCATATTCTATGGATCGTGCGGAGACTCCCGCTGGCACGAATGCGGGCACGGGACCGCATTCAAAACGCGTTGGCTAAACGTCGCGGTCTACCATCTGGCTTCGTTCATGATCCTGCGCAACGGCACACTGTGGCGCTGGAGCCATAGCCGCCACCATACAGACACCATCGTGGTCGGACGCGACCCGGAAATCGCCCTGACAAGGCCGCCAAATCTGACAGGCGCATTCCTCGATCTGCTTTACCTCAAGACCGGATTTTCCGAGCTCCGCAAGCTGGCGCGGCATTTCTTCGGCGTAATGACCGCAGAGGAAAAGGACTTCGTGCCTGAGACAGAGCGCTGGAAGATATTTCTTGAGGCCAGGCTGCAGGCGCTCCTGCTCGCGGCCATGGTCGTGTGGGCGGTTGCGATCAAAAGCTGGCTCCCGCTGATGTTGGTCGGCCTGCCAACTTTCTTCGGTGCTTGGCTCGACGTTGTTGTTTTCGGATACACCCAGCATGCCGGGCTGGCGGAAGACGTGATCGACCATCGGCTGAATACACGCACGGTTCGTCTCAATCCGCTGTTCCGGTTCATTTATTGGAACATGAACTTCCACCTGGAACATCACATGTTCCCGATGGTGCCCTACCACGCTCTTCCGAAGCTGCACGAAATGATGAAAGACGACTGTCCCGCTCCTTATCCAAACCTGTGGGCGGCATGGAAAGAGATTGCTCCCGCGTTGTGGCGACAGCGACGAGACCCAACCTACTTTGTCCTTCGTACCCTGCCGCCGAGCGCTCGTCCTGTCGCCCAATTCGCGCCGCTAAACGCGTCGCCGGATGGTGCCGCGGCGTGACGAGGATCAGCGGTCGCCAGATTTGAGGTTCAAACCCGGGCCCGTAGGTCGCCGGGCTGACAAGCAACAGGGCCAGCGTCCTTGTGACGTGGCTCGCCCCATCAGGAGGAAACCGATAAATGAGTCTTGTCGCATCCGATGAAACGCGATTTCCACCGATCACACGCCGGCTCAGGCTGGGCTTCGTCGGCGGCGGGCGCGGCGCCCTGATCGGCCAGGTTCACGCGATGGGCGCGCGGCTCTCCAATCGATGGCAAGCGGTGGCCGGCGCCCTTTCGTCCGACCCGGAAATAGCCCTGGCCTCCGGCCGCGACTGGCTGCTCGAGCGCGTATACACTGACTATAACGAGATGGCACAGCGCGAGGCGACCCTTGCGGACGGCATCGAGGCGGTGGTCATCTCGACGCCCAACTGGACCCACAAGAACATCGCCGAGGCCTTTTTGAAGAAGGGCATCGACGTGATCTGCGACAAGCCGCTCACCACGACGGTCGAGGACGCGCTGGAACTTGTCAGGCTGCAGAAGGACACAGGCCTTGTCGTTGGCGTCACCTATCCCTACACCTCGCACGCCATGGTCAGACAGGCGCGCGAGCTTGTGTTGGCGGGCGAACTCGGCCGTGTGCGGCAAATCCATGTCGAGTACATGCAGGATTGGGCAACCGAACCGGATGATCCGAACTTCAAGGGAGCCCGATGGCGCCGGGACCCCCAGCGCATGGGTCGTGCCTCGGCGACCAATGACATAGGCACGCATGCTTTCCATCTCGCCCACTTCGTTACAGGCTTGGAGATGGTCCAGTGCCGGGCCGAGTTTCATGTGTGCGGTGCGCCCAAGGCGATGGAAGATACCGCCTTCGTGCAAACTCGCTATGAGGGAGGCGTGCCCGGAACGCTCTGGGTCACGCAGGCTGCTCCAGGCAATTATTGCGGGCTCAGGATCAGGGTCTATGGCGACAAAGCAGGACTTGAATGGGATCAGGAGAAGCCGGAATTTCTCCGTTTCAACAGACTGAACCAGCCAGAGACCGTGTTCGTACGCGGACACGGCGCGGGGATGGTGACGCAAGCCGAGCGTCTCATCACCATGCCACGTGGTCATCCCGAGGCGCTTTCGGATGCCTGGGCCAACCTATACACCGAGTTTGCCATCGCCATCGAAGCCCGCCGCAACGGAAAGTCCGTACCTGCGGGCCTGCTGAACTACCCAAGCGTCGCCGACGGCGCGCGCGGGGTCAAGTTCGTCGATGCCTGCGCCGACAGCCATGAGGCGGGCAGTGTATGGCGCGACTGCACGATCGTGATCTGACCACGCCCGCTCCCCGAGAACACACGGCCGGCCGCCGCGACAAAGACAAAGGACACTGCAATGCGACTGGGATTGGGCCTGATTGGTTCAGGCTTCATGGGCAGGACCCATGCGTTCGGTTTTACCGCTGTAAATCACGTCTTCGATCTTCCCATCAAGGTCGATCGGGTGGTGCTGGCCGACGTCGACGGCGACCGCGCCAGGGATGCGGCGGCCGCCCTCGGTTTTCTCGGCTACACCGGAAACTGGAGGGAACTTATGACAATGGGCGATGTCCATATCGTGGACATCACCGCGCCCAACATTCTTCACAAGGAAATGGCATTGGCCGCGATCGCGGCAGGCAAGCACGTCTATTGCGAAAAGCCGCTTGCTCCGAGCGCTTCGGAGGCACTGGAAATGACGCTCGCCGCGGAGGCGGCTGGCGTCGTCACGGCCGTTGGCTTCAATTACTTGAAGAATCCAATGCTGAAGCTCGCCAAGGAGATAATCGAGAGTGGCGAAATCGGCGAGGTGCGATCCTTCAACGGCATCCACGCGGAAGACTACATGGCGGATGCGCAGGCGCCGTGGACGTGGCGGCTCGACCCGGCTGGCGGTGGCGGCGCGCTGGCAGATCTCGGCAGCCATGTCGTGGCGACAGCGCGCTATTTGGTTGGTCCGATCGCCCAGGTGCTGGGTGATCTCAGAACCGTCATAACAGAGCGCCCCGTAGCGCCAGGATCGAAGACACAGCGCAAGGTCGAGGTGGAAGACATTGGCCGCGCTTTTGTCCGTTTCGAGAACGGAGCTACCGGCTGCATCCAGGCCAATTGGATCGAGACCGGCCGCAAGATGCAGCACGACTTCGCTATCTCGGGCTCAAGGGGTGGAATAGCCTTCAGTCAGGAGCGCTTCAATGAGCTCGATCTGTATCTCACGTCAGACGTGCAAGGCCGCAGCGGCTTCCGGAAGATATTCGCCGGACCCGCGCACGAGCCGTACGGTGCGTTTTGCGTCGCGCCCGGCCACCAGATCGGCTTCAATGATCTCAAGACCATTGAAGTGTGCGATTTCCTGCGAGCGGTCTCTGGCGAAAAAGTTGGTCATGCGGGCTTCCGGGAGGGGCTGGAGGTGCAGCGCACCGTCGAAGCGATCTACCGCTCGGCTAAGGCTGGGACCTGGCGCGATGTCGAATGAGTGTCGGTCGAGCGTGAATTTTGTTGCAACGTCATTCGCGACCCCACGCGAAGCGGGTGCCCGCCAAAACCGTGGCAAGTGCCTAGCTCTCAATCGGTTTGCGGTCGCCCCAAGGCGACGAAGCAGATCACTGTCTTATTGAGCCGCCGCGACAGACGCATCTTATCGTGGGTTACTTTTTTGCCCCGCACAGAAGAAGAGTGGCGGCGCCGAAGATGACCCTACGATCATGCCCAGGTTTTCCTGCCGGCCAAGGACCATGGTTTGCGGCGATGCCTGAGCGCGCATGGCGCCTCTCGTTCACGAAGCAGCGATCGCATACTGCCGACAAGCGGTCCTTAAAAGTAAGTCAGAATTGGTTCTCACGAAAGAGCCAATCCTCGTCTAGACATGCGTCGTCGTGAACGCATCCGCGCTCCAGTCTAACGGAGCAGCCTGACGTTCGAAGCCGCCGATATCGAGCTGTAGTGCTTCTCCGGAGCACCGCACCGGGATCAAGGTGCGGAGAAGACCGCAAATTCGAAAAGGAAACTTTTAGTGTCTGTTAAAATTGCCATCAACCCGATTACCTGGACCAATGACGACGTGCCCGAGCTCGGCGGTGACACGCCGCTTGAGCAGTGCCTTTCCGAGATCCGCCAGGCCGGGTATGCCGGCACCGAACTGGGCGGGAAATACCCGCGCGAGAGTGCAGCACTGAAAGCGGTGCTCGCAGCTCATCAACTCGAACTCGCCGCCGGCTGGTGGGATGGCCGCCTCTACGAACGCGATGTCGAGACAGAGTTTGAAGCTATTCTGGCGCACCTGACGCTACTCAAGGATCTTGGCGCCAAACACGCCGTCTATGCTGACACCTCGATGGGGCGCCACGACGGCATTTGGCAGCCAATCTCGAAACGGCCGCGACTTCGCGATGAGGAATGGAAAGGATATGGCCGCAAGCTTACCGAACTTGCAGAACGCATGGCGCAATTCGGCGTCGGATTGGCCTACCATCACCATATGGGCACGGTCGTCGAGACGGATGAGGAAGTCGACCGACTCATGTCGGTCACCGGAGCACCCGTCGGCCTCCTGTTCGACAGTGGTCACAGTGCGTTCAGTGGCGGAGATCCCGTGGCACTCTGCGCCCGTCATGCCGAACGCATTGTGCACGTGCACTGCAAGGACGTGCGTATCGGCGTCCTTCGCCAGGCCCGAGAGCGGGATCTCAGTTTCATGGACGCCGTTCTGGAGGGAATCTTCACAGTTCCCGGCGATGGCGGCGTCGATTTCCCCTCCATCCTGAAATCCCTGGCCGATGCCGGCTACAGCGGCTGGCTGGTTGTAGAGGCCGAACAGGATCCTAAGAAGGCGCACCCACTGACATATGCCAAGATGGGTCATGAAAATCTCGCGCGCATGGCTGCTGCAGGCGGGTTGCTGTTGGCGTCTACAAACAAGGATTGACTACCCGGCATCGGGCAAAGGGTTCACCCGCAGCGGCTTCATCCTCCCAAGGCGGCGGGGCGGGGGGCGACACGTTAAGGAGCGTGTCGCCCCTACCGGGAGAGGGGAAGGCCGGTGAGAAGGCAGTTGCGTGCGCCGAACACACGCAGGCGGCCAACCTGTTTCTTCTGATGTCAGTTGCTCGGCCCGCGCAGACACCGGATGCCCTACCAACCGGCGATACCGGGACGCATCGGAAATCGCCAAATCATATTGGATCCGAGGCCGCGTCTGGCGGCACGGAAGCTGCTCAAGCGGGAGGAAACCACATGGATCCGGTGCGCTGGGGAATACTGGGTACGGCCGCCATCGCCGTGGACAAAGTCATCCCGTCGATGTCGTCTGCTGGAGGGCTGGAGATTGTAGCGGTCGCCTCGCGCGATGCGGACAGGGCGCGGGACATAGCAACCCGTTTTGGAATAGGACGCAGCTACGGATCGTATGACGGCATCCTGGCAGACCCGGAAATCGAAGCCGTCTATATTCCCCTGCCCAACCACCTCCATGTGCATTGGGCGATCCGGGCCGCTGAGGCGGGCAAGCACGTCTTGTGCGAGAAGCCGCTGGCTTTGGACGTCGACGAACTCAGGCGCCTTATCGATTGCCGGGACCGAACCGGCAAGCGAATCCAGGAGGCTGTGATGATCCGCGCGCATCCCCAGTGGGATGAAATTCTGCGCCTCGTCGCTTCAGGCGAAATCGGGGAAGTGCGCGCCGTGCAGGCGGTGTTCACCGAAATCAATCTCGATCCCAAAAGCATTGTGAACAACGCCGCATATGGAGGCGGGGCTTTATACGACCTTGGCGTTTACCCTATCGCGGTCGCCAGGATGCTCTTCGATAGCGAGCCAGAGCGCGCGTTTGCCGTCATCGACTTCGATCCGGTTTTCGGCATCGACAGGCTGACGAGCGCCGTCCTCGTATTCCCGGGAGGGCATCAGGCGACCTTTACGGTTTCCACACAGCTGGCAATCCGCCACAGTGTCCAGATCTTTGGCAGCCTGAAGTCGATCAGCATCGGCGATCCTTTCAATCCCGCCCCTGATGAGTATTGCAAGATCGTTTTGAACGACGGCAGCAATCTGGCCGCAGCCGAGACGAGGCTTGTTGGGCCGGCCGATCAGTATCGTCTCCAGGCGGAACGGTTTAGTGCGGCCATACGCTCCGGAGCACCCTTGTCAATCGAGCTCGAATGGTCACTGGGCGCTACGAAGGTGCTCATGGCGATCCAGCGTTCGGCTGAAAGCGGCAAATGGGCGCCCGTCTGAGGACTTGTCCGCACCGCGCCAAAAACAGAATTGCGTCGGCGTGTGCAAGCAGCGGTAGGCTCACGTGGTCTACATCATAGTCCCTTGACCAGTCGCGTTCTTGGCCAAGAACCGGCATAAGGGCCGGCAATATGGCCCCGCCAGCACACTCGCAGATCGGCATGGGATCAGTTGGCACGGGTTGCGCCCTGACGGCCAGAACAGTCCGGAAATCACCTCGCGCGACCGTGAGGTAATTCCTTTCAAGATTTGCGGCCCAAACCGTCAGTTCGCTTTTTGTCTGGCAAGTTCGCGCGACAGCTCTTCGGTTGCGGCTTCAGCGATCGCCAGGGCGGCGACAGCATCTTTGGCGCTCGCCCCTTGTGATGCGCCTCCTTGGGCAGCCTGAACAAAATCCTCAAGCTGGGCGCGCAGGGCATTCAGGAAGACTGGTTCTCCATCAGGGGGCCAGAAGAAGCGGGATTCTGCGAAACTCGAGGTGCCGAACACCTGCGTCCAGCAAGCATCCCCTGGCGGGAATCGACGCCCGAGCGAAACGAGGCCCGTGCCACCGTCCGACAAATTGCACAGCAGTTGCACCGCGTCGGGATCAACTTCCACTTTTCCTGCGAAAGTGGTCTTCGAGGCAGCGACGCGGAAGTTGGTCGGTTCCTGACCGGTTAGCCAACGCAGCTGATCAAATTCATGAACACCCATGTCGATGAACGCTCCGCCCCCGGTGGCTCGAAATGATGCTCCTGGGGGTGCTTCATCCCATTGGAAGCACGCTACGAGGTAGAGGTCGCCCAGCCGTCCAGCGTGGATATCATCTCGAAGCCGCTTCAGCTCCGGAACGAACCGTCGCCAATATCCTATCTGCAAATGCACATTGAAATGCTCCGCCACCTCGGCTGCCGTTCGAGCTTCGTGTGCAGTGAGGCCGCAGGGCTTTTCGCAAAGGATAGGCAAGCGCCGTGCCGCAATTTCTGCGACTGTATGGACATGTGTCTTGCTGGGGGTCGCGATAAGAATGCCGTCGACCTCGCCGGCATCTATCATGTCCCTGGCGGATTCATATGTCTTGATCCCGCTGCCCGCCAAGCTGAGGCGAGTGGCGGCAACCGGATCGGCGACAGCGGCAATCTCGACGAGCGAGCTTTCAGCGGCAGCGCGAAGATGGACCTGGCCCATTCGGCCAGCGCCAATCAAACCAATACGGAATCTGCCCATAGTTAATCCAGTGGTTAGAGTCTAGAATTGGTAGATTCAAAGCCGTTTGCCGGAGCAAGACGCAGCTTCCCTCTACTGTGGGGTGTGCCGGGGCATTACTTGCCCACGCCGCAGATTGAAGGGATACTGGCTTAACTGAAAGAGCAGCTTTCCACGAATCGGACGGAACCAATTTGGCCAAGCGACGCAGCCCCTTCTCCTCGGATATGCTTGTCCTCGAACGAGACGCGGACCTGCCCATGCACCGGCAGCTTTACGACAAGCTGCGTGCAGAAATACTGGCTGGCCATCTGAAGGCTGACACACGTCTCCCGCCCACCCGGTTGATGGCCGAGGATCTCGGCGTCAGCCGCAACACCGTGATCACCACCTACGACACCCTTCTCGCAGAGGGGTACCTGGAATCACGTTCAGGATCAGGGACTTGGGTCGCGACACTGCCGGCGGACGCCGTCGCGGCGCGCAACTTGGTCGGCAGTGCTGGCGCACCGTCCCTCTCCTTGCGCGGTACAAGAATGGCCAATCAACCGCGAGACCGGACGATCCCTGATCACATCGCCTTCCATCCCGGATATCCCGAAATCAAAGGGTTTCCGTTTTCGACGTGGGCGCGGCTGCTCAAACGGCATGCCCGTTACTCCCATGAAGACCTCTATGGCTACCATTGGGTCGCCGGCCTTCCGCGTCTGCAGGTCGCGATAGCCGAATATCTGCGGGGCTCACGGGGTGTGGAGTGCAACCCCGAGCAGGTGCTTGTGGTCAACGGCGCGCAAGCTGCCCTCGACATTCTTGCTCGTATGCTCGTCGATGACGGCGATGTCTGCTGGCTGGAGGAGCCCGGCTACATTGGGGCGCAAAACGCGCTGCAGAGCGCGGGTGCAAGACTGGTGCCGCTACCGGTCGGGTCTGAGGGCTGGTCGCTGGACGAGGAAGCCCGGCCAGCGCCACGCCTGATCTTTGTCACGCCATCTTGCCAGTGGCCGCTCGGCTGCGTCATGCGCATGGAAGACAGGCTGCGGCTTCTCCAGATAGCCGAAAGGCACGACGCCTGGATCGTCGAGGACGATTACGACAGCGAATATCGCTTCCGCGGACGGCCGATCCCGGCGATGCAGGGCTTGGATAAATCTGGTCGCGTCATCTACCTCGGTACGTTTGCCAAGACGCTCTTCCCCTCGCTCAGGATCGGCTTCATCGTTGTCCCGCCGCAGCTTGTCGACGGTTTCAAGCGAGTTGCCAGCAACACCGGCCATTGTCCTTCCCTCCTGCTGCAAGCCGCACTCGCGGATTTCATCAGCGAAGGCTACTTCGCAACGCATCTTCGCCGGATGCGCCGCCTCTATGCTGAGCGACAGAAGGTGTTCGTCGATTTGTGCCGCCATCATCTCGCTGACTGGCTCACCGTCGAGGAGAACGACGCGGGCATGCAACTTGTTGGGCGCTTTACGCGGGGGTTTGACGATGAGGCATTGTGGCAACTGGCGCAAAAGCAGGGCGTGGATTTCTCACCCCTGTCGCGGCAGTTCTTCAGTAGCCCGCCCCAGCAAGGCGCCATATTGGGTTACGCCGGCATCGACTTGAAGACGATGCGCGAGGCGATCCTTTCGCTGCGTGCCGCTTTCGTAAACCTCGACAACAAAGGCGCGTCAGGCCAACTGTCGAAGTCGGCGTCACCGCGTCGCCGGTGACGCCGAGCTCCCCGAGCCGGCCGGCCCATCAAGAGCAAAAGCGGTCCGCTCCAAAAACAGAAGATCGGCCCTGACGAAGGGACCACCGATGCTTTAACGTCGTCCGTCAGCACTCAGACGGAGGCGTACGATGGTTCCAACGCGGAGAGATTACAGCCTGCTTGGCCGTGATTCCCGAGCTGCTGTTGAGAGCGGGCTTGCTGCGGCCGAGTGGTATCACACCGATGTTCAGCGCCAGAAAATCAAGGAGCTGATGCGACGCGAGGATGGCAGCGCCATCCGGGACACGGCCATTTGGCTCGGCGGCCTGGTGCTTTTTGGCAGTCTTGGTGTCGCTTTTTGGGGCAGTTGGTGGTCGGTGCCTTTTTTTCTCGCCTACGGCGTGCTCTACGGCTCGGCCTCCGACAGTCGCTGGCACGAATGTGGTCACGGCACCGCCTTCAAGACAAGGTGGATGAACGATGTCGTATACCAGATTGCCTGCTTTATGATTATGCGCAATCCGGTGACATGGCGATGGAGCCACGCGCGCCATCACACCGACACAGTGGTCGTCGGCCGCGATCCAGAGATCGCCGTCATGCGGCCGCCAGACCTCATCCGGCTTGTCCTCGACGTCTTCGGCGTCGTTGACGCCTGGCATGCGACCAAAGACATGCTGCGCAACGCGGCGGGCATCGTCTCAGCCGAAGAGAAGACGTTCATTCCGGAGTCCGAGCAGGGCAAGGTCGTGCGCGCCGCCCGGATATGGATGATCATCTATGCAGCCACAGTCGCGCTGTCGATATGGCTCAACTCCATCCTGCCGCTGCTGCTGATTGGTCTTCCGCGCCTGTACGGCGCCTGGCACGCGATGATGACAGGCCTGCTTCAGCACGGGGGGCTGGCGGATAACGTCACTGACCACCGGCTCAACAGCCGCACGGTCTATATGAATCCCATCAGCCGCTTCATCTACTGGAACATGAATTACCACGTCGAGCACCACATGTTCCCCATGGTGCCTTACCACGCGTTGCCGCGGCTGCATGCGCTCATCAAGCATGACCTGCCTGCACCCAACAAATCGATCATGGACGGCTATCGCGAGATGGTCCCGGCCTTGCTGCGCCAGTTGCGCTACGAGGATTACTTCCTCAAGCGCGAATTGCCGCCGACGGCCAAGCCCTATCGCGAAGACTTCCTGATTCAGCACGTCATTGCCGCCGAATAATGGGCAGCCGACGACACAAACCGAATGGAGCTGGCCATGAGCCAAGACTGGGTCGAAGTGTGCGAAGCCAACGGAATCGATGCGGAAGACGTTATCCGTTTCGACCACCAAGGACGCACCTTTGCCATCTATCGCAGTCCCGATGATGACTATTTCGCAACCGACGGTTTGTGCACCCACGAGCAAGTTCATCTCGCGAATGGCCTCGTCATGGATGACATCATCGAATGTCCTAAGCACAACGGTCGCTTCAACTACAAGACCGGCGAAGCCAAGGGCGTGCCGGTCTGCGTCAATCTCAAGACCTATCCGGTAAAGATCGAGGGCGGGAACGTCTTCATCGCGATTGCCTGAGCACGAGGCCTGCCGTGTGACGCGCCAGTCAAGACAACGCTACGTAAAGAGCGGATCGCGGGGACGCTTCCATGATCAGCATTCGAACATGCTCTGATCATCACGCTCGGGATCATGCTACGACGAACGCCGCGTCCTGGGCAGAGCCGGGATCGTGTGGTTGATCACGCGTCCGACATCTCGGGCGCGCGGGTTTGGATTGCAATCTGTGTTCGATGACCTGCCGCTTGCTCAATTGGAGCGATCGCGGGCCGATAGCCAATGTGCTGGAGCGCACCATGGTGGTTTGGTCAGATCGCCGCGGAGTGGTTCTTTCATCCTGCGCCGGCGCGCGTACATCTATTCGCACAATCATGCGACGGAGACCTGCCATGTACACCGCCGGCGAAGAAGAGATCGAAGCCATTGCCAGGGTGATCCGCTCGGGCGCGCTGTTTCGCTATGGCGACAACAGTGAATGCGACCGCTTCGAGGCCCGTTATGCCAGGCATCTCGGCGTCGAGCATTTCGCGCTGGCCGCCAGCGGCACTTATGGGCTTGCCGCCGGCCTGATCGGGCTCGGCATCGGTCCGGGCGACGAGGTGCTGGTGCCGGCGCATACCTATATGGCCACCGCGACCGCGGTGCTGTCGGTCGGCGCCATTCCGGTCATCGTCGATATCGACGAGAGCCTGACCATCGATCCCATCGCTTTGCGCGATGCCATCGGGCCGCGCACCAGGGCGGTCATCCCCGTCCATATGTGGGGTGCTGCCTGCAACATGAACGCCATCATGGACATCGCCAAGAAGCGTGGCCTCCTGGTGCTGGAAGACGTCTGCCAGGGCATTGGCGGCGGCTATGAGGGCAGGAAGCTCGGCTCGATCGGCCATGCCGGCGCCTACTCCTTCAACTACTTCAAGAACATGACTTCGGGCGAGGGCGGCGGCATCGCCACCAGCGATCCGAAGGTGGCCGAGCGGGCGCGCTGCGCTATCGATCCTTGCCATTTCTACTGGCAGGGCCGCAGCGACAGCATCAAGCCGTTCGCCGGCATCGGCGCACGGGCGTCGGAACTGATGGGGGCGATGCTCAATGTCCAGCTCGACCGTCTCGACGGCATCATCGAGGCGATGCGGGCCGAGAAGAAGAAGGTGCTGGCCGGTACGAAGCATCTTGGCAACCTCGGCCTGACGCCGTCGCCGATGAACAGCCCGGACGATGATTGCGCAGCGCAGGTGATGTATCTGCTCCCGAGCGAACAGGCCGCTCAGGTGTTTTCGAAGACCATTCCAAGTGTCATCGCGGGCAAGACCGGCCGCCACAACTTTACCCAGTGGGACCAGGTTCTGATGCATGAAGGCGCCCACCATCCGGCGCTCAATCCTTATGCACTGCCGGAAAACAAGGGCCTGCGGATGGACTATGCTGACGATCTCGGCAAGGGCTCGCTCGCCATTCTCAACCGCACGGTGATGATCGCCATGAACCCGGCGCATGGCGACGCCGATATCGACGACATGATCCACAATATCGGTGCGGCCGCGCGGGTGGCGCTGGAAAATGCGTCGCTGGACGGGGTCGAACTGCGCAAGGCGCCACCGGTTGATCTGCAGAAATTCGACAGTGGGAACTAGCTCCTGTCCAATTTGATAAAAGCGGCGCGCAGCGCCAGTACGGCACGCAGGATCTGTCGTTCATCCATCGCCGCATAGCCAAGCAGCAGGCCGTGCTCCGGTTCGCTGATATGGTAATTGATGGAAATGCCTTGTACGTCGAGCCCTTGGCTGAGGGCGGCCGCGACCACGTCGCTGTCCTTGTAGGGGCGCTTGAAACTTGCCAGCAGCTGCATGCCGGAATCGTTTTCCGACACGCTGATCCACTCGGCGAGATGGTCCTGGCAGAGTTTGACGAAATTTGCCTGGCGGCATGCATAGAGCCGACGCATGCGCTTGAGATGGGTGGCGAAATACCCCTGCGTGATGAAGTCGTTCACCGTTGCCTGCAAGATGAGCGGCGCGAACTGGCCGGTGATCGAAACGGCGCGATCGAAAGGCACGGAAAGTTCGCGTGGCACGATGAGGTAGCCGATACGCAACGCCGGGATCAGCGTCTTGCCGAAGCTGCCAATATAGACGACCCGGTTGGCGTGGTCGAGCCCGCGCAGCGCTGCCACCGGCCGGCCACGAAACCGGAACTCGCCGTCAAAGTCGTCCTCGACGATCCAGGCGCCGTGTTGCTCGGCAATGTCGAGCAGCTGCAGCCGCTCCTCGATGCGCATGATGGTGCCGAACGGCCATTGGCAGGAGGGCGTCACATAAATCATCCGCGGCGGCGGCAGGTCCGGATCGTCAAGAGTCCAGCCGCGCCGCGATACTTTGAGCGGTGCCAGCCTGGCGCCACCAGCAAGGAAGGCGCTCCTAGCACCGAGATAGCCGGGCTCTTCCATCCAAACGTGGTCGCCTTCGTCGATCAATACGCGCGAGACCAGGTCAAGTGCAGCCTGCGCGCCGGTGACGATAATCACCTGGTCGGCGCTGCAGTTGATGCCGCGCGACAGGCTGATGTTTGAGGCAATGGTCTGGCGCAGGCCGGGATGGCCGGCAAAGGAGAGATAGCCGAGCAGGTTTTCATCACAGCTGCGGGCGTTGCGCACCAGAAGGCTCGACCAGATGCTGAATGGAAAGGAGGCCGTCTCCGGCACGCCGGGATGGAAATTGATGACGCCAGCATTGCGCGGCGGCTGCGGCCCGTTGACGATGGTCTGGCCGCGCCGCGACAGTTTCTGCGGTGCGCCGAGTTCCGCGCGCTGCAACGCCAATGGCCGGTCGCGCTGGATAGGCGCCACCCAGGTGCCCGATCCCGCGCGGGCCTCGATGAAACCCTCGACCAAAAGCTGGTCATAGGCGGCGATCACAGTGTTGCGGCCGACCCTCAAATCCTCCGCCAGCGAGCGCGTCGAAGGCAATAATGTGTTTTGCGAGATCTTGCCATCGAGGATAAAGCGCCGTAGGGCACCGTAAATCTGCCGGTGCATCGGTTCTTCCAGGCTGCGGTCGACCGACATAATGTCCAAGGACAGGCGCATCTGACGGCCTAGCCTGCGATATGACGCGCCGCGCGGGCGATCTTTTCTTCGTTAAGCCGACAGACCGTGTCGAGCACCAACCGTCTGGTTTTGGGCCGAACCTCGCGGCTGTTTTTCAAGGCGCGGTGTACGGTGGTCGTGCCGAGCTCGGACCTGTCGGCGATCTCCCGGATTGTGCACAGCCGTTCCACGCCGAGCGCGGGTTCGAAAACCATGTTACTGCTCCATCCTCATCAAGGCAGGGTTCGCCGTTGGCTCCAAGGTCGAAAACGGCCGGCCCTTTTACAAAACTGCGATCGGCACCGATGACACCAGTGCGGCGCTGGTCGCGCGGCATTTTCGATCCGACCACGGGCAGATTATGTGCACCAACCTGCGCAACCAGGTCGGCCCAGACGCCGCCGCGGCCGATCCGCTCAGCCGAGATCTCTTTGTTGTTGGAGACCATCATGTTGCGGCTCTTGCTTCGGCGCGGGATCATTGTGCTGCCCTGGGCGGCCGGTTGCCGATCTGCGCGAGCAAGCCCGCAATTTCCGCCTCGACCGCCTTCAGATCCTCGCCGCCCGACATGATCGAGATGACTTCGTCGCGCGAAATCTCCGACTTGGCATAGGTGCCGCGATTGCGGCCACGGTTGAGCAGCGTGAAGGTGTCACCGACCGGATAGGCATGGTGGATGTTGTGGCTGATGAAGATGACGGCTAGGCCCCGCATGCGCGCCTCGATGATGAATTTCAGCACCATTGCCGCCTGATGCACGCCGAGTGCCGAGGTCGGCTCGTCGAGGATCAGCACTTTGGCGCCGAAATGCACGGCGCGGGCGATGGCGACGGACTGGCGCTCGCCGCCCGACAGCGTGCCGACGGCTTGGGTGGGGTCGCGCACGTCGATCCCGATATCGGCCATCGCTTGCCTGGCGATGGTGTTGGCGCGCTCCTTGTCGATGCGTGACAAGGGCAGGCTGCTCTTGGTCGGCTCGCGGCCGAGGAAGAAGTTGCGGGTGATCGACATCAGCGAGATCATGCCGAGGTCCTGGAAGACGGTGGCGACGCCGAGATCCTGCGCGTCGCGCGGGCTACGGAAGGCGACCGGCTTGCCATCGACGAATATCTCGCCCTTGGTCGGCCGGTGCACGCCCGACAGCACCTTGATCAGCGTCGACTTGCCGGCGCCGTTGTCGCCGAGCAGGCAGTGCACCTCGCCCGGATAGACCTTGATATCGATATCCTGCAGCGCGCGCACGGAACCGAAATTGACCGAGACACCGCGCAGTTCCATGGCTGGGTTCGTCATTTGCTGCCTCCACGTCCCAACGCCTTGAGGCGGATGTAGTTGTTGACCAGCACCGCCACGAGGATGACGATGCCGAGGAACACCTTGAACCAGTCGGTGTCGATGCCGGTGTAGAAGATGCCCATCTGCACCAGGCCGAAGATCAACGCGCCGAACAGCACGCCATAGACGGTGCCGTAGCCGCCGGTGAGCAGCACGCCGCCGATGACCGCGGCGATGATCGCCTCGAATTCCTTGAGCAGACCGCGCGTGGTGTCGGCGGAGCCGGCCTCCATCACCTGAATGGTGGCCAGCAAGGTTGCCGCGCAGGCGGTGTAGATGAAGAGGCTGATCTTAACCTTGTCGACCGGCACGCCGACATTGCGGGCGGCGATCAGGTCGCCACCGGTGGCGGAGATCCAGCTGCCATATTTGGTCTGCGTCAGTATATAGCCGGCGATCGCTGTGAGACCGAGCCACCAAACGATCGACATTGGAATGCCGACGACGAAAGGAATGCCGTCGTTGCGCGTAGCTATCCAGCCTTGCGTGCCCATCCAATGGAAAAGGCTGGTGAGCAGATGACCATTGAACAGGCCTGCGGTGCCAGGGTCCGGCGCACCGTCGACGATGTAGGGGATTTGCGTGCGGCCGGTGACGGCGCGGGTGATGCCGATCGACAGGCCGCGCAGGATGTAGAGCGAGGCCAGCGTGACGATGAAGGAGGGCAGGCGGGTCTTCACCACGATCAGGCCGTTGACGTAGCCGGTGAGGATGGCGACCGCGAAGGCGCAGGCGATGCCGCCCCACAGCGGCAGGCCCCAATATTTCACCGTCAGGCCGATGACGACGCCGGCGAAGCCGACCATCGAGCCGACCGAAAGATCGAATTCGCCGGCGATGATGAGGAGTGCTGCCGCGGTGGCGATGATGCCAAGCTCGGCCGACAGCGTCAGGAAGGTCATCGACCCCTGCAGCGAATAAAGGTTCGACGCACCCGGCAGCAGGGCGAAGATGATGATGGTGGCGATCAGCCCGCCGGCGGCGCCCGCTTCTGGCCGGCGCAGCCATTGAGTGAGCCAGCCAGTGCTGGCCAGCCGCTCGTCGGCGCCGGCCGCCCGCTTCGACGTCATGCCGAAACGGTCCTTGACTGAAGCTTCCGAAGGTATCGCTTTGTCTTCAACGACAGCCATTAGATTCTCCCTTTGTTGGGTCGCAAAATCGACGGGACCCGGAGAGCGCTTGCGCATTTCCCCGGGTGTTCTGGCTCGTCGATCTAGCGGATGCCTTCCTTGGCGAGCGCCAGGATGGCCTTCGCCTTTTCGGGCGTGTCGATGAACACCGGGCCGGTGTAGAAAGAGTTCTGTGGCCAAAAGCCGTGCGTCGCCTGTTCGACCAGGTAGATCACCGGCAGATAGCCCATCAGATATTCCTGGGCGTCCATGCCGAAGCCCATCTCGCCGGCGGCAACGGAATCCAGGACCTCCGGGCTGACATCGAAGGTGTACAGCTTGATCTTGCCGAACAGTTCATGGTCGCGGAAGAACGGGATCAGGGGAGTGGCGCTAGTGGCGCCAAGCGCAAACACGGCCTGGGTGTCGGGATGCGCCGATAGGTAGGCCTCCGTGCGGCGCTGGACATCTGCGGGATCGGGCGAAGCGGCCAGAACTTCGGTGCCGCCGCCCGACGGCTTGAGACCGTCATTGAGGCCCTGGCAACGCTGGTCGAGGCTGACATTGCCGACTTCATGATTGATGCAGACGACCTTGAGCATGCCTTCCTTGGCCAGCCGCTCACCGGCCTTCTTGCCAGAAGCATATTCGGAAGCCGTGCCGACATACATCGTCGTGCCGAGCTCGGCGCCTTCCTTCTCGCCGGAATCAAGCACCACCATTGGAATGTTGGCGGCCAATGCTGCCTTGACCGATTTGCCAAGCGCGTTGGTGTCGGCGATCGAGACTGCAATTCCATCGGGCTTAGTAGCAACCGCCGCGTCAAGGAGCCGGGCCTGTTCGACCACGTCGAAAATCTGCGGCGCGTAATACTCAACTTTGGCGCCAGTCAGCTTGGCCGCATCGTCGACGCCGCGCTTGACAACCGACCAATAGGGGTCGGAAGCCGAGCCATGGACCACGAAGGTAATACGAACGTCCTTTGGATCCTTCAGCCCGGCAGCGTGCGCGATGCCGGCAAACATGCCGATCGAGACAACCGTGCCCATCGCCATCTTCAGAATTGTGTGCATTTCATTCTCCCATTGTTGTTGCAGTCCACGAGCCTGTCACCGACAGGCAAAGTTCTCCTCATCCGTGCGCCGCTTGGCAGCCCACGTCGCGGATCGGGTGGGCTCTTTGCAGCCCCTTGCCGATGCCGATCAATGTCAGCCGACGGCGATGCCGCGGCCCGGTTATATGTCGAAACGTAGCGGGGTAGATCCTCTGGCAATGGCCTCATGAATATGAGGCCATTGCCCTGCGCGCCTGCTCGTGAAGCACAGTCGGCTGCGTCAAAGCCGAAGCCATTCAAAGGCGGCGCCTTGTCACCAGCGTCTTTGGTTTTGCAGGGCCTTTCAAAGCGTGCTGCGTGCTGCATGGAACCCGACTGCGCCTAAACTGGATGCCATAGAACGCTAAATGCCGGCGGTCTAACAGAGCCACTTTTGTGAAATCGAATAGGTACGATTTCGACGCCGTGGCTACGCCTGGGATGCGACCTTGTTTACTAGATTAAGGGACCACGCCGGGACTTGGGGTCGCGCGTGTGAGCTGGTCCGAGCTCACAGCTGTTTGGGCGAGCGCCCCAACTGCAATGACGCTGAAAGCTCCTGGTCGTCCTCAATGCCGTCATTCGAGACAAAACCGCATTCGCGTGAACACAGTTGCCATTGCGAAAGCTGGCGAGGACAAGCTTCCTTCGGATATGCGTGCCCACGCAGCGCTGACGCGCGATCCAAGAGGACGACCGGACCGGTGGTCGGTCTGGCACCGGCCGCACTCGCCCGAAGGCATGAAAAACCCGCAACAAGGGTGTGGCTCTGCTCGATCGCCAACATCACTTGGGTTGCCGGGCGGCGGCCAGCTTGACAAGTTGGCGATGTTCAAGCGTCCGTTCGCCGACCGCCGGACCTCCCTCCGGCACGCCGCAGTAAGCGGCTCACCTCGAGCGGCTGGTTCATCATCGACGTATAAGGGTTGAACTCAGCCGATGACCATGGCGTCGCCAGATTGCGTAGGATGAGATCGGCGCCGCTGAAGTCCTCGTGAGACGTAAACAGGCTGGCTGTGATGACCGTGCGCATGCCGACCGCACGAGCAGCCATAAGTCCGTTCCTGGAATCCTCGATGCAAAGACACTCGCAACCCTCTACACCAAGGTCCGATAGCACCAGCCGATAGACTTCAGGATCGGGTTTTTTGGCGCGCACATCCTCGCCCGTACGGATGCTGGAAAACAGGTCCAAGGACCTTGGGCCGAGTGTCTTATGAAGGAGCGACACCACATTCGCCCTACTGGTGGTCGTTCCGATCGCGAGCATCAGCCCCTCCTGCGTGGCAT
Organism: Mesorhizobium sp. WSM4307; assembly: GCF_007003945.1. Taxonomy (NCBI): domain Bacteria; kingdom Pseudomonadati; phylum Pseudomonadota; class Alphaproteobacteria; order Hyphomicrobiales; family Phyllobacteriaceae; genus Mesorhizobium; species Mesorhizobium sp. WSM4307. The sequence goes on from NZ_VFTB01000007.1 coordinate 258,218, forward strand.
GCTCAATCAGCTCCACCACCCCAGGCCTCAGGCTGATCAGACCCTCCTTGATCTTGAGGTTATAGATTTCTGTCTTTCGTGCGTGCAGAAGATCTGGGTCGACATTTTGCCCCGCCATCTGCGCATACGAAACAATGCGCTCTCGCCCCCCCGTGGTGCCGAGCAACTCGGTGTACAGACTATGGTCCCAGACCCAATTAAGCCCGTGCTCGGCAAAAGTCTGGTTGAAAGACTGACGGTGCAACTCCTCTGTCTCCGCGAGCGTGCCGTCAACGTCGAAGACAAGCGCTCGAATAGCCATTGCACAGCCTTTTCTTACCTCCGGAAAACCGATTCCAGCTGGTCGAGCACGTCGATAACGCGGTCCGCGCCGAGAGCTTCGGCCGCCAGTTCGGTATACCCGCCGCGCACTATGATGCAGCGCATGCCCGCGGCCCTGGCGGCTCCGACGTCGGCCATACTATCTCCCACCATAACTGCCTGAGCGCTGCTGCAACCGCATGCGTGACAGGCAGCCAGAAGCATATCGGGAGCGGGCTTTTTCGGATGGCCGGCATCGCCGCCGATGACGACATCGAGCTCATTCGACAGGCCGAAGTGCGCCAGGACAATGCGTGAGAAGCCTTCCGGCTTGTTGGTGACGACGCCGGTCCGCATCCCGGCCTTGCGAGCCGCGGTCAGCGCGCTGTCTGCTCCGGGGCGCAGGGAGGTCAGCCGGGTGAGGTGGCGGCCATAGATTTCATTCATCCTCTCGCGGCTTGCGCTCTGATCTCCCAAGCCAAGCGCGACCGAATGCGCCGCGAAGGCTCGTTCGATGAGTTTCTCGACCCCATGGCCGATCATGCCACGCACTGCCTCGAGTGAGTGCCGCCCCAGGCCGTATTCCGCCATCAGTTCATTGACGGCTGCGGCCATATCAGGGGCCGAATCGACAAGCGTTCCATCAAGGTCGAAGAAGACCGCCCGCAGGGGCAGGTCCGCGAATGCCGGGCTCGCCTTCATGGCGCCCGTCTCACGAAGCCGCATCGGCGGCTTGGCGAATAGCCGCGATGTTGGCGCTGTATGCCGCGGCCGTCCCGCCTTTGAAGATGGCCGAGCCCGCAACCAGCACATTGGCGCCGGCCGCCGCGACGAGGGGTGCGGTCTGCGACGTCACCCCGCCGTCGATTTCGATGTCGATCGGTCGATCACCGATCATCGCCTTCACCCGCTTCACCTTCTCGACCACCGACGCAATGAAGGCCTGGCCGCCGAACCCTGGATTGACCGTCATCAGGAGTATGAGATCGAGACGATCCAGCACATACTCGATAACGTTCTCCGGCGTCGACGGATTGAGTGAAACGCCCGCCTTCTTGCCGAGATCGCGGATGGCCTGGAGCGAGCGGTCGAGATGCGCTCCAGCTTCTGCGTGAACCGTTATGATGTCGCAGCCTGCCTCGGCGAAGGCGGCAAGATAGGGATCAGCTGGCGTGATCATGAGGTGACAGTCGAACACCTTGTTCGTCCGGTTGCGGATCGCCTTGATCACGGGAGGACCGAAGGTAATGTTGGGCACGAAGTGCCCGTCCATGACGTCGAGATGGATCCAGTCGGCACCTGCTGCGGCGATGGTCTCGACTTCCTCGCCCAGACGCGAGAAGTCGGCCGAGAGGACCGATGGGGCAATGATCGTCTGTTTCATGGTGTCGGACCTTCCGCGGCTGTTTGGGTCGAGAACACGCGACTGGCTCTGATGTCATCGGCACGGATGGTCGACATGTCCTGCGCGGTCACCGGGCCAACCGATGTCTCGAAAAGACGATTGGCGTGACGCAGCCGGGCGCGGTCCAACGCATTGCGGATCGAGCGCGCATTGGCGAAATGCGGCTGCGTTCGCCTAGCGCGGATGTAGGCGGCCATGACCCCCGTCGCTTCGTCGTCGAGCACATAATTTTGCTTGGCCAGCATCGTCTCGGCAATGGAAAGCAACTCCGCGTCCTCGTAGTCGGGGAAGTCGATGTGGTGCGCGATGCGCGATCGAAATCCCGGGTTGGACTGATAGAAGCGCTCCATCCGGTCGGCGTAGCCGGCAAGGATGACGACAAGGTCGTCACGCTGGTTCTCCATCACCTGCAACAGGATTTCAATCGCCTCCTGGCCATAGTCGCGCTCGTTGTCTGGACGGTAGAGATAATAAGCTTCGTCGATGAACAACACGCCCCCCATCGCCTTCTTCAGCACCTCCTTCGTCTTCGGCGCGGTATGCCCGATATACTGGCCCACGAGATCGTCGCGCGTTACCGAGACGAGATGGCCCTTGCGCACGTACCCAAGCCGATGCAGCAGGTTTGCCATCCTGAGCGCCACCGTCGTCTTGCCGGTGCCTGGATTGCCCGTAAAGCTCATATGCAGCGTCGGTGTGTGCGTCGAAAGCCCCAGCCGGGTGCGGGCGCGATCGACGAGCAGCAGCGCTGCCGTCTCGCGGATACGCTGCTTGACCGGCTTGAGACCGGTCAGATCGCGATCGAGCTCCCCCAGAATCTCGGCCACCCCCGACTCGCGGAAGTCGGCGGCCAGGTCCACGGTCGGCTTAGCCGTTGCGAGGGTCTGCGCGGCAATCATGGATGCTCCTCTCCTCGGCTTTTAAAGTGCAGCCTTCATCGAATAGCGCTGCACGCGGCTGTTGGTCTCGGTGCGGGTGAGCACGAAGCTGGGCTCGACCTTTGGCCGATTGACGATGAAGGACAGCATCACGGTCTCGAAACCACGCGAGGAATCGAAGGCATTGACGCGGATGTAGCTGTCGGATTGGGCTTCGCGGCAGGCGCGAACCTCCATCATCACGCCGGCCGCATCCTTGAGGTCGAACATCGGGTTGCCCCACATCTCCCAAAATATGTTCCGTGGATGCGGGTCGCGCGTGTATTCGACGCCGACTGCCCAATCGTTGCGCAGGCAATATTCGATCTGCGCCCAGATCTGCTCGTCCGAGAGGTCGGGCAGAAAGGAAAACGTGCCCTGTGTGATGCGCATGATCGTGCTCCTTAGACGGCGGTGGCGGGGGTGGGGACAAAGTCCGACGTGTCGGTGGACTGATAGTTGAAACTGATGTTGCCCCACACATCGAGGGCGGCTTCCAGGGGTTTGCACCATCTGGCGGCCGCGCGCAGTATTTCGGGGCCTTCAGCGGCAATGTCGCGGCCCTCGTTGCGGGCAAGCACCATGGCTTCCAGCGCGACGCGGTTCGCGGTTGCACCCGCCTGGATTCCCATCGGATGGCCGATCGTGCCGCCGCCGAACTGCAGCACGACGTCGTTGCCGAACAATTCAAGCAGCTGATGCATCTGGCCGGCATGGATGCCGCCAGAGGCCACGGGCATGACTTTCAACGTGTCGGCCCAGTCCTGCTCGAAGAAGATGCCGCGCGGAAGGTCCACCTCGTTCTTGAGTTCGCGGCAAACATTGTAATAGCCCTGGACCGTCATGGGATCGCCTTCGAGCTTGCCGACGGCCGTACCGGCATGGATGTGGTCGACGCCGGCCAGCCGCATCCACTTGGCGATGACGCGAAACGAGATGCCGTGATTCTTCTGGCGGGTGTAGGTTCCGTGCCCGGCGCGATGCAGATGCAGGATCATGTCATTGCTGCGACACCATTCCGAAATCGACTGGATCGCGGTGTAGCCGATGATCAGGTCGATCATGACGATGCACGATCCCAGTTCCTTGGCGAACTCGGCACGCCGGTAGATCTCCTCCATCGTGCCGGCCGTGATGTTGAGGTAGTGGCCTTTGATCTCGCCGGTTTCGGCGGCTGCCCGATTGACGGCTTCCATGCAGTAGAGGAACCGGTCACGCCAATGCATGAAGGGTTGCGAGTTGATGTTCTCGTCGTCCTTCATGAAGTCGAGCCCACCTTTGAGGCCCTCATAGACCACGCGGCCGTAATTCTTGCCTGAAAGCCCGAGTTTCGGCTTGGTGGTGGCCCCCAGAAGCGGCCGGCCGAACTTGTCGAGCCGCTCGCGCTCGGCCACGATGCCGGTCGGCGGTCCCTTGAAGGTCTTCACATAGGCGACGGGCAGCCGCATGTCTTCCAGCCGCGCCGCCATGAGCGGCTTGAACGAAAACACGTTGCCGATGATGGAAGCCGTCAGGTTGGCGATCGATCCCGGCTCGAACAGGATCAGGTCGTAGGCGACGTAGCAGAAATATTCGCCCGGCCGCCCCGGCACCGGATCGACCCGATAGGCCTTTGCCCGGTACTGGTCGGCCGCCGTCAGCCTGTCGGTCCAGACCACCGTCCAGGTCGCCGTCGACGATTCGCCGGCAACGGCGGCCGCGGCCTCGATCGGATCGACGCCGTCCTGGGGCGTGATGCGGAAAAGCGCGATCAGATCGGTATCCTTGGGCACGTAGTCGCCGTTCCAGTACCCCATCTGTGCGTATTTGAGGACGCCGGCGCGATAGCGTTCCTTGCCCCTGAGCTCTGTCGGTTGTGCGGTCATCATTCAAATCCTTCCATCAATAATTGGTGCTTCAGGCAGCCCTGCTGGCCGCCACTTGCGTGTCGAGCAGGCCCGTTGCGTAGCGCCTGGCCATCTCGTCCAGGGGCATCACCTTGATCCGGCTGGCATTGCCGGCGCAGCCAAAGGCCTCGAAGCGCTCGCGGCACAGATCGCGCATGGCATCCATGGCCGGCTTGAGGAATTTGCGAGGGTCGAACTCGGCACGATTGCTGACTGCGACCTTGCGGAATTGCGCGGCCATGGCCATGCGACAATCGGTGTCGATATTGATCTTGCGCACGCCGTGGCGGATGCCGCGCACGATCTCTTCCACCGGCACGCCGAAGGTCTGCGGCATCTCCCCGCCATAGCTGTTGATGATGTCCTGCAGTTCTTGCGGCACCGAAGAAGAGCCGTGCATCACCAGATGCGTGTTTGGCAGTTTCTGGTGGATGGCCTCGATGACATGCATGGCGAGGATGTCGCCGTCAGGCCGCCGCGAAAACTTGTAGGCGCCGTGGCTTGTGCCACAGGCGATCGCCAGCGCGTCGACCTTCGTCTGCATCACGAAATCGACCGCCTGGTCAGGGTCGGTCAAGAGTTGGTCGTGGGAAAGCGCGCCCTCAGCGCCGTGACCATCCTCGGCCTCGCCATGGCCACTTTCCAGCGACCCAAGCACGCCGAGCTCACCTTCCACCGAGGCGCCGACCGCATGCGCCATCTCGGCGACACTTGCCGTCATCTCCACGTTGTAGTCATAGCTGGCCGGCGTCTTGCCGTCGGCCAGGAGCGAGCCGTCCATCATGACCGAGGTGAAGCCGTGGCGGATCGCGGTCAGGCAGGTGGCCTCGTTGTTGCCGTGGTCCTGATGGACGCAAAGCGGAATGTCGGGATAGATTTCCGCCAAAGCATCCATCATCTTCGAGAGCATGATGTCATGGGCGTAAGCGCGGGCGCCGCGCGAGGCCTGGATGATGACCGGTGCGTCGCAGGCCTTTGCCGCCTGCATGATGGCCAGACCTTGCTCCATGTTGTTGATGTTGAAGGCTGGAACGCCATAGTCACGTTCAGCGGCATGGTCGAGCAGCTGTCGAAGTGTAATCTTGGCCATTTTAGACAGTCTCCGAATTTTCGACTCTTTTGCGCAGCACTTCGATGCCGGGTAAGTGGCAACCTTCCAGCCATTCCAGGAAGGCGCCGCCGGCGGTCGACAGGTAGGTGATCTGGTCGGCAACGCCGGCCAACGACAATGCGGCCGCCGTGTCGCCGCCGCCTGCGATGGTGGCGAGTTGTCCGGCCTTTGACAGCGCCGCCGCATGGCGCGCCACAGCGAACGTGGCGTCTCCAAATGGCCGCATCTCGAATGCGCCCAGCGGGCCATTCCACAACAGGGTGTGGCAGGAGTTCAGGACATCCTTGATCTCTGAGACTGTCCTGGGGCCAACGTCGAGCGCCATTGCCTCGTCAGGGACAGCTGCCACGGGGACGGTTGTGGCCAGAGCCTCTGCCTCGAACATCCTGGCAACGGTCACGTCGCTGGGCAGAAGGATACGGCAGCCGTTGGCGGCGGCAGCCTCCATGATATCGCGAGCGATCGAAACACACTCTGGTTCGTAGACTGATCGCCCCACGCGATATCCGCTTGCAGCCAGAAATGTGTTGCCCATGCCGCCACCGATGATCAGGTGATCCATCCTGCCGATCAGGTTCTTCAGCACCCGTATCTTGGACGAGACCTTGGCACCCCCTACCAGGGCGGCCACTGGCCTTTTCGGCGCGTCGAGTGCCGCGTTCAGGGCGGCGACTTCGGCGAGCAGGGACGGCCCGGCGTAGGCGGGCATGATTTGCGCGATAGCGTGGGTCGAAGCATGCGCGCGATGAGCGCAGGAAAAGGCGTCGTTGACAAAGAGATCGCCGTTGACCGAGAGCCGCAATGCAAAATTGCGGCTGTTGGCCTCCTCACCCTTATGAAAACGAAGGTTTTCGAGCAGGAGTACCTTGCCGTCCTGATGATGCTTGGCAGCCTTCTCCGCAGTGGCGCCGACACAATCTGGGACGAACACAACTTCGCGGCCGACTTCGCTGGACAGGATCGCCGTTACCGGGCTCACCGAATAGATGGGATTGGCATCACCGTCGGGTCTGCCAAGATGCGTCATGACGACAACCTTGGCACCTCGCGCCAGGAGATCCCTCACAGTCGGAGCAAAACGCACTATCCTGGTGGCATCGGCGACGATGCCATTCTTGAGGGGTACGTTGAGGTCGGCGCGAACGAGAACGGTCTTGCCGGCAACATCAGTGGTGCGGATGTCGGGGAGGGGTTTCAAAGCACGCCCCCAACAGCGACCGCGGTGTCGCCCATGCGGTTGGAGAAACCCCATTCATTGTCATACCAGGACAGCACCGAAACGAAGTTGCCGTCCATCACCTTGGTCTGGTCGAGCGCCATGATCGACGAACGCGGATCGTGGTTGAAGTCGATCGAGACGTTCGGGTGATGGGTGACGCCGAGAATGCCCTTGAGCTTGCCGTTGGAAGCGGCGATGACCGCGTCGTTGATCTCCTGGACGGTGGTCGACCGCTTGGCGATGAACTTGAAATCGACGACCGAGACATTCGGGGTCGGCACGCGGATCGAGATGCCGTCGAGCTTGCCCTTGAGGTCGGGCAACACCAGGCCGATCGCCTTGGCGGCACCGGTCGAGGTCGGGATCTGCGAAAGTGCCGCGGCGCGGGCGCGGTAGAGATCCTTGTGCATGGTATCCAGCGTCGGCTGGTCGCCGGTGTAGGAATGGATCGTCGTCATCATGCCCTTTTCGATGCCGACGGCCTCGTGCAGCACGGCGGCCAGCGGCGCCAGGCAGTTGGTGGTGCAGGACGCGTTCGAGATGACGATGTGGTCCTTGGTCAGCTTGTCGTGGTTGATGCCGTAGACGACGGTGAGGTCAGCGCCCTCGGCCGGCGCGGAGACGACGACGCGCTTGGCGCCGGCGGCCAGGTGGGAGGCTGCCTTGTCGCGAGCGGTGAAGATGCCGGTGCATTCGAGCGCGATATCGATGCCCAGTTCCTTCCACGGCAGCTGGCTCGGATCCTTGATCGCGGTGACCTTGAACTTTTCCTTGCCGACGGTGATCTGGTCGCCATCGACAGTCACTTCATGCGGGAAGCGGCCATGCACGCTGTCGTAGCGTAGCAGATGCGCATTGGTCTCGACCGGGCCGAGGTCGTTGACGGCGACGACGTCGATATCCTTGCGGCCGGATTCGTGGATGGCGCGCAGGATGTTGCGGCCGATGCGGCCAAATCCGTTGATGGCTACTCTGACGGGCAAGGCTTCAATCCTTCTGAACAACTGCACAAGCGGCATCGGCAATGGCCTCGGCGGTGATGCCGAAATGCCTGTAAAGCTCCGCGGCCGGTGCGCTGGCGCCAAAGCCGGTCATTCCGACGAAGGCTCCACCTTCTCCAATCCAGCGGTCCCAACCAAGGCGCGCGGCCGCCTCGACGGCTATGCGCGGAGCTGTTCCGAGAACCTCGGCGCGATAGGCTTCGTCTTGTTCTTCAAAGAGTTCCCAGCAGGGCATGGAGACCAGGGCAACCCGCATATGATGGCGCTCCAGGAGCAAGTCGGCGGCCGCGCGGGCGATCTCCACTTCCGAACCGGTGGCGATCAGCGTCAGATCACGCCGGCCGAGGGGCTTGCGCATAAGGTAAGCCCCTTTGGCAGAGCGGCTGGCTTCGGGAGCCTTCGTGCGGAGCATCGGAAGGTTCTGTCTCGACAAAACCAGCACGCTCGGCCGGTGCTTTGACCTCAGCGCCAGCTCCCAGCACTCAGCTGTCTCGATGATGTCGGCCGGACGGAAGACATTGAGATTTGGCGTTGCGCGCAGCATCGCCAGATGTTCGACAGGCTGGTGCGTCGGCCCATCTTCGCCAAGTCCGATGGAATCATGGGTCATCACATAGATGACGCGCTGGCCCATCAGTGCTGAGAGCCGCATTGCGCCGCGCGCATAGTCGGCGAAGCACAGGAACGTTCCGCCATAAGGGACGAGCCCGCCATGCAGCGCCATGCCGTTCATAGCCGCCGCCATGCCGTGCTCGCGGATGCCATAGTGAATGTATCGGCCCGAAAAGTCGCCCGGTGAGACGCGAGCCATGCCCTTGGTGATGGTCAGGTTGGAATGAGTGAGATCCGCCGATCCCCCGACAGTCTGTTGCGTCGCCTCGTTGATCACGGCGAGAGCCATTTCCGAGGCCTTGCGGGTTGCGACGTTGGTCGCATTCTCGAAGTGTTGCTGGCGGAATGTCGACAGCGCCTCGAAGACGCCTTCGGGGAGGTCGCCAGCAACAGCACTTTCGAATTCCTGGCGGCGCGGCGAAGCGGCAAGTCTCGCCTCCCACGCCGCGCGCGCGGTTCGGCCGCGTGCTGGCGCGGTGCGCCAGGCGCGCAAAACTTCGCCGGGGATCTCGAAGGGTGGATGATCCCAACCGAGGTTTGTTCGCGTCGCGGCGATTTCGGCCGCGCCGAGCGGCGCGCCATGGGTTTTTTCCGAGCCGCCCAGGTTCGGTGCCCCCTTTCCGATGGTGGTGCGGCATGCGATCAACGTCGGCCGGTCCGACGTCCGCGCCTGCTCCAGCGCCGCCGCGATCGCATCCAGGTCGTGGCCGTCGATCGAAAGAACGCTCCAGCCGGCGGCCTGGAACCGCATCGGTTGGTCCATCGAGGTCGCCAGCGAGGTCGGACCGTCGATCGAGATGCGATTGTCGTCCCACAGCACGATCAATTTCGACAGGCCAAGATGTCCGGCGAGGTCAATCGCCTCGTGGCTCATCCCCTCTTGCAGGCAGCCATCGCCGGCGATGGCATAGGTGAAGTGGTCGACAAGGTCGCCACCAAACCGGGCGGCGAGCATGCGCTCGGCCAATGCCATGCCGACCGCGGTCGCAATGCCCTGGCCGAGCGGACCTGTCGTGGTTTCAATGCCAAGGGCATGGCCGTATTCGGGATGCCCGGCGGTGCGACTGCCAAGTTGTCGGAAGCGCTGCAGCTGCTCGATCGGCATGTCCTCGTAGCCGAGCAGATAGTGCAGCGCGTATTGCAACATCGAGCCATGGCCCGCCGACAAAACGAAACGGTCGCGGTCGGGCCAGTCGGGACACGACGGGTCGATTTGCAGGAAGCGATTGAACAGGATCGTAGCAACATCGGCCATGCCCATCGGCATGCCGGGATGGCCCGAGTTTGCCTTTTGAACCGCATCCATGGCGAGCGCCCTGATGGCGTTCGCCATCAGCTGCTCATCGGTCCTGGCAGGGGCGGGGCTCTCGATCGCGATCTGGTTCATCTCGGCTTCCTCAGTTGGCGCGGCGCTTGCGCTCGATCAGTTGCAGGATCAGCGGTGTGAGGATCAGCTGCATGGCCAGGTCGAGCTTGTTGCCCGGCACGACGATCGAGTTGGCGCGCGACATGAACGAGTTGTGGATCATCGAAAGCAGGTAGGGGAAATCGATGCCGCGCGGGTTGGCGAAGCGGATGATCAGCATCGATTCGTCAGGCGTCGGGATCCAGCGAGCGACGAATGGATTGGATGTGTCGACGATCGGCACGCGCTGGAAATTGATGTCGGTTTTCGAGAACTGCGGCACGATGTGGCGCACATAATCGGGCATGCGCCGAAGGATCACGTCCACCACGGCTTCCGTCGAGTAGCCACGCGTGGAGCGGTCGCGGTGGATCTTCTGGATCCATTCAAGGTTGATGACCGGCACCACGCCAATCTTGAGGTCGGCGTGTTTGGCCAGATCGACCCTGTCGGTTACGGCACAACCATGCAGGCCCTCATAGAAGAGCAGGTCGCTCGGGGCGAACTCGCGCCACGGCGTGAAGGTGCCGAGATCGCAGCCATAGAGGTTAGCCTCCGCCTCATCGTGAACATAGGTTCGCGTGCGGCCGGCGCCCCTCAGCCCATATTCCTCGAAGACCTCCTGAAGCTTGTCGAGTTCGTTGGCCTCCGCGTTGAAATGGGTGAAGTAGGGGTTGCCACCCTTCTCGTCCTCGGCAACCTTCACCTTCATCGCCGCGCGATCGTAGCGGTGGAATGCATCGCCCTCGATGAACGCCGCATCGACGTTTTCGCGCCGGAAGATCTGCTCAAAGATGCGCTTGACCGAGGTGGTGCCAGCACCCGAGGAACCGGTGATCGAGATGATGGGGTGCTTGGCCGACATCTTGTGCCTCCCTGATCAGGCCCGAAACAGGCCGCGGTTGCCAAACAGCGGTGAACGCTCGGCTATCGCGCTTGGCTCGGTATGGTAGCGGGCGACGCGCTCGACCTCCCTGGCGGAGCCGAAGACAAACGGGACGCGTTGGTGCAGGCCGGTCGGAACGATGTCGAGGATGCTGCAAAGCGCATTCGTCGCGCGTCCGCCGGCCTGCTCCACCAGCATCGCGATGGGATTGGCCTCGTAGACGAGCCGCAGCCGTCCGCTTGCGTAGCCGGCACGGTTATCGCCGGGATAGAGAAAGACGCCACCGCGCATCAGGATGCGATAGACATCGGCAACAAGCGAGGCGATCCAGCGCATGTTGAAGTTCTTGCCGCGCGGACCGTCCTCGCCTTTCAGGCAATCATCCACATAGAGCCGCACGGCTTCTTCCCAATGGCGATAGTTGGACGCGTTGATGGCGAATTCCTGGGTGCGTTCGGCCACCGCCACGCTCTCATGGGTCTGCACGAAGGTGTTAAGTTCAGGCGAGAAGACGAACGCGTGCGTGCCGAGGCCAAGCGTCAAAACGAGAACCAGCTGCGGTCCGTAGACGAAAAAGCCTGCTGCGAGCTGGCTGCTGCCTGGCTGGAGAAAAAAGGCGGCCGGGTCGGTGCCGGGCGCGCCAGTCGCTGGGAGAAGCGAGAATATTGTGCCAATCGACACGTTGACGTCGATGTTGGACGAGCCGTCCAGGGGGTCGATGGCCAGCGCGATGCGGCTCTCGGGGTCGAGTGCGACCGGTGCGACGCGCTCTTCAGAGGCGACACACCGCACCGGAGCACGGCGCATGGCTCCCAGAAAGATGTCATCGGCATAAAGGTCCAGGTCCTTTTGGGTATCACCGTCCGCGTTGACCGTTCCGTTGGTCCCGCCAAAGGCGGACCCCAGCGTGCCAGAGCGGATGCCGTTGTTGATCGCCAGAGCCGCACCAGCCAGCGCCGCCACCGTTGCCAGGACGTCGCCATCATGCCCTTGCCGTTCGTGCGACGCCAAAAAGGCCTCAAGTGTCGGATTGCTCATTTTCCCCTCCCGATCTCGCGATAGGCCGCAGATCTGAAGACGGTTGGAACAGCCCGCCATGGATTAGTAAACTTTAATCTATTTACGCCAGCGATAAGTTCTGCTTACTTTAATAGATGCGCAACATAACGCTCCGGCATCTTCGAATCATCTCGGCCATTCACACCGAGGGCAAAATCATCAACGCTGCCAAGGCCTTGGGACTAACCGGGCCGGCGGTGACGTTACAGCTCCAACAGGTTGAAGCAGAAGCGGGAATTCAGCTTTTCGAACGTGCTCCGCATGGCATGCGTCCGACTGACGCAGGTTTTGCCTTCATCGAAGCAGCACACGCCATTGATGAGAGATTGAGGCTGCTCCAGGAGGAGATTGATGCCGTCAAGGGTCTCAGGAAGGGGCATTTGATCGTCGGCGCGGTCTCCACGGCAAAGTATTTCGCTCCGCAGATCATTGCTGGTTTCAAGAAGGAGTTTCCCGATATCGAACTGAAGCTGGTGATCGGCAACCGGGCCGAAACCATTGCAAAACTGAAGGGCCATGTCCTTGACATTGCGCTGATGGGGCGACCGCCCCCGGATCTGCCGGTTGAGGCCAGAGTGTTTGGGGACCACCCCTTGATCATCGCGGCCGCCCCCGATCATCCGTTGGCACATGCGCGCGACATAACCAAAGCCAGGATCGCCCAGGAGCATTTCATCGTGCGCGAACCGGGTTCAGGCACTCGCATGTCGTTCGAACGCTTTCTTGGCGACATCCCCGGGCGATTGGAGCAACCGGGAACGGAGATGGATTCCAACGAAACGATCAAGCAGGCCGTCATGGCTGGACTGGGCGTGGCCTTCATCTCCGCACACACCATCGCCTTCGAGGTTCAGGCCGGACGGCTGTCGGTGCTCGATGTCGTCGGTATGCCAATTCGCCGCCAATGGTTTTCGGTCGTGCGCAGCGACCGCGTCGTGACGCCAGCCATCGGTGCGTTCTGCGCCTTCCTGGCCCGCAAGGGAGCCGCTTTTCTGCCGATCTCGGGTAAGCTCTATCCCGAGGTCCGCTGAAACATGCGTCAGCGCCTTACCTGTCCGTGGCTCAGCAGCCGTTCAGGGCAATTGAAGCCGTCGCGCCGTTTTGCTAACAAGGTGCGCAAAATGGAAACCTACTTATATGGATGAACCGGGCACCGTCGTCATCGTATCGCGGCAGGGCAGTGATTGGACATGGCCGCTCAACGTCCTGGCCGAGCGCTACGCGTACCGGGTCATCCTGGCGCACTCCTTTTCTGAAGCGTTGACCACAATGGCCACCCTCCACGTTGATCTGGCCATTGCGGAGGATCATGAGGGTGAAGATGCCGGCCTCACCTTCCTCACCGGCCTGCGGGTGTCTCATCCCGACATCACCCGCATATACGTGACCTCGAAGTCGGACTGTATCTCGGAGCTGGCATTGTCCCAGGCGGCAATCTACCAGTTCTTGCTGAAGCCGGTTGATGCTTCGCAACTGGGCCTGGTTGTCGAAAGGGCGCTGGAAACCCGCGAACTTGCCCGTCGCCATCGCATCCTGTCTCGAGAGTTCAAAATCTCGGGCGATGGGCTGATCTTCGGTGAGCGGAAGAATGCCGTCTTCAGAACCGAAAGCCAGCGTTTCGAAAAGCTCGTCTATGTCAGCGAGAAAATGGCTGAATTATGCGAGCTGGCGAGGCAAGCGGCCAAGACCGAATTGCCTATTCTCATCGAAGGCGAGACGGGCACGGGCAAGGAACTGCTTGCCAGGGCCATCCACTACAACTCAACGCGCCGGGCAAGTCCTCTGCTCGTCCAGAACTGTGGAGGCGTGCCCAACGAATTGCTGCAATCGGAATTGTTTGGACACAAGCGTGGATCCTTTACCGGAGCTATTTCGGATCGGCTGGGTCTGTTTCGCGCGGCCGACGGCGGGACGGTTTTTCTGGATGAGATTTCCGAAGTATCGCCGTCCTTTCAGGTCAGCCTGTTGCGATTTCTCCAGGAGGGCGAGGTCAAGCCACTTGGCTCGGACAAGGTCACACACTGTGACGTCCGCATCATCGTGGCGTCCAACCGCCGCCTGAAAACTCTGGTCGGGCGTGGCGAGTTCCGGCAGGATCTCTATTTCCGGCTGAAAGGCTTCGAGTTCGAAGTCCCTGCGCTGAGAGAACGTCCCGAAGACATCGGACCCCTGGCGGAGTTTTTTGCGGCAAAACATGCCGATGCCATTGGCCGCAAGATCCTGGGAATCACGGCCAACACCATCGAAAAGCTTTCGGGCGGCGAATTTCCGGGCAATGTCCGGGAACTGGAAAATGAAATCCGCCGCATGGTGGCTCTCGCCAAGGATGGTGAGTATCTGACGACCCGCAACATGTCAGCGACGCTGTTGGCTGCGCCGCCGCGACGCAATTCGGAAGCGGTTGCCTTTCTCCCGGAGGGAGTGACGTTGAAGGATCAGGTGGAAAGCCTCGAAAAGCAGATCGTCAGCAGAGCGCTTGTTCGCAATCATTGGAACCAAAGCCGCACGGCAAATGAACTTGGGCTGTCGCGGGTTGGCCTGGCGAACAAGATCAAACGCTACAGCTTGAACGAACACGTCCAGCAACACCAATGACAGCAAAGCTGTAGCGACAGGCTCTTGGCTTGGGCATCGGTGATGCTGGATGGTGTGACGCAGGCTTGGCGAACCGGGGTGACAAATCGGTCATGTCCGCCATATGCTAAGCTTTGAGCGCGGACGTTTAGGAGAGCGCTATGAGCGAAGCCGATGAACCCTCATCACCACCGCAACCAGAGATAATTCCTTTTCCACAGTCCCGGGTTCTGCCCTCAAGCCGTCACAAGCCGATCAAATATCTTGGGCTGGGGGCAATGGCCAAGACGATCGGCGCGCCTGAACGGCAGGCGACGGGCCACTGGTGCAGTCGCTGCCAAGGGATCTGGTATGGCTATCTGCTCGAAGTCACGTGTCCCGCCTGCGGCAATCGTCACGGTTAGAAGAGGTCGTGACGGTGTTGGTTTCGTTCACAACCTAGTTTCCAACAGCAAAGTTAGTTTGCACACCTGGTACGCGGACCGATAGGCGCCCCGGTCAGCGTAGCGCAGGTCAACCTATTGGAAACAAACGATTTCCTGATATCTCAGCCGGCTGGCACGGCGTTTGCTTCACAATAATCGGAGGCGCTGCATACGGCAATGCTTCGTTACAGGCTGTGGAGGAGAGAATGGCCAATCTTTTGTGGCTCCAAGGCGGAGCATGCTCCGGCAACACGATGTCGTTTCTCAATGCCGAGGAACCGAGTGCGTGCGATCTGGTTACCGACTTTGGCATCAATGTGCTGTGGCATCCCTCGCTCGGGCTCGAGCTTGGCGAGAACCTGCAAAAGATGCTGAAGGCGCTCACCGCGGGCACACTGGCGCTCGACATCTTCGTGTTCGAAGGCACCGTGGTGAACGCCCCCAACGGGACAGGCGAATGGAACCGCTTCGCGGGGCGTCCCATGCGCGACTGGGTAAGGGACCTGTGCAAGGTCGCCAACTTTGTCGTCGCGGTTGGCGACTGTGCGACGTGGGGCGGCATCCCCGCGACCGCGCCAAACCCGTCCGAAAGCGAAGGCCTGCAATTCCTAAAGCGCGGCCATGGCGGCTTCCTTGGCAAGGATTTCAAATCCAAGGCCGGCCTGCCGGTGATCAACATTCCAGGGTGTCCGGCTCACCCAGACTGGATCACGCAAATCGTGGTCGCTGTGGCGACCGGCCGAGGAGGGGATCTCACGCTGGATGAGTTCCAGCGTCCGAAGACCTTTTTTACCTCCTTCACGCAGACGGGCTGCACCCGCAACATGCACTTCGCCTACAAGGTTTCGGCGACCGAATTTGGTCAGCGCAAAGGCTGCCTGTTCTACGACCTGGGCTGCCGCGGGCCGATGACGCATTCGCCGTGCAATCGAATTCTGTGGAACCGGCAATCGTCAAAGACGCGAGCGGGGATGCCGTGCATGGGCTGCACCGAGCCCGAATTCCCTTTCTTCGATCTGGCTCCGGGAACCGTATTCAAGACGCAGACCGTCATGGGTGTCCCAAAGGACATGCCGAGCGGGGTCGACAAGACCGGTTACATCAAGCTGACGGCCGCGGCCAAGGCTGCTTCGCCACGCTGGGCTGAAGAAGACATCTTCGTCGTCTGAAGTCACCGATTGCCAGTATTATTTTTCCAGGGAGGTCCCGAAAACCATGTCAGCCGCAGTTCAAACACTCGATATTTCTCCTGTTGGCCGCGTCGAGGGTGATCTCGACGTGCGCGTCGACATCCAAAATGGCGTCGTCGTCAATGCCTGGACGCAGGCCGAACTGTTCCGCGGGTTCGAGATTATCTTGCGCGACAAGGATCCGCAGGCGGGTCTGGTCGTCACGCCGCGCGCTTGCGGCATCTGTGGCGCTTCGCACCTGACCTGCGCGGCCTGGGCGCTCGATACGGCCTGGAAAGCCGAGGTCCCCCGCAACGCCATCCTTGCGCGCAATCTCGGGCAGATCGTCGAAAGCCTGCAGAGCTTGCCAAGACACCACTACGGCCTGTTCATGATCGACTACACCCACAAGAACTATTCGCATTCGAAATACTACGAGGAGGCGGTCAAGCGCTGGTCGCCATACACCGGCACCAACTATGAACTTGGCGTGACGATCTCTGGACGACCCGTCGAAATCTATGCCTTGCTGGGGGGGCAGTGGCCGCATTCAAGCTACATGGTGCCTGGCGGCGTGATGTGTGCGCCCACGCTTACTGACGTAACCCGGGCCTGGTCCATCCTCGAGCATTTCCGCCGCAACTGGATGGAGCCGGTTTGGCTAGGCTGCTCCTTCGAGCGTTACGAGCAAATTCGCTCCTATGACGATTTCATGGCCTGGCTTGACGAGCGCCCGGAGCACGCGAATTCGGATCTGGGCATGTTCTGGCGCATGAGCCTGGACGTCGGCGTCGACAAATATGGCAAAGGTCATGGAAAGTACGTTTCGTGGGGCTACTTGCCGCATGAGGACAAGTACAATCGGCCAACGATCGAAAACCGCAACGCCTCACTGCTGATGAAAAGCGGCGTCTACGACGGCGCGGCCGATACCCACAAGCTGATGGACCAGGTTCACACAAGAGAGGACGTCTTGCATGCCTGGTACGATGAGCCCAGCGGAAAGCATCCGTTCGAGCGCACGACAAAGGCCGTCGGCAAGAATCCCGTCGAATACGAAAATCAGTACTCATGGTCGACCGCCGTGCGCCATGACAACAACGGCCGGCTCGAAGCTGGACCTCTGGCCCGCCAGCTGATCGCAGGTGGTAGCCATGGAGAAAGCTGGCAGCATCACGACCCGCTTGTTCTTGACATGTACAAGAAGCTTGGCGGGGCCAGTGTCATGCTGCGTCACTTCGCCCGCATGCATGAGGGCGTCAAGCTCTACCGCCAGGCCGAGCATGCGCTGCGCGAGTTTCGCCTCAATGACCCGTGGTACGTCAAGCCGACAGAGAAGGACGGTCGCGGCTGGGGAGCCACCGAAGCCATCCGCGGTGCGCTTTGTCATTGGATCGAGGTGCAAAACGGCAAGATCAAGAACTACCAGATCATCGCGCCGACCACTTGGAATGTCGGGCCCAGATCGGACGGTGGCGAGCTTGGCCCGATCGAGCAGGCGCTGATCGGCACGCCGATCGCGGATCCAAGTGATCCCGTCGAGGTCGGCCATGTCTGCCGCTCGTATGATTCTTGTCTTGTCTGTACCGTGCATGCCCATGATGCCAGCACCGGGACAGAACTCGCACGCTTCCGTACGGCTTGATCCGACGCAACGCGTCGAGCGCCCTCAGCCTCGATCGTCCGGCCGCGTGCCGGGCGATCGGATCCGCTGCACACGAACCCGGGAGCGCAGGCAATGAATAGCGAGCAGCAGCATGCTTTGCTGCGCAAAATGGCCCAATTGATGCAAAGCGGGCTAAAGACGCAGACCGAACCTTTTCCCGAAACGGAAAGGGAGTTTGCCGCAATATTGACCGAACTGCGTCAGCTGAAGGCCGACGACATCGAGGGCAAGATGGTAATCAGCGGCTTCGTGGATCAGCCCTATGGCCCCGACAAGCAACGCTGCATGGAATGCATGTATTATCTCGTCCACCGAGAATGGTGCGACCTGCCCGAACTGGCAGTGCCGGTCGATGCCGATTGGTGGTGTAGGCTTTGGCGCATCTAGGCCCTGCAGCGACAGCGGGGCCGCGCGGATGGAGGAGCCGGTGGCGAACGCAATCAATGACGAGAGTGTGGCGGCCCAAATCCGCTCTTTGCTTGCCGGCGGCTTGAAAACGGAAGTATTTCCACGCGCCGACAGCCAGGACAGCACGGTCGAGATCCTTGGGCGGTTGCGGATGGCTGGTGGGGATTTGGCGGCCAGACTGGTGACCGCGGGCTTCACCCTCCAGCCGGTGGAGCACGACGGTATCGAGCAAGCCTGCGAGACTTGCATGTACTATCTGGTCCACCGGCGCTTCTGCGAACTTCCCGAACTTGCCGTTCCCGTTGAACCGCAGTGGTCTTGCCGGCTCTGGCGCATATGAGTGCCCGGCTATGATCATCGTCATCGGCTGCGGAAATCTGAACCGGCAGGACGATGGCGTGGGTGTCGAGGTCATTCGCGCATTGCGGCAACGCGATCTCGAAGGACCCGATGTCAAATTGCTTGACGCCGGGACGGACGGCATGTCGGTCATGTTTGCCGCGCGCGGATGCACATCCTTGATCGTGGTCGATGCGTCCAAAACCGGGGTGACCCCAGGCGCCATTCACGAGGTGCCCGGCACTGTGCTCGAGCGCCCCTATGTCCCTGGTCTCAACCTTCATGATTTCCGCTGGGATGCGGCCCTTTATGCCGGACGGCAAATTTTTCGCGAAGAGTTTCCCAAGGACGTGACGGTCTTTCTGATCGAGGCCGCTGAACTTGGCCTTGGCATAGGATTGTCAGACGATGTCGCTGCGTCGGCTGAGCAGGTTTCACGGCGCGTCGAGGTTCTCATCCGTGAAAGGTTGGCGAAGGTGCCCGCATGATCGTGCCCCCCGCCAGTGTGCAGGTCCGGCGCGGCGGGCTCTACCTATCGGCGGCAACATGCGACCGATACTTCGCGGGCCTGGAGAGCGTCATTCTGCTGCGGCGCAACGACGACCTGGTGATCCTGCCTGTTCGGCATGCCGCATCTGGCGGCTATCTGCTGAAGCGTCGCAACGGAGCCGGGGACCGCGTG
Organism: Mesorhizobium sp. WSM4307; assembly: GCF_007003945.1. NCBI lineage: Bacteria > Pseudomonadati > Pseudomonadota > Alphaproteobacteria > Hyphomicrobiales > Phyllobacteriaceae > Mesorhizobium > Mesorhizobium sp. WSM4307. Next base: position 277,282 of record NZ_VFTB01000007.1, read on the forward strand.
GTCTTTGCGCCGGATTTCTTCCGAGAGCAGGGGATGGATGATGAATCGGTGTGCGAATTTTTCGCGCACTGGGAGCCGGAGCAGGCTGCGCTCGTTGCCAAAGACATGTTTTGTGTAAACTAAGTTATCAGTTGGTAATTTAAGTAGACAGCTTTGGAAAACTAGGCTAGCTTTTTGCCAAGATAATAAGCTGCGCCAAAAGCAGCTGTGGAGGAAGCCCAGTTGCAGAGCACTCGCGCCGAAGATGAGGTGCGCGCAGCAATTGCTGCGGCAGAAGACGAATCGGCGAGCCCCGCCGAGCGTGCCGAGATGCTCATGGAGATCGCCATGGGCCTCCAGCAGCGCCCCAAGAGCGCTGAGCAAATCCTGGCGGCCGTCGACCTCTACGATCGCGCGCTCAGGGTCTGCCCGCAGGACGAACCCCTGCTCGCGGCTCGTATCTTTGCCCGCAAGGGCACGGCTCTTTTGATCCTCCCCGACGAAGGAACTGCCGCGTTGCAACAAGCGCGTGCGGCCTTCGAGGCGGCCATGCCATCCCTGGTCGATTTCGGCCGGCCAGAAGAACTGGCAGAGGCAGAAATGAACCTCGGTCTCGCGATCCAGAATCTGGCCGGCCAGCACAAGGCCCGCATCACCGACGCGATTTCGGCCTATCAGCGGGCGCTGCGTACGTTCGACAAGGCAAGCTTCCCAAAGGAATTCGCCATCCTGCAGAACAATCTGGCGACGGCGTTTCTCTCCATTCCGTTCACCGATGCCAGATCCAAGATGCGCGAGGCGCTGGCCGTGCAGGCGTTCGAAGAAGGGTTGAAGATCGTCAATCTGATCGATCATCCCGCTGAATACGCCATGTTGCAGAACAATCTCGGCAATGCCCTGCAATATGCGTCCTCAAGCCATACGCTCGAGAACAACCTGCGCGCTCTCGACGCCTATGACGAGGCTCTGAAGGTTCGTGTGCGAGCCACGATGCCGCTCGAATATGCCAACACGGTCGCCAACAAGGCGAATTGTCTCTGGAACCTGCCCGACGATCCGGAACGGCCCGAGAATGGCAACCGCGCCAATGTGCTGGCCGCTCGAGAGTATTATCGCGAGAGCCGTGAAATTTTTAGCGCTGGCGGGCAGGCCGAGAAGGCCCGCACCGTCGCCGAGGCCCTGGAGCAGATCGAGCGTGAGCTGCTCTCGGCCTCGCCTGGCGATAGTGACGAACAAGGTGGCGGGGAACCCCGCCATCTCAACTGAACCGAACTCAAGGAGCTTTGACGTGGCAGGAGTTGAACTGACGGCAGCTGGCGCGGTGCTTGCGCTCATCATCGGACTTGTCTGCTCCGGCATCGGCGGAGCGATCGGCGGTATCGTGATTGGCGGCAAGTCATTGGGCAACGAACTCGCCGCCATGATGGGCGGTTTTTATGGACCGGTCGCTGGCGTGCCGGGATTAATCGCCGGACTGATAATTCTGGCGCTGATCGGCTGAGGGGCAATCATGTTGGAAATGGCAAAAAGCTCGATCACGCTCTTCTTTCGGGGAAGGCTCTTCTCCGAACCCGGCAAAGTCTATCGCCAGACCGCGATAGGCGCGACCATCACCGCCTTGTTGCTTATTGTCCTTGCCAAGGCCGGCCTTCCCTTGGCGGCCGCAGCAGCACTCGCCTGCCTGATCGGCGGTGGATTGCAGCCCTACCTGTTCAAGAACCTCAAGTACCGTTGATATGAACGCGATCGATCAGATCTCGACCAAACGCGAGGATCTCGCCGGTCTTGCCGGCGACATCGAGCGCGTCGAGGCGATCTTTTCGAGCTGGGACGAGACGCAGCGCAACGCGGTCGAGGCCTACCGTCGCGCCATAGAGGACCTGCATGGGGAGGCGTTGCGACGTCTGGTGCGGGTGTTGAAAGATGAACCGGCCGCGCTCACGGCGATGAAGCAGGCGGTTACCGACGAGGTCGTCTATGCGGTGCTGCGCCGTCACAATATCCTCAAGCCCAGCCTCAGCGAGCGGGTAGAGGCAGCGCTGGACGCGGTGCGCCCGATGCTTGCCTCGCATGGGGGCAATGTCGAGTTGGTCAACGTCAGGCCGCCGGCGATCGAAGTGCGGTTCGTCGGTGCCTGCGACGGCTGTCCGGCCTCGGCTCTCACTTTCCACGCAGGCGTAAAAAAAGCAGTCGAGGAAGCCTGTCCCGAGATCACCGATATCGTTCAGATCAAGGGCATGAGCAACGCTGCCGACAATGACAGTGTCCGCTTCGTCAGTCCGTTCGCGCTCGGCGCCGTCGGTGGCTGGCATTTGGTGTGCCGCCTCGATGAGATCCCGCAGGGCGGCATCAGTGCCGTCGTGGTCGGTGGGCAAAATGTGATCCTGTCGCGTCAGGAGGGGGTCGTTTCCTGCTTCCAGAATGCCTGTGCGCACCTTGGCATGGAGCTCGACGGCGGTAGCATCGATGACGGCATCATCACCTGTCCATATCATGGCTTCCGGTATGATCTTTCGAGCGGTGAGTGCCTGACCGCGCCCGAAGTGGCGCTTCAGTCGCATGCCGTGCGCGTCATCGGCAATCGTGTCGAGGTGAGGCTGTCGTCATGATGCGCATCTCCCTGGCGCCCGATTACCGCCGTCCTCTCCCCGGCAGCGTCACACAACAGCTGCTCGATCCGCGCGGCGCGCGAACCGTTCTCGGTGACCAGATCGCTGCCAACGGAGTTCCAGATCCCATCAGGCCTCAACCGAATTCGCTGTTTGGGCCACGTGGCGTCTGCTTCGCGCCGCACGGTGGCCCGTTCTTCGTTGCCGATACCGGCCATCATCGGCTGATGATCTGGAACAAGGTGCCGAAAGCAGACAATGCCGACGCTGACCTGCTGATCGGCCAGCCTGATTTTTACTCCGAAGGTCGCAACGCGCATGGGCCGGTTGGCCCCGCCACGTTGAACATGCCGACGGGACTGTCGACCGATGGCAAGGTGCTCGCCATTGCCGACGCCTGGAACCACCGTGTGCTGATCTGGCGCACACTGCCCGAGCATTCGAACCAGCCGGCGGACCTGGTGCTCGGGCAGGCGGATTTTTCCAGCGGCGGCGCCAACCGTGGCGCGGCAACCGCCGCGGCCGATACGCTGAACTGGTGCTATGGGGTCACAATCGCCGATGGCAGGGTGTTTGTTGCCGACACCGGAAACCGTCGGGTGCTGGTCTGGAACTCCATGCCCCGGCGTAACGGCCAGCCTGCCGATCTGGTGCTGGGCCAAGTTGACGCAACCACCCGCGATGACAATGCCTCCGGGGTCGGCGGCGCTGTCGGCATGCGCTGGCCGCACAGCGTGGCTGTCGAAAACAACAAGATTCTGGTGGCGGACGCCGGCAACAACCGCATCATGGTCTGGAATTCCATGCCCAATGCCGATGGCGCGCCCTGCAGCTTCGTGCTGGGTCAATCCGGCTTCGACGGCAATGACCACAACAGGGCCTCCTATCACCCAAACAATCGTGCACTCAACATGCCCTATGGCATGGCGATCCACGACGGCACCCTCGTGTGCGCCGACACCGCCAATTCCCGGTTGATCGGCTACCCCCTCGACGATCTGCGCATGGATGGTGCTGCTTGCGGTCTCGCCGCCCAGTCCGGATTTGCCGACAAGGGCGACAATCGCTGGCGCTTTGCCACCCGCGACAGCGTCTGCTGGCCGTTCGCATTGGCTGCGTCGGGGAAAACGCTGGCGATCGCCGATACCGGCAACAATCGTGTCCTGCTGTGGGAGGCGGTGTCATGAACACGCCGCTGCGGATGGCCGACGCGACGCGCAGTGTCGAGATACGGGTCCGCGGCCGTGTGCAAGGGGTTGGTTTCCGGCCGACGGTGTGGCGGATCGCCAGCCGGCTGGGCCTCGACGGCGACGTGCTCAACGACAGCCAGGGCGTGTTGATCCGCGTGCGAGGCGTCTCATCGATCATTGCCGCACTTGTCGAGGAGTTGCGGGCGTCGCCGCCGCCGCTGGCAGACATCACGGCGATCGAGACCCGCCCTTGTGTGGGCGAATTGGCGTCCGGCTTCGTCATCGTCGACAGCGAGGCGGGTGCTCGTGCCCGCACCGAAATATCGCCCGATGCCGCCATGTGTAGCGTGTGCGCGGCCGAAGTGCTTGATCCGTTCCTGCGGCGTTTCCGCTATCCCTTCACCAACTGCACCCATTGCGGGCCAAGACTGAGCATCGTTGGCGGCGTTCCTTACGACCGCGCGACCACGACCATGGCGCCGTTTCCGCTCTGCCAGGCCTGTGGCGCCGAATATCGCGATCCTGCCGACCGCCGCTTTCATGCCGAGGCGACGGCCTGCTTTGTCTGCGGACCGACAGCCAGGCTGATCCGCTTCGATGGCCGCGCCTTCTCCTTCGAACAGCATTCCATGCTCGACGATGTGGACGCGGCATTGAGCCTGATCCAGAAGGGCGAGATCGTCGCCATAAAGGCGCTTGGCGGCTATCAGCTTGCTTGCGATGCCACCCGGCCGGAGGCGGTGGCCTTGCTGCGTCAACGCAAGCGCCGCGACGCAAAACCCTTCGCGCTGATGGCGCGTGACCTCGATGTTGTTCGGCGCCACGCAACGGTCAGTGACGCGGAAGCGGCAGCCCTTGCAAGCCGCGAGGCGCCAATTGTCCTGCTTGCCGCCACCGGACCCGAAAAACTGCCCGCCGAGATCGCGCCCGGTCTGCAGACCCTGGGCTTCATGCTGCCTTCAACCCCTTTGCATCTGCTCTTGCTCAGGCGCATGGGCCGGCCGGTGGTCATGACCAGCGGCAACCTGTCCGATGAACCGCAGCTAATCGATGACGCGGAGGCGGCAGCAAAACTGTCTTCGATCGCGCCATACGCCTTGACCCACAATCGCGATATCGCCAACCGCATCGACGATTCCGTTGTGCGCCATATGGGCGCAAAACTGCGCGTGCTGCGCCGCGCGCGCGGCTATGCGCCGGCTTCGATCCAGCTTCCGCCAGGCTTCGAGCCGGCGCCAGATATCCTGGCTTACGGCGCTGAATTGAAAGCGACCTTCTGTCTGATCAAGGACGCCCGGGCTGTGCTGTCGCAGCACCAGGGCGATCTCGAAGACGCTCTCACCTACGACGACTATCGCAAGAACCTCGTCCTTTATCGCGATCTTTTCGATCATCGCCCGGCGGCCCTGGCCGCGGACCTGCATCCTGAATATCTGTCAGCGAAGCTGGCGCGCGCCACCGCCAGGTCTGACAACCTGCCGCTTGTGGAGGTTCAGCATCATCATGCGCATGCCGCCGCCTGCCTGGCTGAAAACGGACGGTCGTTGAACGCCGATCCTGTCCTGGCCATCGTGCTCGACGGGCTCGGCTACGGATCGGATGGTACGATCTGGGGCGGCGAGTTCCTGCTCGCGGACTATCGCCGCTTCGAACGGCTTGGCACGTTCAAGCCGGTCGCCATGCCAGGGGGCGCGCAAGCCATACGCGAGCCGTGGCGCAACCTCCATGCCCATGTTTTGTCCGAGATGGGGTGGCCGGCCTTCGCCATGAATTTTGGCGAACTGGACCTGTTTGCCGCGCTCACCGACAAGCCGCTGGCGAGTGTCGAGGCCATGATCAAGGCGTCCCTCAATTCGCCCAACGCATCATCTTGCGGTCGCCTGTTCGACGCAGTCGCTGCGTCTCTCGGAATCTGTTTCGACCGTCAGGCCTACGAGGGCGAGGCGGCCGCGCGGCTGGAAGCGATGGTCTCGGCCCGCTCGCTTGACGAGGAGGGCGATGCTCTCGCCTATCCGTTGCCGATCCCCAACCTGAAAGGTTCAGGCCTGCCATACATTGAGCCGCTGGGCATGTGGAACGCGGTCTTTGGCGACCTGATCCTGAAAACGCCGGCGTCCCTCATCGCGGCGCGCTTCCACAAGGGTCTGGCGAAATCCATCGCCGCAATGGCGTTGAAGCTGGCGCGTCGCGACGAAGACGGTGCCGTGCCGCGTTTCGACACGGTGGCCCTGTCGGGCGGCTGCTTCCAGAACAAGGTGCTGTTCGAGCAGGTCATCGGCCGGCTTGAAGACCTGAATTTCAACGTCCTGACGCACTCGCGCGTGCCTTGCAATGATGGCGGCGTCGCGTTCGGCCAGGCCGCGATCGCGGCAGCCCATCTCATCGACGCCGGCAGGGTCCGACAGAAAGCGAGCTGACAATGTGTCTTGGCATTCCTGGAAAGATCCTCAAGATCGACGATCATGAAAAGAAGTTGGCGACCGTCGATGTCAGCGGCGTCAGGCGACAAATCAACATCGCCTGCATCGTCAACGAACACCATTCGGTCGACGACTGCGTCGGCGACTGGGTGCTGATCCATGTCGGCTTCGCCATGAGCCGCATCGATGAACATGAAGCAGCCGAAACACTGAAAATCCTCACCGAACTCGGCGAAGCGCAAGCCGAGATGGAGTCCATGCGGCTGTCGGCGGTCCATTAGGAGGACGTGAAAATGTCCAGCGAAAGCGAACTGAGAGGCCTCTATCCATTCCTGCACGGCAAGGCCCAGGATCCCGAAAAGATGAATGCGGCGCTGCTGCATTCGGTTGCCGAGAAGGCCCGCGACACGCGCGAAACCAACGAGCGCTTCTTCGGCGATCAGGCCGGCATCCTTGTCGCCGCCGCGCATGCGCTGGCAGATGTCTACCGCAAAAACGGTCAGCTGTTCTCCATGGGCAATGGCGGCTCGAGCTGCGATGCGTCCCATGTCGCAGTCGAGTTCGTCCATCCCGTGACCGCCGGCCGGCCGGCGCTCGCCGCCACCAATCTCGTCGCCGATCTGGCGATGATTTCGGCAGTCGGCAACGATCTCGGCTTCGACCATGTCTTCGTGCGCCAGTTGCTGGCGCACGGCCGCAAGGGCGATGCGCTGATCGGCATCTCGACCAGTGGCAACTCGCAAAACCTGGTCGCGGCCTTCGCCAAGGCCAAGGAGATGGGCGTTCACACGATCGGGCTCGCCGGCTGCGACGGCGGCCGCATGAAATCGTCAGGCACCGTCGAGCATCTGCTCGTCGTGCCGTCGACCTCGATCCACCGCATCCAGGAATGCCATGTCGCCGCTTACCACATCCTGTGGGACCTCGTGCACACGCTGCTCGCCGACGAACGCGGCTCCGCCGCAAAAGGAAGCGCCCAATGAAATACACCGACGAATTCCGCGACGCGGAAAAGGCGAAAGTCTTGATCAAGGAAATCGACAAACTAGTCGCGACCATCGAGATCGCAAGGACGCGCCCGATCAACATCATGGAGGTCTGCGGCGGCCACACCCATTCGATCTTCCGCTACGGGCTGGAAGGCATGCTGCCTGACGCCATCGAACTCGTGCACGGGCCGGGCTGTCCGGTCTGCGTCCTGCCGATGGGCCGGGTCGACGATTGCGTGTCGATCGCCGAGCGGCCAGAAGTGATCTTTACCACCTTTGGTGACGCCATGCGCGTGCCAGGCTCAAAGAAGAGCCTGCAGCAGGCAAAGGCCGATGGCGCGGATGTGCGCATGGTCTATTCGCCGATGGACGCGCTGTCGCTGGCGCGGAAGAACCCGGATCGAGAGGTGGTCTTCTTCGGTCTCGGCTTCGAAACCACAATGCCGTCCACGGCTCTGACGGTGCTGCAGGCCGAAGCCGACGGCATCGAAAACTTCTCGGTGTTTTGCAATCACATCACCATCGTGCCGACGATCAAGGCGATTCTCGACAGCCCGGATCTGCATCTCGACGGCTTCCTGGGACCAGGCCATGTCTCGATGGTCATCGGGACAGCCCCTTACGAATTCATCGCCGACTTCTACAAGCGGCCCATGGTCGTCGCCGGCTTCGAACCCCTCGATGTCCTGCAATCGATCTGGATGGTGCTGAAGCAGATCAAGGATGGCCGTGCCGAGATCGAAAACCAGTATGCCCGCATCGTTCCCGAAGCGGGGAACAACGCCGCACTCACCGCAGTCGGCAAGGTCTACGAACTACGTGAATTCTTCGAATGGCGGGGGCTCGGCTCCATCGACCATTCCGGCGTCAAGGTGCGCGAAGACTATGCCCGCTTTGATGCCGAGCGCAAGTTCGCCATCCCTGGCGTCAAGATAGCCGACCCCAAATCCTGCCAGTGCGGCGAGGTCCTGAAGGGCGTCATCAAGCCTTGGCAGTGCAAAGTGTTCGGCACCGCCTGTACTCCAGAGGTGCCGCTCGGCGCCCTCATGGTCTCGTCCGAGGGCGCTTGCGCTGCTTATTACCAGTATGGCGGCGTCAAGAAGCATACCGCGGTCCGGTCCGGTAGCCAGCCGGTGGTCGTGTCATGAACATGCGGCCACCTCCACCCAAACGTGTGCTGGGACGCGTTTTCATCCCGACCGTCACGCTTGCCCATGGCGGCGGCGGGAAGGCGATGAAGGACCTGATCGACGATGTCTTCATCAGCGCGTTCGCCGGCGCGGCTCCCGAGGTGCTGGAAGACCAGGCGCGCTTCGATCTCGCAATGTTGGCAACGCATGGCGACCGGCTTGCCTTCACCACCGATTCCTTCGTCGTCGACCCGCTGTTCTTTCCCGGCGGCGATATCGGGAAGCTTGCCGTCTACGGCACTGTCAATGACCTGGCGGTCGGCGGTGCCAAGCCGCTCTATCTGTCCTGCGCCGTCGTCATCGAGGAAGGCATGAAGGTCGAGGTGTTGCGCCGTATCGCGCTATCGATGGCGCAAGCGGCACGCGAAGCCGGGGTCACCATCGTGACGGGCGACACCAAGGTCGTTCAGCGCGGCGCATGCGACAAGATCTTTATTACGACTACGGGAATTGGGGTTATTCGGCCCGGACTTGAACTCGGCATCGATCATGTCAGGCCCGGTGACGCTATCCTGGTCAACGGCCTGCTGGGTGATCATGGCGCGGCGATCCTGTGCGCGCGTGGCGACATGGCACTGGAAGCCTCGATCGAGAGCGATTGTGCGGCTCTGCATGAACTGATCGAGTTGCTGCTCGCCGCCGCGCCCGGCACGCGCTGCATCCGTGATGCAACGCGCGGCGGCATCGCCACAGTGCTCAACGAGATCGCCGACGCCTCCGCAGTGTCGATCGAGATCGACGAGGCAGCGACGCCGCTGCGCGATGAAGTGCGCGGCTTTTGCGAGATACTCGGTCTCGACCCGCTTTATCTCGCCAATGAAGGCAAGATCGTCATTGCGGTGCCGGCGCAAGAAAGTGAGGCCGCACTTGCCGCATTGTGCGCGCATCGGCATGGCCAGGGCTCTGCAATCATCGGCCATGCCGGCCTCGGCGAGCCGGGGCGCGTTACCATGCAGACCTTGTTTGGCGGCCGGCGCATCGTCGACATGCTGGTCGGCGAACAATTACCGCGGATTTGTTGAGGAAGGCCCGTGCACGAACTCGGCATCACGCGCAACATCGTCTCCATCGTCGAGGAAGCGGCGAAGGGCCGCCGCGTCAGGCGCGTGACACTTGATGTGGGACAGCTTTCCGGGGTCATGCCCGACGCCATCCTGTTTTGCTTCGACATTGTCGCCAAGGGCACATTGCTCGATGGCGCCCGGCTGGACATCCGCAATATTGCCGGACGCGCGCGCTGTCGGACTTGCGGCGAGGCGTTCGAGACGGCGACCCTCTACCAGGCCTGTGGCTGCGGCTCGCGCGCTATCGACCGGTTGGCCGGCGAGGAACTGAAGATCCGGGAAATGGAAATCGAGGAGGCTGCGTGATGTGCGGAACCTGTGGCTGCGGCTCCAAGGCCGAAACCCGAATTCTCAACCTGCAAACCGGTGAGGAAACTGCTCTCAGCGATGTGCACGGTCATAGCCACGCCCATGATGGCGGCATGGCGCATCGGCACAGCCACGATCATGACCACGGCCACGTCCATCCGCACGACCATGGCGAGGGAGATGGCCACGATCACCAGCATCCGCACAGCCATGGCCACGACCACACTCATGGCCACGAGCACGGGCACGAACACGCGTCCGAGCAGGCGCGCGAGCATCGCCATGACGACGTGGAGTTGCATGGTCACGACTATTCGCATGAGCATGATCACCATGGTCATGATCATGCCGACGGCCATCATCACCATGGTCACGAGCATCGCCACGGCCACACCGCGGTGGTCGAACTCGAAATGCAAATCCTGGCCAAGAACGACGCACTGGCGGCCAGCAATCGCGGCTGGTTCGCCGGTCGCGAAATCCTGGCGCTGAACCTCGTTTCCTCGCCGGGCTCCGGCAAGACGACGCTGCTTGAGCGCACCATCGGCGATCTCAAGGACCAGATGCTGATATCGGTCATCGAGGGAGATCAGGCGACCGCCAATGACGGCGAGCGCATCCGCGCCGCGGGAGCTGATGCTATCCAGGTCAACACCGGTGCCGGCTGCCACCTCGAAGCCGATATGTTGGCCAAGGGGCTGTTGGAACTGAAGCCAGCCTTCGGTTCCGTGGTCATGATCGAGAATGTCGGCAATCTTGTTTGCCCGGCGATGTTTGACCTCGGCGAACACGCAAAGGTGGTCATACTCTCGGTCACCGAGGGCGATGACAAGCCGCTGAAATATCCGCACATGTTCCGCGCTGCCAAGGTCATGATCATCAACAAGATCGATCTTTTGGCGCATGTCGATTTCGACGTCGACAGCGCCATCGCCAATGCGTGCCTGATCAATCCCGAGATCGTCACGCTCAGCGTGTCGGCAAAGACGGGGGAGGGGCTCGGGGGCTGGTACGAATGGCTTCACCAGGAAGCAGCGCAGGTACGGCTTTAGCTCTGGATGGGCAACGTCGTCGTGCAGACTTTGCCGAGCCATCGACGGATCGGGGAGGAGAGAAAATGACGGAGGCAGCCGCGCTCACGGCGTCAGCGATGTACCAGGAACCGACCGCGCGGCGTCTGCCCAATCCCTTCGACGACCGGCCGGTCCGCGTCAGAACCAAGGCGGTAATGATCTACGTCTTGCTGGTTGGCGCCAATATCGCCGCGTGGATATGGGCTTGGGTCGCTTTCTCCGACCGGCCGGCACTGCTCGGCACCGCTTTGCTCGCCTACATGTTTGGTCTCAGGCACGCATTCGACGCCGACCATATCGCAGCCATCGACAACGTCGTGCGCAAGCTGATGCAGGAAGGCAAGGCGCCCTACGCGACCGGCTTTTTCTTCTCGCTTGGGCACTCAAGCATCGTCATTCTGGCCTCGATTGCGATTGCAGCGTCGGCCACGCTGATGCAGGGCAGACTGGAGGAGTTTCATAAATTGGGCGGGTTGATTGGGACCGGCGTCTCGGCCCTGTTCCTGCTGGTGGTCGGCATCGCCAATCTGTTCATCCTCAAGGGCATATGGGCGGCTTTCGTCCGAGCGCGCCGCGGCGAAAAGATCGTCGACGAAGATCTCGACGCCCTGCTTGCCGGGCGTGGCTTGATTGCCCGCATTTTCCGCCCGCTGTTCGGCATCGTTTCTCGCTCCTGGCACATGTATCCGATCGGCTTCCTCTTCGGTCTCGGCTTCGACACCGCGACGGAAATAGGTCTGCTAGGCATCTCCGCAACCCAGGCAACGCAGGGCATATCATTCTGGTCTATTCTGATTTTTCCCGCGCTTTTCACCGCCGGGATGTCGATCATGGACACAACGGACAGCGTCTTGATGACTGGCGCCTACAGCTGGGCGTTCGTCGACCCGATGCGAAAACTCTGGTATAATCTCACCATCACAATTGCCTCAGCGGTGATCGCGATCTTCATAGGCGGCATTGAGGCGCTCGGGATCCTCGCCGACAAGCTTGGTCTGCAAGGCGGACTTTGGGGCGCGGTTGAAGGGATCAATGAGAATTTTGCCACTTTCGGCTATGCGATTGTCGGCATCTTCGTAGTGAGTTGGGTGGTCTCTGTGCTCGTCTACCGAGCGAAAGGCTACGGAAGATTGAGGCTGGAGAACACCTAGGCCCCATCATTTCGGTCACACGGCGACTGAGCGTGTCGGCTATCTTGTTGAGCCCCTTTCCGTCTTCCAGATGGCAGGTTTGCTGTCTCCTTCAACGCGAGCCCTTCTTTAGCAGCCCTCAATTCCGCCTTCGCTGACATGGAAATGGCCCTGCCGCTTGATGCCCGCCAGGAGCGTGTTTTTGCGGGCACAGGTAGAGAGAATCTCCGCGCATGCTAGTTCCTCACTCTCTGGCGCATCCCCGCACACCTCGGCCAGCACGCGGCCTGTCATCGTTTTCGGCGCATCGATGCCCAGCAGTGACAGGATCGTGGGGGCAATGTCCGTGATGGAGCTCGGAATATCCGAGACCCGGCCCTGCGCCAATCCCGCACCGTAGCCCGCGAGAACGGCAGTGAACTCGCCACGATGCAGCCCCCCATGAGTGCCGCCGCCCACCCGCAGATCGTAGTCGCCGGGGTCGTAAAAGACCGGATCCAGATACCCAGCCTGATCGCCGGCAGGCATTTTCCCGAGGTGTATGAACAGGTCAGGGGCCCGCTCGCCGCCCGCACCTAGCAGTTCCAGCGCGAGACTGCCTTCCACCGTGCCACTGATACTGCCTGGTTCGCGAGCGGGGCTGAATGCGCCGCCGAACCATATCTGTGCCATCATGAAGTCCCGTATGTCATGCAGTAAGGCCGGGTCGTCCTGTTTGAGCCACAGGCCCACGGCGCGGCCCGGTCGAACAAGCACCTGCGTTGTATCGTCGTTGAACGACGCCGCCGCCTTGAACCCGGCCTGACAAAGAGCGTCGGCGACGTTGACTGTGCCGCCAATCGTCACATGACCATGATCGGAAACGATAAACAACGTGATGTTGTCGCGCTCCGGCTGGGCGTCCCGCCATGCCCGCAGCTCTCCAATCACATCATCGCAGGCCCGCATCTTTTCGAGTAGCTGGCTCGATCGGAGGCCGTGCAGGTGGCTAACGCTATCGACTTCGGTGCACCAAAGAATGGTGGTGGCGGGCTTGTCGTAGGGCCATATTTCGCGCTCGAATACCCGGAATGCTGTCATTGGGCCATCGGCGGAGATGCCCCCGGCCGGGATCTTCAGGGAATGATGAGCGCGGGCGGCAAACGAATGCGGGTAGCCGATCTGCGGATGGCGGACATTGAACCCGGTTTGTCCGCGCTGCTGGCCCTTCCAGTTCAGCGCGGGCAGCGCGCCGGGGCCACTCGACGTGACGACCGCAAATGGCCGTCCCGCTTGGTGTAGAACTTCCGAGATCGAGGGCGCTTTCACCAGGTCGCCCGCCAGCCGTTCATCCGCCGCCCACCAATCGTGCGTGGTTTCCGTGAACACTTGATCGGGGCTGTTTCCCCGGACATAGAACTGGTTCCCGGCAATGCCGTTCACCTGCGCAGTTGCGCCGGTGGCCAAAGCCGTGAGCGCCCCCCGCGTTTCGCTGGGGAACACCGTGGTATGACGGCGGTTCCAAGTTCCATCCTTGGCCAGCGCCACAAGATGGGGCATTGTGCTTTCAGTGACCAGATCGGGGCGCAGGCCGTCAATTCCCAGCACCACGACATAGTGCGCGTCATTGGCCATTCGTGGTTTCTTCTGTGTTGTTTGTTTCGTTGTTTTGTGGATAAACCACGCGCACACCTGCATCCTTGAACCCGTCTGCAAAGGCGGCGGGCGGTGGCTCGTCGGTAACGATGGTGCCAATGTCCGACAGCGACACCGAGACATACGCTCCTGACGCGCCGAATTTGCTATGGTCAGCAACGAAGATGCGGCGGCGGCTGCGCTCAAACAGCAGCCGCTTGAAGCGTTGCAGGTACTTGCTTGACTCAACCAAACCATGGACCGGGTCAACGCCGTAGGCTGCGATGACGGCCGTATCGAAAATGCACTCGGAAATGGCTTCTAGCACCTGTTCGCCCATCAGCGCGCCATTGGCATAGTCGTATTCGCCCCCGGTGACCGTGACCCGGTGCTTGATGCCGCTTTGCAGCACTTCCGCGATGGCGGGCATGTTCGTCATGACCGATACAGCAGGGCCATCGTTCAACGCCTTGGCGACGGCCAGCGCTGTGCTGCCGTGGGTAATGAATATCCAACCGTCCCGCGCCACAGTTTGCGCTGCCAGCTTTCCAATCACGGCCTTTTCTGCACTCAGGCTGGCCAGCCGCGACGACAGCGGCGCAGCGCGGGAAACCGGAATTGCGCCCCCATGAACCCGCGTCAACAAGCCGTCTTTTTCGAGAATGACCAGATCGCGGCGGATGGTCTCCATCGTCACTGAAAAGCGCTCTGCCATTGCGGCAATTCCGATGCCTTCGCCGGCGCGAAGCAAATCAGCAATGGCTTGCAGGCGGCTTGCTGCCGGTAGTTTCGTCACAAAACTCCTCATTTTCCATGACGCGGATGGCGGCGCCTTCAGAGCCCGATATGTGGCCTTTTTTGGGAATAATTGCCTTTCAGATACCTGTCAACGGCTCTTTCATGCAGTTTTCGTGCGCGTGCACTGAAAGTGCCGGCCATTCCTTCATCTTCCCTTTGTTGTTCCAACCAAAAACACACTTTCCCGGCATGGGTTTTTCTGGAATTCCCAATTAATACCAGATAATGTCACATTCCTGTAAAGAGCAGCCGTTACCGGCAAGGCTGCTTTATTGCTGGTTCCCGCGAGAGGAAAACGGAATGATTAGGAAACCAATGAGTGCCTATCTGACTGCAGGTGTCGCTTGCCTTGCCGTGCCATTCGGTGCGCATGCCGACAACATGGATGATCTTGTCGCGGCCGCAAAGGCCGAGGGGCAATTGACGGTTATTGCCCTCGGGCATGATTGGTGCGGCTATAGCGCGCTGATTCAAAGCTTTAAAGACAAATACGGCCTCACCGTAAACGAACTCAGCCCAACAGGAGGCTCCGGTGAAGAACTGGCAACGATCAAGGCAAATATAGGCAACAACGGCTCGCAAGCGCCGGATGTCATTGATGTGGGCCTTGTTTTCGGCCCCATCGCGCAGAAAGAGGGTTTGCTGCAACCTTACAAGGTGCAGACGTGGGAAGAAATCCCGGCCACCGACAAAGACCCGGAAGGGCACTGGTACGGCGACTATTACGGCGTGCTTTCTTTCGTCGTGAATAAGGACGTTATCTCAAAGTCTCCAGCTGATTGGGCTGACCTTCTCGACCCCGCCTATCGCAAGAGCGTTTCACTGCCTGCTGACCCGCGAACCGCCAACAATTCCATCCTAAGCGTCTATGCGGCGGGCCTAGCAACCGGCGCGCAGCCGGGCGCGGCAGCAGCCCGCGCTGGGCTGGAGTTCTACCGCCAATTAAAGGACTCCGGCAATCTCGTTTCCGGTTTCGGCTCTGCCGCATCCATCGCCAAGGGCGAAACGCCCATTACCACGCGCTGGGATTCCAACGGCATCACCTATGCCGAAAATTTCAAGGGCAATCCGCCGCTGGACACCATTGTCCCAAAAAGCGTTACCGTGGCTGGCGTCTATGCCCAAGCCATCAGCAAATATGCGCCGCATCCGCATGCCGCCAAGCTATGGATGGAGTACCTTTATTCTGACGAGGGGCAACTCGGCTACCTCAAGGGCCTTTGCCATCCCATCCGCTTTGACGCCATGCGCAAGTCCGGCAAAATCGCCGACGACATGCTGACCAAGCTCCCGGCGACAGGTGACAACCTAGTATTCCCCGAGCTGTCCCATCTCGTGGAAGCGGGCGAAGTGATTGCCAAGGAATGGACTTCAACCGTAGGCGCAGGCAGCAAGTAAGTTGAAACCACAATCCACAGACGGCAAGCTTGGCGTGCGTGGCATTCGCGCCGGGCTGGCACGTACCTCATTCCTCAAATCGCTTGACTGGCCCGCACTGCTGGCTACGTCCCCGTTTTTCATCTTTGCCATCGTCATGATGGTGATGCCCACCGCAGCGCTGCTGGCCACGGCTTTTGTCGATAAACAGGGAGGTTTCACGCTGGCGAACTTCGCGGAGATCGCGACGCCGGAGGTTGCCGACGCCTTCATGGCTTCGGCCAAAATCTCCGCCGCCACGGCCGTTCTTGGAACGGTGCTCGGGCTCATATTGGTCCTGACTGTTGGCCGCGGGATAACCAGCCAGAAGGTGAAGGCCACCGTTATGAGCTTTTGCGGCGTGGCTTCGCATTTCTCGGGCATTCCCCTCGCCTTCGCCTTCATCGCCACTTTGGGGCGGCTTGGGCTCGTGACTGTGGTTTTGCGCAAAGCCTTCGGGATCGACATTTACGCGGCAGGTTTTGAGCTTGCCAGCTTTTCCGGCTTGACGCTTACCTACCTGTTCTTTCAAGTCCCAATAGCATTCATGATCATCATGCCCGCAGTTGACCGGCTTTCCTCACAGACGCGGGAAGCGGCCGAGATATTGGGTGCGACCACCACCCAATATTGGCGCTTGATCGGCCTGCCCATCCTCTGGCCAACCATTCTCGGGGCGCTGGCATTGTTGTTCGCCAATGCATTCGGGGGCGTCGCAACGGCCTACGCGCTGACAGGAACGGCCGTGAACCTCATCCCGATCTTGCTCTACGCGCAAATTCGCGGCGACGTGCTGCACAACGAGCAGCTTGGTGCGGTTCTGGCCGTGATCATGGTACTGGTCATGACGGTGGCCATTTCTCTTTATCTGATGCTTCGCGTGCGTGCCGAACGGTGGATGAAGTGAAACTTTTCCTGCGCTATTCCCCTTGGGCCATATTTGCTATTGCCGCGTTGTTCTTTCTGATACCGCTTTTCAGCACGGTGGAATTTTCATTAAGCATCCGGCGCGGCGTCTATTCGCTTGAGGCTTACGAGTCTGTTTTCCTAGACCCGGAATTTGCGGCCAGCTTCGGCTATTCGCTGTTAATCGCAGTTTTAACGATTGTCTTTGGCACGATCCTCGTTGTTCCGATGGCCTATTATGTCCGGTTACGACTCAAATGGCTGCGGCCAGCGGTGGAAATCGTCGTGATGCTGCCTATGATCGTGCCGCCCATCGTACTTGTCTTTGGCTATTTGCGGCTATTTTCGTCATCGTCGGTGCTGCCGCTGGTCAATAGTAGCACTGGTGCGAGCATCCTGCTTGTTTGCGGCTGCATCACATTATCTCTGCCGTACCTGTACCGCTCCATTGATTCCGGCTTGCAGACGATTGACGTTCAGACGCTGACGGAAGCCGCTCACATCCTCGGGGCGCGGCCTTTCGCGACAATCAGGCTGGTGATCTTCCCGAACATCTTAGCCTCCGTCATGTCAGGCGCGTTCCTGACCTTTGCTGTCGTGATGGCGGAATTCGTGATTGCTAGCCTTTTGACGCGCCCGGCTTTCGGCACCTACATTCAGAAAGTCGGCGTGAGCAAAGCCTATGAGCCTGCGGCCCTGACCATCCTGTCTTTTTCCATTACTTGGGGCGCGCTGGCCATGATGAACGTCATGACGCGGTTTTCGCGGCGGGCAGGGTAGGGCACTTCCTCCTATTCTTCTGGTATGAACGGCATCGTGTTGCAGGCATCGCCGCCGCTCCGTTTGCTTGGCCGCCTGGCATCTCGCACCTGGCGGGTGACAGCCTTGGAACTGGGGTTGGGAACTTCAACCCTGTTCCATCTTCCGAGCGGCGGCTGCCAGCATCGCCTGACCTACGCCCAGGTCGCCCTGCGCGACAAGCACTTCGCCAGCATTGCGAATATCGCGCGGCTCCTTCGTCTGGCTCAACTTGGCTTTGCCGACCAGACGCGTAATCTCGATCTCCAGCCCGACGATCTCCTTGACCAAGGTGTCAATAAAGTCTCTTGGCGCATCCCCCATCTTCCATGGGACGGGCTGGGTTGACTCATGCCGATGGGTCAGTTTGGCCACGTTGCGACGCACAAAGCGCTCATCGTCGTGAACGGTGATGCGTCCGTGTGCATGTGCGACGAGGTAGTTCCAGGTCGGCACCTGCTTGTGGAACTCGTGCTTGCTCGGATACCACTGCGGAGAAATGTAGGCGTCGGCGGCCCGGAACACGACGAGGACCTCATCGCCGCTCGACACGTCCTGCCAGACCGGGTTGCTGCGCGCGACGTGACATCGAAGCGTGCCGAGTGCTCCTGCCGAGCTGTCGAGTTCGAAGGGGATGTGATTGGCGTCGAGTCCACCTGAGCCATGGGTGATCAACACGCCAAGGACGTTGTTCTGGATCAGATCAAAAAGAACCTCACGGCTGGGCTCTTCGTTATGCGGCGGGACATACATGAGTTTGTTCCGTTCAATGATTTGGAAGTTGGCTGCTCACGAACCGGCATCTGATCGCAGACGTGCCAGTGCGTCGGCTACCTGGTGCTTCGCCGCAGTGGGAAGCGGCATGATTGGAAGCGGCGGCTCGGCGCGGCAAATGTCGAGGAATTCAGCGAGTGCATAGACGACGCGAAGGCTCGAATACGCCTTGAAGAGTTGCCATAGCGGGACCAGCGTGGCGTCGATGCCGCGCGCTTTAGCATGGTCGCCTTGCTGAGCAGCCCTGACGATCTTCATGCAAGGTTCGGGCATGATACCGCCCAGTACGCTATACCAGGTGTCGGCGCCGGCAATCATGGCCGGGGTGGCGTTCCAGTCGCCGCTGTAACCGATCGAGAATTCTTTCGGCACGATTTGCCTCTGATCCGCCAGATGGCCTTGGATCGCATCGCCCCGGTCGGTTGGGTTCTTGATGGCGACGATGCCAGGCACCTGCGCCAGGCGTGTGACGAGCGTGGGCGTAAAGCGAAAATGCGTGGTTCCAGGATTGTCGTAGATGACGATCGGCAGTCCGCTTCTGCGCGCTACCGAGGAGAAATGCTCGAACACCTCGTCATCGGTGAGCGGGGCATAAGAAACGGCTGCGAGCAAGCCTGCGGCCGCGCCGAGGGCCTTTGCGTCTCTTGCGTGTTTTATCGCCTCGTCGGTGCGCAATGCGCCGACCCCTACGATGACCGGGATACCTCCGCCGGTCTCGTCCAGCGCCTCGGAAAGGGCCCGGCGTCGTTGCTGTCGCGACAGGTACATGTAAGTGCCGGTGCTGCCAAGAAGTCCGATGGAATCCACCTTTGCTGTGCAAAGCCTCGCGATCAGCTGGCGCAGCGCCAGGGTATCGACCCGGCCGTCACTGTCGGTAGGCGTGATTGGGAAGGCGCAAAGGCCGCTCAAGAAGGCCATGTCCAAGCTCCCATCGTCTGATAGGTTGCGGCGCCGGACATCAGACCGCGTCCAGCCCCTGCCGCAGATCCGCAATCAGGTCGGCGGCGTCTTCGAGCCCCACGGACAGGCGCATCAGGTCTTCGCCGACACCATCAGCCAGATGCGCATCCTTGCGGATTGCCTTGCGCGCGCGGGTCAGGCTCGCAGGATGATAGATGAGGCTGTCGGCGTCGCCGAGGCTGACTGCACGAGTGATCAGCTTGAGCCGGTTCATCATCTGGCGAGCGCCATCGAAGCCAGTGTGGACGCCGAAGGCCAGCATGCCTGAGCCTTTCGACATCTGTCTGCCCGCGATCTCGCGATCGGGATGGGAGTCGAGAAACGGATAACTCACCCAGGCCACGGCCGGATGCGCTTCGAGTGCCTGCGCAACCGCAAGGGCGGAGGCGCTGTGACGGTCCATACGAAGGGTGAGCGTTTTCAGCCCGCGCAAGATCAGGAACGCTGACAGCGGCGAAAGCGCTGCGCCAGTAATATAGCGCAAGCCCGTTTCGTGCAGGGTGTGAAGCGTTTTCGCATCGCCGAGGATCGCCCCGCCCAAAGCATCTCCGTGGCCATTGATATATTTGGTCAGCGAGTGGATCACGATGTCGGCCCCGTGTTCCAGAGGACGCTGTAGCGCGGGCGAGGCAAAGGTGCTGTCGACCGCGACCTTCACGCCGCGCGCATGGGCGTGTTCGGCAATGGCCGCGATGTCAAGGATGCGGCTTAGCGGGTTGACCGGCGTCTCGAAGAAGACAAGCCTGGTCCTGTCAGTGATGGCGTCATCGAGATTGCTGGGTACGGACAGATCCACCGCGACGACCTTGATGCCAAACCGCGGCACCGCCTGTTCGACCATGGCGAGCGTGTTGGCGTAAAGCGTCTGGTGCACGATGAGTTCGTCGCCTTGCGACAGCAGCGACAGGATCAGCGTGCCGAAGGCCGCCATGCCTGAGGCAACGACCAGCCCTGCTTCGGCTCCTTCGAGATTGGCGAGCCGCTTTTCGAGAATCTCGGTCGTCGGATTGTATTCGCGTGCATAGAGTCTTCCGCCAAGCGCTGCCGCAGCCTCATTTGCGGCCACACTTTCGAACCCGTAGGTGGAGGTCAGAAACACAGGCGGCTGGACGGCATTGGAAAAGCCGGCCGGATCATAGCCATAATGGATGGCCCGGGTGGCGAATGCGAAACTGGCGTCGTCAGGGGACGGTGTCGGCGCACCGGTTTCGGATTGATCTGTGGTGCGGGGCATCGATGTTTTGAAATCCTTTGGTTTTAAGAACATTGCCGCCAAACTGGCTTGGATGTAACGTCCAGTTGGCGATGAAACAAATGGTCCAGTCTTCTCGTGCCGTGTCGGCAGGTCACTCGCAGCGTCTGGGCGCGCGCCAGATCTACGAAGCGCTTCGCGAGCAGATCTTGAGCGGTGTCTATGAAACCGGCAGTCAGTTGCCGTCATCTCGCGGCCTCGCCAATGACCTCGGCGTTTCGCGAACGACGGTCACCGTCGCCTACGAGCAGTTGGTCGCGGAAGGCTTCATCGAGGTCAATCAAGGCGCACGGCCTCGCGTTGCTGCTTCCCTGGTCGGTCGCCAGGCCAGCAGCGCGTTCCCAAAACGGACTGGCCCGGTACATCTTTCCAGCTATGGCGAGCGACTGCGTGGCAGCCCGCCATGGCCCGATTATCTGCCCAACCGGTTGAAGGTCGATTTCCGTTATGGCGACCTTGCGCCATCTGATTTCCCGGAGCTGACTTGGAAGCGCGCAATGAACGCGGCAATGTCACAACGGCCAGGAAGGCTGGCCTATGACGATCCACGCGGGTCGCCTCGCTTGCGCCAGGCTCTGCAGGGATATTTGTGGCGCGCTCGAACACTAAGCTGCGAGATCGAGCAGATTCTTGTCGTAAGCGGCTCGCAGCAGGGCCTGGACATGTGCGCGCGCTTGCTGCTGGATCCTTCAGACAGCTTCGTCATCGAGGACCCATGCTATAGAATGGCGCGCCAGGTGTTTGCCAGTACAGGGGCGACGCCTGTGTCCGTCTCCGTCGATAGCGACGGCATGAAGACGGAGCTGCTTGAGGGGATCACGGCGCGGCTGGCCTATGTGACGCCGTCGCATCAGTTCCCGCTCGGCGGCGTCCTGCCGATCTCGCGGCGGTATCAGCTTCTCGAATGGTCCCGAGGAAACGACGCCTATGTGATCGAAGACGACTATGATGGCGAGTACCGCTATGACATTCGTCCGGTTCCTCCGCTGCACAAACTGGAAGACCGCAGTTCCGTCATCTATCTCGGCACTATCTCCAAGACGCTGTCGCCGATGCTGCGCATCGGCTACCTCGTGGTTCCGCTGGAATTGCAAGGCGTCTTTGCGACGACCAAGCAGCTTCTGGACAGGCATTCGCCGGTTGCGGAGCAGGAGGCCTTGGCCTCGCTTATCGAGAGCGGCGGATATGAAAGCCATGTGCGGCGCGTCCGCCGTCTCAACGGCGAGCGACGAGGAGCCTTGCTCGCCGCCCTTCGGCGCGCCTTCGCAGATCGAATCGTCATCGAGGGCGCCGACGCCGGGCTGCATGTCGTCGTCTGGTTCAAGGATCTCTCTTGTCCATTGGAAGACGTCTTGATCGACGAGGCGCGGCGGGCCGGCGTGGGCGTCCATCCGATATCGCCGCTCTATGCTCACGAAACCGACGGACGCCGTTCCGACCGCATCGGATTGGTGATGGGCTATTCCGCCTTGACCATGCGGCAGATCGAGAACGGCGTTCGGCTCCTGGCCGGCGTTGTCCAACGTCTGAGTAAGGGCTTGCCCCGTCAGTTCAGCAACAAGCTCCGCAAGGACAGCGACAGCACCTGAACCGGCGCCGCCGCCGGGCTCAACACGGTATCGTCGACTGGATTAGCAAGACTTGGCAAAACTGGCTCTGTCTGTCGGGCCAGTGTCAGGCCAGAGGGTTAATGCCGGATCGGGCTGCAACGCTGCCCCCTGGAGCGTGGGAGTGGACATGGAAAACGGACATCTCGATCAGATCCTCGGATCCGGCTGGAAGCTGGGCGCCGCGATAGCGGTCTTGGAGGGCGAAGCATGACGTGGAATGGAACTCTGCTCCACATTCACGTCGCGCCGGCAGCCTCCTACGAGATGGAGGAACTGACCCAGGCACAGCTTGTCCCCGGTCGAGGTATCGTGGGAGATCGATATTTTCTGGGAACGGGGACTTACTCCCCGAAGCCGGATGTTCGCGAGGTGACGCTGATCGAGGTCGAAGTCCTGGAAGCGATCGCTCGCGGTGAGCCGAAGATCCCGGGCTTCAAAGCCAGGCTCGAGGCGGAAGACCATCGGCGCAACTTGACCACCAGGGGCGTGCCGCTTGGCCACCTCGTAGGGAAGCGTTTCCGCGTTGGCGAGACCGTGCTGCGGGCTGCGCGGATGAACTTTCCCTGCAAGTACATCGAAGAGCTGCTTGGCATTTCCGGCCTCTACGAGGGTCTGTTGAACCGTTCGGGTCTGAATTGTGCAATCGAGATCGGTGGCGTGATCCGTCCGGGCGATCAGATCCTTCCCATGGATGAATGAACCTGCATGGCTGCG
The DNA here is from genome assembly GCF_007003945.1 of Mesorhizobium sp. WSM4307. Lineage (NCBI taxonomy): Bacteria > Pseudomonadati > Pseudomonadota > Alphaproteobacteria > Hyphomicrobiales > Phyllobacteriaceae > Mesorhizobium > Mesorhizobium sp. WSM4307. The sequence goes on from NZ_VFTB01000007.1 coordinate 300,077, forward strand.
CCCCGCATCATCATGAAGCTGACCGTAACCGCCATCCGCAAGGAACCCGGCGACGTCCTCGTCATCGATTTGAAGCACCCGCGCAAACCGTTGCTGCCGCCGTTCGAACCTGGCTCCCATGTGGATGTCCACCTTTCCGACGGGAAGGTGCGCCAGTATTCGCTCTGCGGCGATCCGAGCGATTTGAGCCGCTACACGATTGCGGTGAAGTTCGAGCAGACAGGCCGCGGCGGATCAAGCTGGATCCACAAGACTGTTTGCCCGGGATTCACACTGCCGGTCTCGGCTCCGCGCAATCATTTCCCCCTCGGCGAAAGCCGCGGGCCGGTTCTGCTTCTGGCGGGAGGTATCGGGATCACTCCGATCCTGGCAATGGCGTGGGCGCTGGAGCGGCGGGGCAGACGCTACGAACTCCACTACTTCACGCGCAGCAGCGCACTCACGCCGCTCTCATCGGTTGTCGAGAGCGTCCTCGATCCAGCCAATGTGCGGCTGCATTTCGACGATGAGCCCGAAACCCGGCTGGATCTTCAAAACCTGCTGTCAACGCTTTCGTCGGACAAACAGCTCTACTATTGCGGGCCACCTGGTTTCATGGCTGCCGTCGACCGGGCAAGCGCCCACTGGCCGGCAGGCACGGTGCATTTCGAGGCTTTTCAGCCGCTCGAGTATGATGCTGCACCACCCGAACCTTTCACGATCACACTGCGCGATGGGACATCGGTCCCCGTCGCAGCCGATACGACCGCGCTCGCAGCACTGCGAGGGGCGGGCGTGCTGCTCATGGCTTCGTGCGAGAACGGCGTTTGCGGAACCTGTGAATGCGGAATGCTGGAAGGCCAGCCGATCCACCGCGATGCTGTCCTGTCCAGGCAGGCCCGGGACAGTCGGTTTATCCCGTGCGTGTCTCGCGCGAGAGGTGTGCTCAAGCTCGATCTTTGAGCAAGTGGCGACGTCGATCAGCAGGCGAACGTTTTGGGATCTCCGTCCGACCTCTTCATAAAATACGCCCAGACGATCTCAAGCAGGCCGGCGCCGAACAGAATTATCCAGTGCATGGTATCCTCCTGGCGGACTGCTGATCCGCCGCGCGGGGCGCGTTGAAGAGAAGCGATGTGAATTGCCCGCGAGGGGCAATTCACATGAGACGATCCAGAGCCTCGATGACTCTCAGGATGCGCCGAACGTCTCATCAAGCGCGTGTCTGATGTCGGCGATCAGATCCTCGGTGTCCTCGAGGCCGATCGAAAGACGCAGATGCCCATACTTCTGGAAGCTCGCCGGGTAACGATCGGATCCGCCACGGCCGCTACCGCCGACATGCACGATCAGGGTTTCGTCGTGACCAAGCGAAACGGCGGAAGTGATTACCTTCAGATTGGCAACGAACCGGTTCTGCGTGTCGGGATCGCCTTCGACCGCGAAAGCCATGACCGCGCCGTAGCCCTTGCCGGCGAACTGGCTTTTCGCCAGCGCGTGCTGGTCATGGTTCTCGAGCCCGGGATAGGTGACGTAGGCGACGCGCTTGTCTGTCGACAGATAGTGGGCGACGGCCTCGGCCGATGCGTACTGCTGCTTCAGGCGCAGGGGTAGCGTGACCGAGCCGCGCATGATCAGCCAGGCGTTGAATGGCGATATCGTCCCGCCAAGGTCGACAAGCGCGTCTGCCTTCATGTGATGGACGAGCTCCTTGGAGCCGATCACCACGCCGCCCATCGCGTCGCCATGGCCGTTGATGTACTTGGTCAGCGAATGGATAACGAGGTCTGCCCCCAAGGTTAGCGGCCGGAAGAAGGGGGGAGGCGTGAAGGTCGAGTCGACCGACAACAGCGTGCCAGCTTGTTTGGCGACCGACACCAGCGTTGCGATATCGGCAACCTTTGTAGTCGGGTTTGCAATCGTTTCGGTGTGGATCAGTTTGGTGTTCGGCCGCACGGCGGCTCTGACGGCATCCATGTCGCCCATGTCGACGAAGGTGGCTTCAATCTTGTAGCGCTGCGGCAGGAGTTCGGAAAAGAGCCGCCAAACCGCCTCGTAGGTGACGTCGCCGACGATCACATGATCTCCGCTTTTCAGGAAAGTGAAGAATACGGCATGTAGGGCGGCAACGCCGGTCGCGAAGACGGCGGCATCCTGACCGCCTTCCAGCGCGGCAAGCTTGCGCTGTAGGCAGATCTGATTGTGGCCCGAATTGCGCGTGTAGGACGGTGTCTCGGTATCGGACCAGTCCATCGTGGAAGGGTCTTCAGGAAGGAGATAGGAATTGGCCATGACGATCGGCGTGCGGATCGCTCCGGACGTCTTGTCGATCTCGTTGCCGCCATGCACCGACAGCGTATTGAAGGAGAGCGTGGACAGTTCGTGTTTGTCTGGTCTCGACATTGTTGGCCTCTGCTTTTTGGGTTGATTGCTCAAGTGCGGCTAACGTCGAACCGGCACCGCGTTTTCCAGCTTCTGGAAGACCTGCGTGATGACAAAGGTCAGGCCGATGTAAAACACTGTTACCAGGAGGAGGGGCTCGTAGACCGGAAGCCTATCCTAGGGCGCCCGCTCCTGCGCAGGCGGCGGAATCATTTCGCGGCTGGTCAGTGGAAGGAGCCGTTCGCACAAACCGCCGCTTGTGCGACATCGAGACATCGCAAGTCACGTCCACTTGCTTTCTTTCGGGATTGGTCGCCGGCCGGTTAGCTGACGCTGATTTTCTGTTTATAGACCTCACACCCTGGCGCCAGCTCGATTAGACCGCTCACGAGCATCTTGCCCGCCTCCTCAAGCGCTTGCTCCGGCATCGTTGCCAAGCTTTCCAAAATGAACCACATCCGGCCGCCCACGGTTTCCAAGCGGGTGCGCGTGCCCTGCCGCCAATTCCAGCGCCGACATGTAGCGCCCACGTCGTCGCGCCAGATGACTTCCCCCTTGGATGGGCTTTCGACGATCGCATCGCCATTCGCAAAAGTGTCGAAAGGCTCCGTTCCGTCGGCAACCGTCAGCCGCGGACCTCCAACATACGCATCGAAGTTTTCACCCCCTACCGGTACTGCGAAACGCAGGCTCACTGCGTTGTAAAGGTCGACGACAGGGTTGATCGATGGAATGCGACCATCCTTCTCCACGCGCTTCTTCAATGCCTGCGCGGAGCACGGCGTGCGGTTTGGTTTTGCTCCGAACCGGCTGTATACGTCACCCCAGCTGGCCAGATGCGCGTCTCCCCACTCCGGACCGCCGGAGGAGACGTAGTCGCACGCAGTCAGCAAGATGTTGGGATCGATCCGCTGCTTCTTTGTACCATTGGCATCAACGAAAATGCTGATCGCGCGGAAGTCGGGGGCGATGCCCGCAATTTCCTTGTCGATCACCGGAAAATCCAACACGGGCTCTAGCTCCCATTGACCAAGTTAGTCTATGATAACGACTATGAAAAAGAAAGTCAATATATCGACCGAGGCGGTCGCTGATGTTGAGCGCGTCAGCGCCACGGTGTCTCAAAACCTCAAGACGTTCAGGCGGCAAAGCGGTCTGACACTCGATCAGCTGTCCCAAAAATCCGGTGTGAGCAAAGGCATGCTTGTCGAGATTGAAAAAGGGACCGCCAATCCCAGCATCGCGACGCTCTGCCGTGCAGCGACCGCGTTGGGTGTATCGGTGGCCGATTTCGTCGGCGTGGCGGTCAGCGTGCCGGTACGTATCGTTCCACCGCAGGACGCTTCCACCCTTTGGCGCGGTCCCAAGGGAGGCAGCGCTACGCTCCTGGTCGGAACGCAAGGACCCGACGAAATCGAACTTTGGCGCTGGACACTGTTTCCCGGCGAGACATTCGAATCCCCTGGGCATTCGCCGGGAACACTCGAACTGCTGAATGTGGAGGCTGGCGAACTGACGCTGAAATTGGGCGATAGCTTACATCTTGTTCCAGCCGGTTCGTCCGTGCTGGCTCGCACAGAAGACAAACACGCCTACGTGAACAGTGGCAAGCAGGAACTCCGGTTTGTCATGACCGTGGCGGAGTTGCAGCGGCCACGGGTGAGAACGTAACATCCTTGGCGCGGTGTCAGGTTCCGCGCAGGTAGAGGTCATTGAACTCGTCGCACAATGTGCCGAGCGACTGTTCCGCGCTCTCTATGCAGGAGGCAAAGCCAAAGTCGGCGCGCGTGGCAAAGCCGTAATAGGGACTGTTCTATATGACCGCCGGCAGATCGAGGGCGGTGGCCGATGTTTTTGCCTGTCGGCAGCAGCGGTTTAGCTCGAATTTGCCACCTGGCGTACCAGCCACGCCGTGAAATTTTGCCCTAGCGGATTTGTACTCTTCGCTTCCGGCATGACGACATAGTAGCTGTTCTCGGTCTGCATCGCCAAATCGAGGACAATACGAAGCTCGCCTGATCTTAGCTCTTGCTCAATGAGGTAGCGCGGAAGAAGTGCAAACCCCATGCCCGCAACCGCCGCCTCGATGATCATCGAAAATTGATCGAAGCGGTGTCCCCGGTAGGCCATTTCGGCCGACACGCCCACCTGCTCGAACCACAGAGCCCAAAGTTTGGGACGCGTTGCGAGATGGAGCAACGGCTTGGTTAGCAGATCTGCGGCGGCGATCTCCTTGCAAGTTGTCAACAGCGCACCGCCTACCACCGGCAGGATCGATTCGCTGCAGAGATAGGTGCACGTGGCGCGCGCCCAAACCGGCTGTCCGTAGTGGATGGCGAGTTCGAAATTCTCTTCGTCGAAATCGAACGGCGCCGAGCGCGCGCCGACATTGAGGATCACGCCCGGGTGCTGGCGCAGGAAATCAGGCAAGCGCGGACTGAGCCAGCGGCTGCCGAATGTCGGCAAGGTGGCGATACTCAGGCTCGATCTAGCGTAGGCGGATGACATTGCGCGCAGCATCGTCTCTTCGGCTTGCTGTAGCAGCTTCCGGGCTTCCGGCAGGAAGCGCCGCCCATCCTCGGAAAGCACCACGCGCTGCCGGATGCGTTCGAAGAGCGGCGCGCCGAGATATACTTCCAGATCCTTGACCTGACGGCTGACGGCGCTCTGGGTCAGGTTGAGCTCCCGGCCGGCGCGCGTGAAGCTCGCGTGTCTTGCCGCGCATTCGAACGCCTGGATTGCAACCAGGTCTGGCATCAACTTTCTGCTCAATATCATGCGTATCTCGCATCAACCTAGTCGAAAACGTCGCAAGTCATGCCGGATGAAATCCGATATCACTCTTTTCCGGAATGATCTCATGTTTTCTCAAAAGCGAGACCGCACCGTTGCCAAATGCTGCTTTCGTTGCATCCGATGACATTCGTTCTGCTTTTTCTGCGGCGATGTCAGCCATGTACCGGACCGAGGTTCCCGCCTACGGCACGCTGATGGAACTGGTCGCCGAGGTGAATGCAGAAGTGCTGGATGCCAAGCCAGTGCTGCGCCAACAGCTCGAGGCGACGGATTCGCTTGACCGCATCTCGCAAGAGCGGCACGGGGCGATCCGCCTGGGAACGCCGGCCGAACTCTCGATGATGCGGCGCGTGTTCGCGGTGATGGGCATGCATCCGGTCGGCTACTACGACCTCAGCACGGCCGGCGTGCCGGTCCATGCGACTGCGTTTCGTCCGGTTGGTGCCGAAGCGCTCAGCCGCAATCCTTTTCGCGTCTTCACCTCGTTGCTCAGAATCGACCTGATCGGCGACGAGGTTCTGCGGACGGAAGCGGAGGCCATTCTTGCCGCTCGACGGATTTTCACGGACAGCGCCATCCAACTCACCGAAAAGGCCGAGACGCAGGGCGGGCTGGGTAAAGCCGATGCGGATCGGTTTGTCGCCGAAATCATCGAGACATTCCGCTGGCACGATCAGGCCTGCGTCAGCATGGAGATGTACCACAGGCTGCACCAGCAGCATCGGCTGGTCGCCGACGTGGTTTCCTTCAAAGGCCCGCATATCAACCACCTGACGCCGCGCACGCTCGACATCGACGCGGTGCAGACGGGCATGCCGTCGCGTGGCATCGAGCCCAAGGCGATCATCGAGGGTCCTCCCACTCGCCAGTGCCCGATCCTGCTCAGGCAGACATCGTTCAAGGCGCTGGACGAACCGGTTTCGTTCAAGTCAGGCAGCGGTGGTTGGACGGCTGGCTCGCACACGGCGCGTTTCGGCGAGATCGAGCAGCGCGGCGTGGCGCTGACTCCCAAGGGCAGGGCGCTCTACGACAGCCTGCTGGATGCCACGCGCAAAATCCTCAGGCCGGCGGCCGACGGGTCAAATGCTGCTGATTACGTCGAGGCGTTGTCGCGGACATTCCAGTCGTTTCCCGACACTTGGGACAGCATCCGCACTGCTGGCCTTGGCTATTTCACCTATTCGCTGACCGAGCGAGGGCGTCAGGTCGGCAGCGTCCATGTGGAAGGTGTCGATCGCCTGGTGGCGGATGGCTTCGTTCGTTTCGACCCGATCGTCTACGAGGATTTCCTGCCCGTCAGCGCGGCCGGTATCTTCCAGTCCAATCTGGGCGATGAAGCGGGCCAGGATTTCGTCGCCAGTCCCAACCAGAAGCACTTCGAAGCCGCTCTCGGCGCCGGCGTCCTCGATGAATTCGCGCACTATGCGGCGATCGAGCAGGCGTCGATCGACGACTGCCGACGCGCTCTGCGCTGCGTTCAGGCAGCGGAGTAGACAGTCGGCATGATCGGCGAGCGGCACAAGACAGCTTTGGTCGAAATCCTCGGCGCGGACGGGGTTGTCCAAGATTCCGCCAGCCTGGCCGCCTATGAGAATGGCGCGCGCTATGACCGGGGTAGCGCCGCATTGGTGCTGCGCCCTCGCGGCACGGCGGAGGTATCCGCTTGCGTCGCATACTGCGTTCGCGAGCATATCGCGCTCATCCCGCAGTCCGGCAACACCGGCCTGGTCTCCGGCTCGACGCCGGATACCAGTGGAGCGCAGGTCGTGCTCAGTCTCGACCGGATGACACCGATTTTCGATCTCGATATCGACAACCGCTCAATCCACGTCGACGCTGGAACCAGACTGTCGGACATCAACGGACGGCTCGAGCCCGGCGGTCTCTTCTTCCCGATCGACCTCGGCGCCGATCCGCGGGTGGGCGGCATGCTGGCAACCAACACCGGCGGCTCGCGGTTTCTGAAATATGGCGACGTGCGCCGCAATACGCTGGGCGTGAAGGTCGTCCTGGCAGACGAGGCTGGTACCGTGGTCGACCTGCTGTCGGGGCTGCGCAAGAACAATACAGGCGTCGACTGGAAGCAGCTTTTCATCGGGACATCCGGCGCGTTCGGCATTGTCACCGAATGCGTGCTCAATCTGGAACGTCTGCCGAGGCAGGTTTCGACAGCCTATCTGGTGCCGCGAACCGGCACTGCCGTCATGCTCCTGCTGCGGGCGATGGAAGAGCGTCTCGGATCGTATCTATCGGCTTTCGAAGGCATATCGGGGAATGCGATTACCGCAACGCTTGCCCATGTTCCGTCGCTGCGCAATCCATTCCAGAATGGCGACGTTCCCAACTATGTCATTCTGGCTGAAGTTTCCCGCAGTTGGCTTCCGCGTGATGACGAGCAGCCGCTCGATGCCGTCCTGGAAACGGTGCTGGCCGAAGTCTGGGAAGCGGAGGGCGCGCCGCTCGCCAACGCCTTTGTCGGTCCAGCCCATGAGATGTGGGCGCTACGTCACGCCCTGTCGGAAGGCGTCAAACATGCCGGCCGACTAGTCGCTTTCGATCTGTCGTTCCGCAGGGCCGACGTACTAGCATTCTGCGACTGGATGAAGCTCGAACTGCCAAGCCATTTTCCCGATGTCGCAATCTTCGACTTCGGCCATATCGGCGACGGCGGCGTGCATTTCAATCTGGTCGTCGACGAGGCGCGGGCTGGTCCAGTCGATATCGCCTTCGAACGGCGATTGCGCGATTGGGTCTATTCGATCGCGGTCGATCGTTTCGGCGGCAGCTTCAGCGCCGAGCACGGCGTCGGCCGCAAGAACCAAGCCTACTACGATCTCTATACTCAGAAAAAGCACAAGGACCTTGCCGCTGGCCTGAAGCAACTGACGTCGCCAGGGCGCCTTGGTTCGGTGCGTTTCGGATAAGACAAAACAGGAGTTTGCCGGATGAACATTGCAGTCAAATCCATCGATGTAGCCAAGGAAACGACCGAACTTCTGGCGAAACTGGGTGTCGCCAAGGAGGCGCTTGTCGGCGGCGATCTCATCGTGCGCAGCCCGGTGACGGGCGAGCAGATCGCGGTGCTGAAGACGATCTCGCCGGCTGAGGCAGCCAAGGCGATCGACGCCGCCCACAAGGCCTTCCAGGCCTGGCGGATGGTGCCGGGACCCCGGCGCGGGGAACTGGTGCGGCTGCTCGGCGAGGAACTGCGCGCGCACAAGGCCGAGCTTGGCCGGCTGGTGTCGATCGAGGTCGGCAAGATTCCCTCCGAAGGGCTGGGCGAAGTGCAGGAGATGATCGACATCTGCGATTTCGCCGTCGGCCTCTCCCGGCAATTGTACGGCCTGACCATCGCCACCGAACGTCCCGGCCATCGGATGATGGAAACCTGGCATCCGCTCGGCGTCGTCGGCGTCATTTCGGCCTTCAATTTCCCGGTCGCGGTGTGGTCCTGGAATGCTGCGCTTGCTCTGGTCTGCGGCGACGCCGTGGTGTGGAAGCCGTCGGAAAAGACGCCGCTGACGGCGCTCGCCTGCGAAGCGATTTTTGCCCGTGCGGTCAAGCGCTTCGGCGCTGATGCGCCGCAGGGCCTGGCGCCGGTGCTGATCGGTGATCGCGCCGTCGGCGAGATCCTGGTCGACCATCCGAAGGTGCCGCTGGTTTCGGCAACCGGCTCGACGCGCATGGGCCGGGATGTCGGCCCGCGCCTGGCCAAGCGTTTCGCCCGCGCCGTGCTGGAGCTCGGCGGCAACAATGCCGGCATCGTTTGCCCGACCGCCGATCTCGACATGGCGCTGCGCGCCATCGCCTTCGGCGCGATGGGCACGGCTGGCCAGCGCTGCACGACGCTGCGGCGCCTGTTCGTGCATAACAGCGTCTATGATGCGCTGCTGCCGCGCCTCAAGAAGGCCTACGAAAGCGTCTCGGTCGGCAACCCGCTGGAGACATCCTCGCTGGTCGGGCCGCTGATCGACAAGGCGGCGTTCGATGCCATGCAGAAGACACTGAAGGAAGCCACCGCTCACGGCGGCAAGCTGACCGGCGGAGCGCGGGTCGAGAACGGCCATCCGGATGCTTATTACGTACACCCGGCTTTGGTCGAAATGCCGAAGCAGGTTTCTCCGGTGACGGAAGAGACCTTCGCGCCGATCCTCTATGTGATGAAATATTCGGATTTCGACGCCGTGCTTGACGAGCACAATGCCGTGGGCGCCGGCCTGTCGTCGTCCATCTTCACCCGAGACCTGCAGGAATCCGAGCGCTTCCTGGGTGTCGACGGATCGGACTGCGGCATCGCCAACGTCAATATCGGCACATCGGGAGCCGAGATCGGCGGCGCGTTCGGCGGCGAAAAGGAAACCGGCGGCGGCCGCGAGAGCGGCTCCGATGCATGGAAGGCCTATATGCGCCGCGCCACCAACACGGTGAACTACTCCAAAGCGCTGCCGCTGGCGCAGGGCGTGTCCTTCGACATCGACTGAGGATCGGGCCATGACCGTCAACACAAGTATCGAAGAGGCCGGCTTCGTGCCGGCGTCGCGCATATCGGCGATCGGGGTTTCGCAGATCCTGAAGATCGGCGCCCGCGCGCAAGCGATGAAGCGCGACGGGGCGCCAGTCATCATCCTGGGGGCGGGCGAGCCGGATTTCGACACGCCCGACACCGTGAAACAGGCAGCCTGGAAAGCCATTCAACGCGGCGACACCAAATACACCGCGCTGGACGGCACGCCGGAACTCAAGCAGGCGATCCGCGAAAAGTTCCGCCGGGAGAACGGCCTCGACTATGCCGCCGACGAGATCACCGTCGCGACCGGCGCCAAACAGGTCCTGTTCAATGCCATGATGGCGACGCTGAATGCTGGCGACGAGGTTATCATTCCAACGCCGGCATGGACGTCCTATTCGGATATCGTCACCATTGCCGAAGGCAAGCCGGTCTGTGTCCCGTGCAACGCGCAAGCCGGTTTCAGGCTGACGGCGAACCAGCTCGAGGCAGCGATCACGCTGAGGACGAAATGGCTGATCCTCAACTCCCCCTCAAACCCGTCCGGTGCTGCCTATAGCGCGACCGATTATCAGCCGCTGATCGAAGTCCTCCTGAGGCATCCGCATGTCCGCTTGCTGGTCGACGACATGTACGAGCACATTGTGTATGATGATTTCCGTTTCGTCACGCCGGTTGCGTTGGAGCCACGCCTGAAGGGGCGGACGCTCACCGTCAACGGCGTTTCGAAGGCCTACGCCATGACTGGCTGGCGGATCGGCTACGCCGGCGGCTCACGCGAATTGATCAGGGCAATGGCGGTGGTGCAGAGCCAGTCGACGTCTTGCCCGTCATCGGTCAGCCAGGCCGCAGCGGTCGAGGCGCTGTCCGGTCCTCAGCACTTCCTTCAGGAACGGACGGAGAGCTTCCGGCGCCGTCGCGATCTCGTCGTTGCCGGGTTGAACGCCATCGATGGTGTCGACTGCCGCGTGCCGGAAGGGGCCTTCTACACCTTCGCGGATTGCGCTGGTCTGGTCGGCAAGACAACGCCCGCTGGCAAGCCGATCGAAACCGACACCGACTTCTGCGATTATCTGCTTGAGGAAGCCCACGTCGCGGTTGTCCCGGGCGCGGCTTTCGGCCTGTCGCCGTTCTTTCGTATTTCCTATGCGACATCCGAAACAGAGTTGACAGAAGCGATCTTGCGCATCGCCGCGGCCTGTTCACGTCTTGGGAGCGACAGCGACCGATGCTGAATGATCCCCGCTCACACGGTCTATGGCAAGCGACCGCGCCCGAACCGCCGGCTACAGCGTCATTGGACGCAGTAGTATCGGCCGATGTGGTTGTCGTCGGCGGCGGTTATACAGGCATGTCCTGCGCCCTTCATCTGGCCGAGGCTGGCCGGAGGGTGGTCTTGCTGGAGAGCCGTGAGATCGGCTTTGGCGGCGCGGGCCGCAATGTCGGGCTGATCAACGCCGGCTTGTGGCTGATGCCCGACGACATGATCGCCGCGCTCGGCCCTGTCCATGGCGAGCGCTTGCTGCGGTTGCTTGGCGACGGCCCGGCACTGGTGATGGATATCATCGACAGGCATCGCATCGACTGCGAACTGGAAAGAAACGGCACCCTTCACTGCGCCGTCGGCCCGGCAGGGCTGAAGGAGATCAAAGAGCGCGCGGCGCAATGGCAAAGGCGCGGCGCGCCGGTGCGTGTCCTCGATGCCGAGCAAACGAAAGCAAGGCTGGGTACGCCGGCCTATTGCGGCGCCTTGCTCGACGAGCGCGCCGGCACGCTGCAGCCGCTTGCCTATGCTCGTGGTCTCGCGCAGGCTTGCCTGGCTGCCGGGGTGACTATTTATACGTCCAGCCCGGTTGTTGCGGCCGATAAGAAGGGCGATCGCTGGGTGGTCAGCACAACGGGCGGCACGGTCGACGCCGAGTGGGTCGTGGTTGCCACCGATGCGTACAGCACGGGACCGTGGCAGAGCGTCCGGTCCGAACAGGTGCATCTGCCATACTTCAATCTGGCAACGCAGCCGCTCGGCGTCGATCTGTTGCAAACCATCTTGCCCGGGCGCGAGGGCGCTTGGGACACCAGGACAATCCTGTCTTCCTTCAGACTGGACAGGTCGGGACGGCTGGTCTTCGGCAGTGTCGGTGCGTTGCGCAACACCGGCACGGCGATCCACAAAGCCTGGGCCCGGCGGGCACTGGCGAAGCTCTATCCGCAGCTGGGCGCAGTCGAGTTCGAGCATGAGTGGTATGGGCAGATCGGCATGACTGCGGATGCGTTGCCGCGGTTCCACAAGTTCGGCAGGAATGTCGTCGGCTTCTCCGGCTACAACGGCCGCGGCATCTCGCCCGGCACGGTATTCGGCCGCGAATTGGCGTACCTCATCCTCGGCGAAAAGGCCGAAGCCGATATGCTGCTGCCGCTCACCGAGCTTCAGGAACCTTGGTTTCGTCGCTCCAGGGAAATCTACTACGAAATTGGTGCGCAGGTCGCCCATCTGGGCTCGGAACGATTCTGAACCGTCGTCGCCTCCGCCAGAAAAAAGCCTTTGTTGTTGAGGGCAGCGAGCGTGGCTGAGATAGGCGCTCATTATTTCGGCACAGCCGCCGTCCCAGGTGAAACCGACGATGACTGGTTGCGGCAAAGGTTGAAACGGCCTCGGCCTTGTTGGCCATGCGCTGCTGGAAGGGCGCAGGCGTGGCGCGCGGTATGCCGTGGTTAGCATGTGCATTGGATGGGGTATGGGGGCCGACGCGCTGCTTGAAGTCGTTTCGTGACCGCTAAGATCGCGTCCGCAATAGCCGTCGGTGCAGAAAGGTGATGGATGTCTACTGGAGTGTCGTTTCGCATAGCCGAACGCGTGGACAGCGAGGAGATTATGCGGGCGCTACGTTTGCTCGCTGAGTCAATCGGCATTCCCGGACGATTGATAAGCACCAGGGACGATATTGAAACCGCCGGCTTTGGAACTCGGCGCGAGTTTACCGTGATGTTGGCTGAGGTTCACGGCACGATCGCGGGAATTTGCCTCTACTTTCCGATGTTTTCAAGTTGGATGGGCAAGCCGGGCTTGTACATTCAGGACCTGTTCGTCCATGAGGAGTTCCGCAGCGCCCGGATTGGCGAAAAGCTACTTCGCCATGTTGCCTTTTCCGGCCGCCGAGACGGCTACCACTTTCTTCGACTGACTGTTGATCACTCCAATCTGGGGGGAGCTCGCTTCTATCTTCGGCAGGGGTTCCAACCGGCCGATGACGAGACAAGCTACAGGCTCTACGGCTCTGCTTTCGATAAGTTCTGCCGCAGCGAAAACTAAATGTGGAGGTTCTTCTACGAAGTGTGGATGCCTCGCAGGAACCGTAGTGTCCCATTCAGCGTCGGGACTCGGACCTTGCTCTACCGTTCTGCAAGCCGTTTCCACGGTGATCAGCAGTGCGCGGTGGCGATGGGTTCGGCAATCCCTCGGGGCGAACCAGTCCTTCAACACCGCATCCATTTTGGGCTTCACTTCATGTCGTGATAAAGATTGTGACGGACAGCAGGTTCGCGCGCTTTGAATCTACTTCTTTGAGATGCATCGAGCTTCTTCAGGGCCTGACGCGTCTGCCCTTCCATGTCGAGGATTTTATCGTCAGCGACGATCCGCCGATGTAGGCGATGGCGGCTTGATGACACGATGCAATGTCAGCGTCCGGATAAGTCGCTCTGTCATGAGATGTGTCCCGCTTCGTTGGTGTCGTGATCGTCCTGTGCCACAAACCTGATCGATACGGACCATGGTGTCTTCCTCAACGTCAGAGGCGCTTAAGCTTTCGGAAGAAGCCTTCGAGACAAATGTAGGCTCCAATAGGGGTCGCCGGTCTTTGGTGTGTCTCCATTTGGCAAATTAATACACTACATAGGCCCTAGGCTCAAAGTGCCGGATAAACCCGCAGCGTTAAGGTATTTTCGTATGCGTGGGTCGATCCTAACATCGTTCCTCTTGTACGATCCGCAAGCCGCCATCTGTTCCTTCACATCAACGGTTCGACCAAGATACTTCCAGGCGATGGGAGCCGCGAATGGCTGCCGGTACACCTGGGAAGTCATACCGAAGGTCAGGCCCGTGAGGATATCCAGACTTTTTCGGTACGACGGGTAAAGAATGGATTCCACGATGGTGTCCGCTGATAGCGTTTCGAACTCGAGCAAAAATATGCAGTTTCCAAGAAATGTGGCCATTCCTTCGTACTTGAGAATTTCCTGCACTGCTTCATGCGGCCCGGTTCGCTCGATTGTCTTGCTGCAAACCCTTCCCTCCTGTTCGTAGAGATAGACCATCGAACGGGCGACCTCATCTGGGTCGGAGGGAATGAGGAAATGCGAATGATAATAGCCAAGCATGGTTCGTAGCCGCTTCAAATCCCCTGGAAAAGCGCGGTCGATCAATGAGGTCATTCGGTCGCGACCTGATGCTTCCTTTAGTCGTGTCGGTGGTCCAATTGCTCTAGCTGGATCGACGAGTTCATCGATATCGACCCCAAACCCCGTGGCGATCCGCTGAAGATTGTGTTGCGACGGCCGAACCTGTCCGGTGAGGTATCTGTCGAACTGTTGCCTGTTGAGGCCGAGCATGCGGCACACTTCCGAAACCGATCGATAGTGTGCGCAAAGACCGCGCAGTTTTTCTGAAAAGATATCGCTCAACGTTCGGAATCCTTGCGCTACTTTGCGCACAATCGCGCAATCCAGCGCAAAGTCAATGAAAAACGCGCCATTGTTGACCAAGCCCCGCCCTCCTAACCTCCGGTCAAAATAATGGGAACGATAACCTACACCAAAACCAATCTGAAATGGGCGCGGTGGGGTGCGCGAGGTTTCTCGCGGCAGACAGCAGCATCTCGAAAACGGATCTTTTAATGAGCTATGGCATCTATATTGGCAAGAATCACACTGCCGACGGCATCGCGTATCTGGCTGGCTATGGTGATGAACCTTCGAGCCATTGGCTCGACGTGGTTGAGCGAAAGCAGCACCCAGAAGGGACCACCATCAGGGTGGGAGCCACTGCTCAGGCGGATATGCCCGGTGTAATAGCTGAGATACCGCAGGCGCGCGAGACCGCGAGACACATCCGGGTCAACTACAGCTTCTTCAAGGGCACGCCGGCCCCACTGACGAACGGCGGGCTCAACGAGCATGGGGTCGCGGTCCGCGACATCTGGTCCGACTCAAGGCCCGAACTTGTATCGATGACGCCTCGGGACCAGACGGGACCTAACTACAGTGATCTTTCCCGCATCGTCCTTGAGCGTGCGAAAAGCGCTATAGAAGGCGTAAAGCTCATGGGCGATCTTATAGCCCGGTATGGTCACACCACCTACGGAGGCAATTCCAACATTATCGCGGACGCGAATGAGGCGTGGGTCATTATCCAGTTCGCCGGTGGGCAAGGACTATGGGCGGCGGAGCGGCTGGGCGATAACTCCATCAGGGCGTCCCGGCCAGGCTACATTGAAGAAATCCCGATCGAAAATCAAACTTCAGGCGACTTCCTGCACTCGGCCAACCTAATCGACTTTGCCATCTCGCAAGGCTGGTATGATCCCAACTCCGGAGACAAGTTCAACGTCAACAAGATTTATGGTGACGGAAAGGGCAAATGGGACGGAGTCAGCTGGATCGAAGGTGAGCTGATCGCTTTGTCCAAGCGGCCGCAAAAAATCACCGTTGAGGACATCATCTGGGCACTTAGAACCGAACGATTGACAGGAGACACGGCAGGCTACGGTCAAGTCGTGCCATTGGCAGATGCTGCTCATTCCGAGTTGCGGATGCTTTGGCACACCCAAATCGGACCCGTGGTAGCCCCTTTTGTTCCAGTGTTCATGGGTGTCCGGGAAATCCCACCAGAGTTCAGAATGCATCGATATCTCACCGACGGCGAGGCTGAGCGTTTCCTGGATGGCCGCCGCCGCGACAAGGTCTCACTCGTCTCGCAGCAGGTCGAATCGACGCGATCGGCGACATATGTCTTCAAGCGTCTTTTGAATCTCGTCTTCAGGAACAGCGAAGTGTTTTTGCCTGAAGTCACGGCTTTCTTAACGGCCTATGAGCGGAGGCTGTTCAAAGTGAGTGTTGATGTCTTGAAGACAGCTGACATCCTACTCGATGCCGGGGAACCCTCCTTAGCGGAGCGGCATCTCACGTATTTCACTAATACGGAGCTTATCAAAGCACTCGACTGCGCCGAACAACTGGCTTGCGCACTGGACGTTCGAAGTCGAGCGCTCCATGCGACCCGTGCCGGGGATAGGTTACTCGGTCCTGAGCAGATTTGGTGATGGTACTGTCATAGACCATGTGTTCGTGATCTCGACTGGAGGCTGCGTTCGCCGAGACAGTACAGTAAATTCCGTTCGTTTATGCGTGCAAATCAACATGTTTCGAAACCAGCAAGGTTCGAATAAAAAAGAGGGAGAACAAAAAATGGAAGATTTTAACTTAGACCGTCGCTCTGTCTTGAAGGCGCTGCTTGCCGGAACAGCCGCTCCTTTCATCGCTTCGTCACATGCTTTCGCGGCCTCTGTGTCGTGTAGTGACCAAATTGTTCGTGTGGCGGGCCTTGCCGCACCTGATACGATGAATCCCTTCGCTACATGGTCTTCGTTCTGGCCAACTACGTTCACGTACGACTTTCTCGTAGGCTTTGATGCACAGCGGCATCCTGACCGGCTCGGTTTTGCCAAGGAATGGTCTATCGATGACAAAGAACTCACGTGGACTTTCACGATTTGGCCGGGGATGAAGTGGTCGGATGGCAAACCCGCCACAGCAAAAGACGTGGCATTTACATATGAATACCTCAAGAAGTCAATTGGAACGCCAAATGAGCTGAATGTCGGCTGGAACAATACCTCTGGCCTGGCACAAGTCGAGTCAATCGAGGTCGTGGACGAAACGACGCTGAAGATAACTACCAAGAAGCCGACTAGATGGCCGGTTGACAATACCATCATGATCGTCCCCGAGCACATCTGGAGTTCTGTCAGCTACGCAGACGCACGCAGTACCTTTCGCAACGACCCGCCATTGGTCGGTACCGGACCTATGATTGTCTCCGAGTTCCAACAAGGACAGTTTGCCCGTCTAACGCCAAACGCTCATTTCCGCACAGGTCAGCCGAAGATTGCCGGCCTTATTTTCTCGTTCTTCCCGAGCGCGGACTCGATCGCCCAAGGGCTAAAAAGCGGGAACCTCGACTACGGTATGAATCTCACCGCGGCGCAATGGAGTGATTTGTCAAAGGACGAAGCGATCGTTGTCGGAAAGCAACGGACGGAAGCCCGCAATTATCTCGCGTTCAATACCGCCTCCGGCAAGGGAGCGGGCAGCACGAAGGCCTTGCAGGACAAGGGTTTTCGCGATGCCATAGGTTACGCCATAGATCAGAAAATGATTGCCGAAAGAGCCTTCAGAGGAAACGCCGATCCCGGTGTGGGTCTGGTTATGCCGTCTGCAACCAGTTACTACTCCGAACTGGAAGACATAAAGCGCCATTTCGACCTGGAAGAGGCAGCCCGCAGGCTTGATGCCGCAGGTTACAAGGATGCCGATGGTGATGGCGTTCGAGAGGATAAGGACGGAAACGCTTTCCAACTTGAGTTGATTACCGGGACCAGCTCAGGCACCATCGAGACACCAATGGCTGCCGTTCAATTGGTGGCTGGCTGGCTGGGGCAGATTGGAATCCCGGTATCAGTTACTCAACTGGATCCGGGCGGGCTAGACGCCCGAACCGCCTCGCCGGATCAGGGTGGGGGGAAGTGGGATCTTTTAATATGCGGAGGGTGGTTATCTCTTAGCGCCCCTGACTTACTTGCTCTAGGGAGATCCGACCAAAACAGAGCTTATTGGCAAAGCAGCGAGTTTGACCAGCTGATTTCGGAGGTTGAAGGCACTGCAGACATTAAGAAAAGTCAAGCGTTGGTCGATAAAGCTGTGCGCCTCATCTATCAAGAGGCCCCCTTTATCATGCTGGCTTATCCAATGATGCTCGAAGCGCGAAGAAAAGACTGCTTCCAGGGCTGGGGAACGGAAGACATGTTGGCAATGTGGAGCTACTTTCCGTTTGATCGCTTGAAGGCGATGTGATGAGCGGGGGTATACGCGGCCATAGTGGCCATCACGTCGCCCAGGTCATGTTCAGGGCGGTGATCACGCTTTTGATGGTCGCGGTCCTCAACTTCCTGCTGTTTCGAGTTATTCCTGGAGACCCCGCCGCGATGTTGTTGGCGGGGGCTCGCAGCTCGGTAACGGCGGAACAGATGCAGGCCCAGCGACAAAGCTGGGGCCTCGACAAGCCGCTCGTGCCTGACCAGCTTGTCAGCTATCTTTCGACCACGCTCCGGGGTGACTTAGGCTATAGCTTTAAGTTCAGGGGAAGGCGCGTCGGCGAGTTGATCATGGAGCGCCTGCCGGCAACGCTTGCCTTGGTGGGACTGGCTCAGATCATCGCGATCATCTTTGGGGTCTTCCTTGGAATCTATGCCGGCTGGCGGCGCGGTGGAGTCGTTGACAATCTCACAACAGGCACCTCCCTGGCGCTTTATTCGACGCCGCCTTTTTGGCTCGGGATGTTGCTGGTGGTAGGCTTCAGTACCATGCTTGGCTGGTTGCCGGGCTATGGTTCATACTCACCCGGCGCTGGCGATGGCAGCTTTCTGGCGGGACTGACCGATCGGTTACGCCATCTGACCCTTCCAGTTGTCGCCGTAGCATTGGGACTCATTGGCCAATACGTGGTTGTTGCCAGGGCAGCAATGAGTGACGTTGTCACTGAAGACTATATGGTGACGGCGCGAGCCAAGGGACTAACCAATGGCCAGATGCTAATGCGGCACGCGTTCCGCAATGCTCTGCTCCCCGTCGTGACCCTGATCACGCTCAATCTCGGCTATGTTGTTGCCGGCGCAATCACGGTCGAGTCGGTTTTCGCCTGGCCGGGAATAGGCAGCTTGACCGTTGAGGCGCTCAACGCGCGCGACTACCCCGTGCTGCAAGGCATATTCCTTGTACTCGGCGCCTCGATTGTGTTTGCGAACCTCATTGCCGACCTGATCTACGGCCTTCTCGACCCGCGGGTACGGTAATGACAGAGATCATGATGACTGACACCATACCTCTTTCTGAGAACCGCCGACAAATCAGAGTCCGCGCGATCAAATCGTTTCTTCGCCAGTTCTTGGCTCACAGCGGTGCCCGGCTAGGTCTTCTCGCCTTGATTGTTTTTGTTGGCATGGCAGCCATGCCCAACATATTGGTCGGTCCATTGCAAACTGCGATGAACGCCACAGGTGACTTTCTGGTACCACCCTCCCAAGCGAACCTGCTTGGAACTGACGAAGCTGGGCGCGATGTGCTGAACCTCATAGTGCACGGTGCACGCACATCGCTCGTGATCGCGCTGGTCTCGACCCTTATCAGCCTCGTCGTCGGAACCGCTATTGGCATGGCAGCAGGTTATTACGGCCGTTGGGTCGATGGCTGGTTGATGCGCATGACGGATTTCTTTTTCGTCATACCATCCTTCGTCCTTGCCTTGGTGATCACGCCGGTGGTTCTCGAGGCTATCGGACGCAGTGGGAACATACTGGGCTTTCGCCCCTCTCTGTTCGTCATCATCCTGGTCATCGGCTTGACCAGTTGGGCCTTCGTCGCACGTATTGTTCGAAGCCAGACGCTGACGCTTCGTGAGCGACAATTCGTTGAACGCGCCAAGGTGGTTGGAACGAGCAATCTCAACATCATGCTGCGCCATCTTCTGCCCAACCTGGTGCCGCAGATTGCAGCCAACGGCGCCTTGGTTGTTGCAAACGCGATCTATACCGAAACAGCCCTGTCGTTCCTAGGACTTGGTGACCCACTGCAGCCCTCATGGGGCACGCTGCTGGCTCTTGCTCAGCGCGCAGGCGCCGCGAGTTCCGGTGCTTGGTGGTATCTCGGCGCTCCCGGTCTGTGTGTAGTCATCGTCTCCCTGAGCTTCGTTTTGATTGGCAACGCCCTCGATGACACCTTCAATCCACGCAGGAGGGCCATCCCATGAACAACGCACCTAAAATGCCAAGTCTGCCTTTGCTGGAGGTGGCGGATCTTGCCGTGGATTACGCGTTGAAGGGCATCTCGTTGCCTGCCATTCGCGATGTGAGCTTCGACCTGCGTGCCGGCGAGGCCGTTGGCCTCGTCGGTGAATCCGGAAGCGGCAAGACCACAACGGCCATGGCAGTTGCAGGTTTGTTGTCACCTAATGCAGCAGTCACTGCAGGAGAAGTTCGCTACCGCGGTATGCGCCTTCCCATCGGTGATGATGATGCGATGCGGCCTCATCGCTGGAACGATCTTTCGGTGGTGTTTCAAGGCGCAATGAACGCTCTCAACCCCGTGCAGCGGGTTTCAAAGCAGATTGCCGAACCCTGTATGCTCAAACTCGGAATGGCGCGTGATGAGGCTAGAGCACGCGCCAGGGTGCTCCTTGAACTTGTCGGTATCTCGGCAGAACGCGGAGCAGCTTATCCGCACGAATTGTCTGGCGGCATGCGTCAACGCGTGATGATTGCCATGGCACTTGCTTGCAATCCCTCTGTTGTCATTGGGGATGAGCCGACGACGGCACTCGATGTCATCACCCAGGCCCAAATTCTGAAGTTGCTCACAAAGCTGAGGAAAGAGCTAAACCTCGCTCTGATCCTGATAACTCACGATCTGTCGGTCGTGGCGGAATCTTGCGACCGTGTGATGATCATGTATGCCGGCCGCATCATAGAGGATGGCACTGTTGCTGACATCTTCCAGAGCCCGAAGCACCCATATACCAAGCTTTTAATCGATTCAAT
This sequence comes from Mesorhizobium sp. WSM4307, assembly GCF_007003945.1. NCBI lineage: Bacteria > Pseudomonadati > Pseudomonadota > Alphaproteobacteria > Hyphomicrobiales > Phyllobacteriaceae > Mesorhizobium > Mesorhizobium sp. WSM4307. The sequence goes on from NZ_VFTB01000007.1 coordinate 320,606, forward strand.
TCCCGACCCTAGTACGGGAAAGCGAATTACTCGGCCCATTCCGGGGGATCCGCCGACTTTGCAGAACCGTGTGTCGGGATGCGCTTTTCGTTCACGCTGTCCGTCCGCCATGAGCATCTGCGCGGTCCATGTGCCCGATATTGACACGCACGCGGAAGGGCGTGTCGCCTGTCACCTCTATTCGGCTCCTAGCGACAGCAGGTTAGCATCCAATGGCTGACGTCACGAACATAATGGCGCTGCAGAATCTGCAAGTGCATTTTCCCGGCCGAGGCGGAATGTTCGGTAGCCTGTTCGGGCGCACGAGCGCGCAAATTCGCGCTCTCGACGGGGTGGACCTGACCATCGCCCGCGGCGAAATACTTGCCATCGTCGGTGAGTCAGGCAGCGGTAAATCAACCGTCGGCCGCGTAATCACCAAACTGGTCCAACCGACGGGCGGTAAACTGGTGTTTGATGGTGAGGACATGACGCTGGTTGGAGGGGCCGCCTTGCGCCCCTACCGACACCGCGTCCAAATGATTTTCCAAGACGCTTATCAGGCCCTCAATCCTCGTCACACCATCTTCGATATCGTCGCAGAGGGCGTGCGCTCTCTGCGCTTGGCCAGTGGCCACGAGGCGATCACGCGGCGCGTTGCCAAATCTCTTGCAGCAGCCGGACTCAATCCCCCACAGGACTTCTTTGCTCGTTTCCCGCACGAATTGTCCGGCGGTCAACGTCAACGCGTGGTGATAGCTGGAGCCCTTGCCGTAGAACCGGAACTGATCGTTGCCGACGAGCCGGTGTCAATGCTTGACGTTTCGATAAGGGCGCAAATCCTCCAGGTCCTGATGGACCTGCGTACGCAGCGGAACATGGCGCTTCTGTTCATCACGCATGATCTGCCGGTTGCTTGGTCGATCGCCGACCGAATAGCCGTGATGTACCTTGGACGCATCGTGGAAATCGGCAGCGCCGACGACATCACTTTCAATCCCAGGCACCCCTATACCATGGCTCTCAGGGATGCCACTCCGAAGGTCCGGCCGATGATTGCCGCCGACCCCCTTCCTGGTCTCAGCGGTGAGGTGCCGAGTGCTGCGCGCATCCCAAGTGGATGTCGGTTTCATCCCCGCTGCCCTCTTGCAATGGACCGCTGCAGACACGAAGAGCCGCCGGTCGTCGACGTAGGCGCGCATCACCAGACCGCATGTTGGCTGGCAGCTACAACATCATGACGACTAAACGAACTGACCAGCGGGTCGTCAGCAGAGACGCCACGATCCCCTCAAAAGCCGTCAAATTCGCTATCGCAGAAAGTAAACAAGACGATGAAGTTGAGCGAATATGTCAACTACGACGCCAAAGGCTTGGCTGCGCTGGTGGATTCCGGCGAAGTTACTGCGCTGGAACTGGCGCGGTTGGCTCGCGAGGCACATGATGTGGTCAACCCGCGGATCAATGCCGTCATTGAATTCTATGATGATGCTGACGCAGTTGCTGAAAGTGGCGTGCGCGGAGGGTTGTTTCACGGGGTGCCTTTCTTAAGAAAAGACTTGGGTTTTGCCGAGGCTGGGAGGCTGGAAGAAAAAGGAAGCCGTCTATTCAAGGATAATCGCTGGGAGTTCGACAGCTATTATGTGCGGCGAGCTCGGGAAGGAGGTTTGCGAATTCTGGGTCGGACCACGACGCCAGAGTTCGGGATTTCCGGGATGAGCGAATCCGTTCTCAATGGCGTGACCGGCAATCCCTGGAATCTCAAACGGTCGGCAGGGGGCTCTTCGGCCGGGGCGGCAGCTGCTGTTGCTGCCGGCATCGTTCCTATTGCCTCGGCTAGCGACGGTGGCGGATCAACGCGAACCCCCGCCGCATGGTGCGGTCTGGTCGGGCTCAATCCCTCACGGGGTCGCGTTTCGGGTGGCCCTCACAATCAGGATTCCGGATTCGGGTTCGCACGACAATTCGTCGTCTGCAAAACCGTCCGGGATATGGCTGCCGCACTGGACATATTTTCCGGTCCTCATCCCGGTGATCCATTTATTGTAGTTCAGCCGGAACGGCCCTATTCGGAAGAGTTGAAGCGTTCCAACAGCAGATTGCGGGTCGGCGTCGCAAGATCAAAATGGGGTGCCGTCGAAGTCGAGCCAGAGGTACAGCGAGCCGTTGATGCAACCGTCAAAGTGCTTGAAGACATGGGACACATAGTGGCTGAGGTACGACCTCCCTACAGTCCGGCGATGTATAGCAAGATCTTGCTTGGAATGGCTGGCATGGGGGCAAGTCGGCTGGAAGCGGCGGCGGCATCCATGGGTCGTTCCATAGGGCCAGAGACCTTGGAACCCGTCAATTTGAAGCTCCATGAATACGGCCGCACAATAACGATATCTAACGCACTAGATATCTTTGATGCCGTGCGACAGATGAGACTGCACGTCGGCGAAGCCATCCAGAACTTCGATATTCTGGTAACTCCTACGATGCCAACACCCGCGCCACCGCATGGTGGCGTCTATTGCGCCACCCATCCAAGCATCTCTGCAGAAGAGTACATGGATGCCGATGCGGCATACTACCAGTTCGTCGGTGTCTTTAACGTCACGGGCCATCCCTCTGTCTCCCTTCCTCTGGCACAGTCAGCAAGTGGGTTGCCGATTGGGGTACAGATCGTTGGACGCTTTGGCGATGAAGCGACGCTCGTGCGTGTCGCGCGCGATCTGGAAGAAGCCATGCCGTGGCAATCACGGCTGCCTGAAATCGGGGCAGGGCGAAATGTGGCTTGAGGATGATCGTCGCAAGCCGTTGCCGCTTCTCAAGTCCGTCGAACGCGCTTGAGCCGACCAGCCACTCGCCGGGTTCAATAAGATATCTCACGCGAGATGTTAAGCCATAACGCTCGATTTGGCTCATGATGCCGGTTTCCGGGAAACGCTGGATATCCTGCTGCGTCGCAGCAACGAGGCTGGGAGGCCTGAAAGCAGAGAGACATGCAGCACGTTGACCCCCATACATCCACTTCAACAACCCTCGCTCCACTTCGGAACGGGGTGTTTCGTTCGATCTGGACGGCCTCACAAATATCCAGTCTGGGATGGCTCGTGCAAACGGTGGCCATCAGTTGGCTGATGGCGACGATTTCGGCGTCCGATCTGATGGTTGCACTGGTGCAGGCCGCGTCGACGTTGCCAGTGTTCTTCTTGTCGATCCTTGCCGGAGCCATCGCCGACAATTTCAGCCGCAGATGGGTGATGTTTGCAGGACACTGCCTGTTGGCGTTGGCGTCAACGACACTGGTGATTTCTGTCTACCTGGGATTTATCAGTCCCTGGCTCATCCTCGGACTTGGTTTCCTCGCAGGCTGCGGCTTTGCCTTGAACGATCCAGCCTGGCACGCTTCAATCGGCGATATATTGCACAAGCGGGACATTCCGGCCGCCGTGACGCTGACGTCTGTGGGATACAACGTCGTGCGTAGCGTTGGTCCGGCTTTGGGGGGCGTGATCCTGGCTTTCTTCGGACCGCTCACCGCTTTCGCCCTGGCCGCGCTGTGCGATCTGACGCCGCTTGCCGCCATATGGCGTACCAAATGGCACGTCCGCGCTTCGCCTCTCCCGCGCGAGAAAATGACCACGGCTATTCACGACGGGCTGCGCTTCACTGCAATGTCCTTCGAGATTAGGTCTGCGGTCGCCCGGGCGACCCTGTTCGGCTTGGCCAGCATCTCTATCCTCGCGCTGCTGCCTCTCGTTGTCCGCGATCAGTTGCAAAGCGGTCCAATCGTCTACGGCATTCTGTTGGCCGGTTTCGGCGGCGGGGCTTTCGTCGCCGGCATGAGCAACAGCTTCCTCAGGCGGATCATGTCTCAAAACAAGCTGGTGGCGGCCGCCTCTGTTGCATGTGCATCATGCTGCCTTTCCCTTGCCCTGACATCGTCGGTCGCGGTGGCGGCTTTGGCGCTGGCACTCGGGGGGGCCGGATGGCTCATCACCTGGACGGGCATCGACGTCTCGGTGCAGCTGGCCAGTCCAAGATGGGTCGTCGGCCGCACACTATCGATCTACTACGCCTTGAGCGCCGGCGGCATGGCTGCCGGCAGCTGGGTCTGGGGAACCGTCGCCCAGAACTACTCCCTGACCTGGGCTCTGGAGGGAGCGGGAGGGGCCCTATTGTTGGTCGCGGCAGCGGGAATACTGTTCCCAGTGCGTCCATGGGAAGAAACGGACCAGGAAAGTTCGGATTTCGATCCGCCAGACCTGGCACTCGATCTGAAGCCCAGGAGTGGCCCGATCAATGTCAAAATCGAGTATTCCATATCCGAAGCAAATACCGAGGCGTTTCTGGGCTGCATGCGCGCCAGGCGGCACGTTCAAAGCCGCGCCGGTGCACGAAACTGGACGCTCCAGCGCAACCTGCAAACGCCTTCGGTTTGGACGGAGACATTCCGCACGCCGACCTGGATGGACTTTCTTCGCCTGAACCACCGGTTCACGGCCGCGGATAAGAATGTCGTCGAGCATCTCCAGAGGCTGCATGATGGAGAGCTTCCGCCGCAGACGGTGCTTTCGATCGAGCGCACGACACACGCAGCCCGCACCCGGCCCATCGAAGTCGTTTCACGGCCCCTGAGGTGAATGTCGATATGAACCCGCCTCAACGGTGAAAGGTTTGCAAGGGTTGCGAACTCCTGGGAGGTCAAACGATTGTTATGTTGAACGATCTCCAGGAGTGCCAGGTCGGCGCTGGTCGAGTTCCGATCCTGCGATATGGGCCATATGGTTCAGGATTTCTGGATAGTCGTGCGCACTGCGCCGTCAACCGCTGTTCGTTGACGCTGCGCAGCTGGGCTTTGCGGAGCAATGTCGCCAAGGCTGCGGTCGAACGACGAAAACAACCTGATTCCTCGATTCCTCGAGTAGTCAGGAATTTTGAACAAGATGCATGACAAGCGGTGACATATCCGCTTTGCTGCGCACGGGCGCGTTTAGCTGTTTTCGTAGCGAAGAGATCATAATGTCAGTCGAGCTACGCCATCTTAGGGCCTTTATAGCTGTGGCAGAGGATAAAAACTTCCGCCGCGCAGCCGATCGCCTGAATATAGCCCAGCCAGCACTTAGCCGGACCATCCGTGATCTTGAAGGTCTGCTTGGGGTGCGTCTTTTCGATCGCACCACTAGAATGGTGACCATGACTGCAGCGGGCATAGCCTTCCTGCCGGAAGCCCGCGATGTGCTCGAGCATGTCGCTGCGGCAATTCGCGTCGCACACCGCGTCAACGAAGGTGACCTCGGTACGATCTCGGTCGGTTTTAATGACTTTGCCATCAACGATGCGCTTCCGAAGATTGTTCGCGATTTCCGTTCCCGATATCCAGATGTTGAGGTTGAACTGCGCTCCATGAGTTCGCCGGATATGGCCGAAGCGCTGCGCAAGCGCCGGCTCGATGTTGGCTTCCTGTTCGGCGCGCATCTGGTCAGCAATCTCGAATTTCAAATCGTGCGACGCGAACAGCTGATTTGCCTACTTCCGCGCGGTCACAAGCTCGCTGCAAATTCGGAAATAAACCTCGCCAGCCTGGCTCCCGAGCCATTCGTGCTGGGAGCAGTCAACTCATGGGCCACCTTTCTCGACCTCGTCGACTCAATTTGCATGTCGGCTGGGTTTCGACCGCGCGTGGTCCAAGAGGCCGCGCATTCTGACGGCATCGTCAATCTGGTCGCCGCAGGCGTCGGCGTCTCGATCTATGTCAACGCCCGATGGCTGAAGACGCGCCACGACGTTGCGGTTAGGCCGTTCCGGGAGGATATGCCCTCGGTCGCAAGTGTTGTCGCCTGGCATCCCGATCTTAAGTCGAAGACATTGCAGAATTTCATCGCGGTGGTACGCGAGGTGACGTCCAACATGGATGCCGAGCCAAGCAAACGGAGCGTGCAGCGCCGACCCGACCGATAAGATGCTATCCAGATTGAGGCCACACGGGCATCAATCCGGACGTAATCGGTATTAGAAAAAGAATTATCCATCTACTACGTTGACTGTAGTCGGCACGGGGAACGACCGACCGTAAATTCCACGCAAGATGGAGATTTGAGATGATACTTCCACGCGCACTCGCTGCATCGGCAAGCGCCCTGATCATGGGCGTTGGCCTGCTAGCCAGCATCGCGAACGCCGAGGAGCCCAAGACTTTTCGCATGATGACGGGCGAGCCGCGGTTCATGGATCCCAACCTGGCTTCCGACTTCTCAATCTTCGTGAATGCCCAACTCTTTGAGCCGTTGGCCCGCCTCGATGAAAAGGGCAACTTGGTCCTGCGCCAAGCCAAGAGCATTGATCTCGGCGCTGACGGCAGGACGTGGACGATCACTCTCAACCCAAACTACAAATGGTCGAACGGCGTTCCGATCACCGCCGCCGACTGGGTCTATTCCTGGAAGCGCATCCTGGACCCCAAGATGGCCAGCGAAGTGGCGACCTTCCTCGGCGACGTGGAGAACGCTGACGCCTACAACAAAGGCAAGATCACCGACGCTGACGCGGTCGGCATCAAGGCGACCGGTGAATACACGTTCCAGGTGGTGACCGCGACGGTGGCGCCCTATTTTCGGGCCAAGCTCGCGCTGCCCTATCTGACGCCGGTGCCAAAGGCGCTTATCGAAAAGGTCGGCGACAAATGGATCGCACCGGAGAACATGCTGTCCAACGGACCAAGGATCAACGACCAGTCGATAAGCATGGAGACAAATCCCTATTACGGCGGCACCAAACCCGCGATCGGCAAGATCGAGATGACCATCGCCTCGGGCGATCTGTGCACTGCACAGATGCGCGCTTACGAGGCCGGCGAGATCGACTTTGCTTCATGTATCCCAACCCAGGACCTTCCCCGGGTGAAGGCGGATCCGACGCTGTCAAAAGAGTTGGTCCCATATGCAATTGCGGGTACGACTTGGGTCCAATACGATCTTTCGCATGCGCCGTGGAACGACAAGCGTGTGCGGCAAGCGCTGAGCCTGGCGATCGACCGCAAGGCGATCGTGGCCGTCGTCAGCGACGGAACCGACCATCCCACCGCCACTGTGCTTCCGGACTCGATCGCCGGCAGCAATCCGGACGACGCGCTAAAGGGCAACGTTGAGGACGCCAAGAAGCTGCTGGCCGAAGCCGGCTTTCCTGGTGGCAAGGGCTTTCCGGCCTTCACCATAACGACAACGCCGACCGCCGGCCGGCCGCTCGTTGCACAGCTGCTGCAGCAGATGTGGTCGGAGAACCTCGGCATCACCGCCAACATCAACCAGCTTGAGGAAAACGCCTTCCGCTCGTGGGTCGCGTCGCGCAAGGCCGAACCCTACGACGCGATGTTGAACGGCTGGTGGTCGGACTATGCTGACCCGGCGAACTGGTTCGGTGATCTGATACTGGCCGACTACCGCCAGAACCACTTCAAGACCCCTGACTTCGCCGCTCTGGTTACGAAGGGCAACCTCGAGACCGATCCGGCCAAGCGCACCGAAATCTTTCGCGCCGCCAACAAGATCCTTGAAGACGAAGCGCCAATGAGTCCGCTTTTCAATCCCACCAATCTTTGGCTGATCAAACCGAATGTCAAAGGACTGAAACACGAAGGCGTGCTTGACTTCTATCACATTGAAGAAGCCAGCTTCGAGTAGTCTGGACAGGGACGAACAGGATGCTAACCTATTTTCTAAAGCGCATACTGGCCGGTATCCCAACCCTCATCCTCGTCTACACGATGGTGTTCTTCATCGCTCATGTGACACCGGGATCACCGTGGGATGTCGGCTCCAACAGGCCCATCGAGCCTTCGGTCAAGGCGGCGCTTGATGCCAAGTACCGGCTCGATCAGCCGCTTTATGTGCAGTATGCCGATTATCTCTGGGATGCGCTGCAAGGCGATTTCGGCCCGTCCTACCGCGATCAGTCGCAGTCGGTCACCGATATCATCAAGCGCTTCCTGCCGGTCTCGCTAAAGATCGGCGCATCGGCGCTGCTCCTCGCAATCTTTCTGGGCCTACCCCTCGGCGCATTGGCCGCACTCACCAGGCATCGGTGGGTCGATACCGCAGTCCGGGTACTGAGTACGCTTGGAACTTCGATGCCGACCTATGTCGTCACCTCCGTCCTAATTGTCTGCTTCAGTGTGCTGCTCGGCTGGCTGCCGACCTTCGGTTTCAAGGGAGTGTTTACGCCCTCCGCGATCATTCCTATCCTCTCGCTGGCTCTGGCGCCTATGGCGGCCATCATCCGCTATTTCCGAACGAGCATGCTCGAGGTGATGCATCTCGACTTCGTTCAGTCGGCACGGGCAAAAGGGCTACGACCAATCACCATCATCATCCGCCATATGGGCCGCAACGCGCTGATCCCGGTTGTGACGGTTGTTGGAGCTTATGCATCCTATGTGCTTGTCGGTTCCTTCTTCGTTGAATCGATTGCTGGCATTCCAGGCTTCGGTCGCTATTTCGTGCTGGCCATCGCTGCGCGCGACTATCCGGTCATCATCGGGACGACCCTGGTCTACGCGGTCTTCGTCGTCGTCATCAACATCGTCGTCGACATGAGCTACTTCCTGCTCGACCCGCGCGTCCGCATGGAACACGGTGCATGACAGTGCTGGCCCGAGACGCCGAGCCTGAGCCATCACGCGACGCAGCCCTGCTGCGGAGCCTGGTGACGCATGCTAGGCAGAACCCCGCGCTAAGCTTGGGACTGGCGTTTTTGGCGCTGGTTGCGATCCTGGCGCTCGGGGCGGCATTGCTGCCCTATGACGCCTACAAGCAGGACATCCTGCACCGTAACGCATTGCCCTCTTCCGCTCACTGGCTGGGCACTGACGAGCTCGGCCGCGACATGGTCGCCCGGCTCGCTGTCGGTGCCCGCGTCTCGTTAATCGTAGCGCTGCTTTCCACCGGGATCGCGCTCGCCATCGGTGTCATGATCGGTACAGTCTCGGCCTATGTAGGGGGCCGGGCCGACACGCTGATCATGCGTTTGGTCGACAGCATGTACGCTTTCCCCGACACGCTCTTCGCCATATTGATCGCGGCGCTCATCAAGGGCCAATTGAGCGGCCAGCCTACAGGGTTGCTGTCGCCTTTGGCCGAAGTCTATCGCCTGTCCGGCGGCCTCCTTGGGATTCTCCTGACGCTTAGCCTGACCTCGTGGCTGACAACCGCGCGGCTGGTGCGCTCGCAGGTCATGGCGCTGAAGGACAGCGAGTATGTGCTTGCCTCGCGCTTGTCGGGCGCCAGCCACTGGCTGATCATCCGCACGCATATCCTGCCGAACTGCCTTCCGGTTATCCTGGTGTCGGCGACCTTCGTCGTGCCAAACGCCATTCTCCTGGAGGCTGGTCTAAGCTTCCTGGGTGTGGGTATTGATCCGCCAACGCCGAGCTGGGGTACGATGATCTCCGCCGGAGCGCAATCAATCCAGGCTTTTCCGCATCTGTTGATGATGCCGGCATTGGCGATTGGCTTAACGCTGCTCGCCTTCAACGTCGCCGGGGACGCGCTTCGCGACCTGTTCGACCCGGCGCTGCGCGGACAGAGAGGAGTGTGACATGGGCTCGCTGCTGAGTATCCGTGACTTGCACGTCTCCTTCGCCGCAAGCGGCGGATTCCTTCGGCAACCGAGAGTGGTTCGGGCCGTCGATGGCATCAGCATCGAGGTCGAAGCCGGTGAGACACTGGCCATCGTTGGCGAGAGCGGCTGTGGCAAGACTACGCTTGGGCGCACCATCGCCATGCTGCAGCGTCCGACCTCAGGCACGATCGAATTCGGTGGCGTGCTGCTCAACCATCTCCAGCCAAAGGCGTTGCGCTTAGCGCGTCGCAGCATGCAGATGATCTTCCAGGATCCGCATGCCAGCCTCAACCCGCGGCAGCGCATCGAGGCGATCGTCGGCGAGCCACTGCTGATTGCGGGCGTTGATGTCGTGGCGCGCAAGAAGCGCGTCGCCGAACTGCTCGACCTCGTGGGGCTGGGGGCCGATGCCGCGCCGCGCCTGCCTCGTGCCTTCAGTGGCGGCCAGCGTCAGCGCATTGGTATCGCGCGAGCGCTGGCGGCATCACCAAAGCTGATCATATGCGACGAGCCACTGAGCGCGCTGGACGTTACTATCCAGGCACAGATCGTCAACCTCTTGGTCAGCCTGCAGCAGCAGTTCGGCCTGACTTATGTCTTCATCTCGCATGATCTCGCTATTGTCCGTCAGATCGCAAGCCGCGTCGCGGTCATGTATCTCGGGTCGGTTGTAGAATTGGCGGAAGTCGAGGCTCTTTTCGCAAGGCCGCGCCATCCCTACACCATGGCTCTGCTTTCAGCAGTACCCACGCTCACTACGCACGGCCGGCCGGCATCGGAGCCGCTCCTCGTCGTCGGCGATCCGCCGTCGCCGCTAAACATTCCGTCCGGATGCCGCTTCCATCCGCGCTGCTGGCTGCGAAAGCAGCTCGACAACCCCTCTCGCTGCGCAACCGAGATTCCCATTCCTGCACCTGGGGATTCGCATCAGGTTGCCTGCCATTTCGCCGGCACCGCCGCTTTGCAGCAGCCTCGGGCCTCGCTGCAGCCCGCAACAGTAGGGCAGATCTGAGAGGTAATGGCGATGTTGGACCGCAGCGATGCCGACACCCTGCTCGACGTGATCGACCTGTGCGTCAACATCCCGACGGCGCGCGGCATCGTGGAAGCCGTCGACGGGGTCTCGTTCAATGTGAGACGCGGCGAGGTCATCGGTATTGTGGGCGAATCCGGCTGCGGCAAGACGATGCTTGCCCTTTCCCTGATCCGTCTGCTCCGCTATCCGAGCAGGATTGTGGGCGGGCAGATTGCCTTCGCCGGCCGCGACTTGCTGTCTCTGCACGAAAGCGAGATGCGGAAGGTTCGCGGCAATGAAATCGGATTTATCTTTCAGGATCCGTCTGCATCGCTCAATCCGGTGATGCAGGTGGGCCGACAAATCGGCGAGGCGATCGAGGCGCACAGCTTTGTCAGCAGACGCGAAGCAAGCCGCCGCTCCGTCGACATGTTGCGGGCGGTACGTATTCCCGAAGCCGAAAGGCGGGCTCGCGACTATCCACACCAATATTCCGGCGGCATGCGCCAGCGCGTCGGCATCGCCATGGGCACGGCAAATCGGCCGCAATTGGTCATTGCCGACGAACCGACGACCGCGCTCGATGTCACCGTCCAGGCTCAGATTGTGCAACTGCTGGCGACGATGAACCGCGAGACCGGCACCGCGATCATCTTCATCTCGCATAACATCGCCCTTGTCTCGCAGTTCTGCTCGCGCGTGCTGGTCATGTATGCCGGCCGAATTATCGAGCAAGGTCCCACTGCCGAGGTCTTCGAGCGCCCGGCGCACCCATACACGGCAGCGCTTCTGAAAGCAGTGCCGCGCGTAGACATGCGCGTCCAAGGTGGCTTGGCGACAATAGAGGGCCGTCCGCCGGATCTCGCCCGCAAGCCAAGCGGCTGCGCCTTTCATCCGCGCTGTACCTCAAGGATAGATATCTGTCTGGATCAGGCACCAACGGACACGATCCTGGACGCCGGGCGTGCCGCACGATGTTGGCTGGTCACAGATAGGAACAACACAGACGCCCCCTCCAATAGCCCCGTCACACGATGAGGTAAGCGTTGCAGCGAAAGAGTCCAAGCATGGCATTATATTCTTCTCCGATACTGCTCGACGCGGCCGCCCCGATGATCAAGCCCCGCGATGTCGATAAGCGCCTGCCCGATGTCATCGCCGGGGGCCTCGACGTTATCCTTGCCACGGCAGGGGCGATCGAGGATTTCCGCACGACCATGGAGGTCGTGGCGAAATGGCTGGAGATTGAGCGCTCCGCCACCCACAAGATCAGGATCGCACGCTCCGTCGCTGACGTCTGGGCTGCCAAAGCGGCTGGCGAGGTGGCGATTGTGCTGCATTTTCAAGGCGCGGACGCGATTGAGGATGAGCTCGATTTCATCAATGTTTTCCAAGCATGCGGCATTCGCGTGATGCAGCTGACTTATAACGCGCGCAATCGCATCGGCGACGGCTGCTTCGAGGCGAGCGATGCGGGTCTGAGCACTTTCGGCAAGAAGGTCATCGGTCGTATGGAAGCGCTGTCCATGGTGGTGGATCTCGCCCATGCCGGAGCCCGCACCGCCCTGGAGGCGACCGAGATCGCAACGCGGCCGCTGGTCATCTCACATGCCAATGCACGGGCTTTGCTGGAAACACCACGCAATGTCGGCGACGACCTCATCCGCGCGGTGGCTGCCTCGGGTGGCGTCATCGGTGTCTGCGCCGCGCCGTTTTTCTTGACCCGAAACGGGCCGGCGACGCTCGATATGCTCATTGATCACGCCGCCTACATCGCCGACTTGGTCGGACCCCAACATGTTGGCCTGGGCTTTGACTTCGCCGAAGAGAACGCGGACGACTATGTCTATTACGGCTATGACGAGCGCTACATCCCGATGCCACCCTGGACGTTCCCGTCGCGGATCGCCGGCCATGCCGATGCCGGCAATGTCGAGATCTCGCTCAGGGCGCGGGGCTTCGGCGAAAACGAGATCCGCGGCATTCTTGGCGAGAACTTCCTTCGTGTTTTCGGTGAGATATGGGGTGGTTGATGTCCTCGGACCGACTTTGCGACTGAGTAACGAGGACGACTAATGGACGCAGAAAAATCGACCCCGCTCTCGCAGGCTGCTCCCGCCTTTCTGGCCGTACTTGAGGGACAGTCCACGATCCCCCCACTATATCCGGTTTCCACGATCGAGCGGCGCACGGTGATGGTGGATATGCGTGACGGTATCCGGCTGGCGACCGAGCTGTTCCTGCCGCCGGAGCTGCCGGCCCGCGCGCTCGCGCGACGCACACCTTATGGCCGCCTCCAGCGCGAGGAAGATCTCTACGAGCTTGCCAGACGCGGACATATTGTCATCTCGCAGGACGTCCGAGGCACGGGTGATAGCGAGCCGTCGAGTTGGGATTTCTATGTTTACGAGTGGGAAGATGGCCAGGATTTTGTCGCCTGGGTGACGAGACAAGACTGGTATGGCGGCTTTCTGGGCTCGTTCGGCGGGTCCTATTGTGGAGGTACGCAACTTGCCATGGCGAGCCATCCAGGTATGAGCGCAATCGCACCAGAGGTGGCCGGCTTGGGTGTTGCGCGCAGCCACGGTGTCCGCTTCCATATGTTGATCAATTCCTATTCGAAATCGGTCGGCAAGGGCAGAAGCAAGACGTCGATCCCGCATTGTGAGATGGAGCGACTGATGCTCGACGAGACTCTCACCACGGGCTATTTCAGTGAAGCTCTCGATCAACCCTTGCCGGCCTCGCTTCTCGCTCATTATCCCAACCTTGGATTTATGCCTTCAAGTGCGCGCAAAGCGTGGCTGTGGCGGCAGTACAATTCGCTTTCACCAGCGGGGCGGGCGGGGCTGATCAAACAAGCCATTGACACCGACGTCATCACCTTCACGAGCACCACCAGGTTGAACTCGGTATTTGGTCATGCGATCGACCCGGATGCCCTGATGTTTCCGCGCGCCAGCACCGAACTGCTCTGCGGCTCCATCCGCGCGCCCTCGCTCTTCATTACAGGGTGGTACGACTGGTGCCTCGGCGATACGCTGGAAACGTTCAAGCAGCTAAGCCGGCATGGCGACGCGGCCGTCCGGGAGGGCAATCGTCTGCTTGTCACGCCTTCAGCACACAACGGGCCTGGATATATGGAAGAGATCGAGGCTCATCCATCTCTGAAGCGGACATATCGCGCCGAGGACGGCATTCAGCTTCTACTGCATTATTACAACATCGCGGCGGAAGGGCGGATCGCTGAAATCCCGCCGATTACTTACTACCTTATGAGCGCAAATGAATGGCGTGCTGCAGCAACCTGGCCGCCGCCCGAAGCAACGGCCGCGACGCTCTATCTCGGTTCCTCCGGTGCGCTGTCAACCTTGCCACCGGCGGCAGATGAAACGCCGGACAGCTATGTCTACGATCCGGAAAATCCAACGCCAACGCTGGGCGGCAGCATCCTTTCTTACGTGGTGCGGGCAGGCAGCACCGATATCCGGGAATTGCACGAGCGGGATGATGTGTTGACCTACACAACGCCGGTGCTGAATGCCGACCTTGATGTGGTTGGGCCGTTGCACCTCGTCCTTTATGCCAGCTCCAGTGCGCCTGATACGGATTTCTTCGGCCGGCTGAGTGACGTCTTCCCGGATGGTCGCGCTATAACCTTGCAGAGCGGCGTCCTGCGCGCGCGCTACAGGCATATGGACGGGGAGCCGGAGCTTCTGAAGCCGGAGCGCATCTACCGATTCGACATCGACATGTGGGCGACGGCCAACCGCTTCAAAGCAGGCAATCGTCTGCGACTGGACATATGCTCAGCCGATTTCCCCAAATTCGAGCGCAATGACAATCGAGGCGGCGAGGCCGGCGCGCCGGTTGCGGCCTTGCAGACTATCTTTCACGATGCCGGCCATCCGTCCCACGTGATTGTGTCGGTAACGCAAGGGACTTTGCCTGGATAATTTGGTCGAGATGACCGATTATGAAACGAGTACTCCATTTCAGCCATTGGGAGACACCAGCCTGACCTGGGATTGCGCGACGTCGGCTTTGAATGGAGATTGGCGGACGGCCCAGACCGGCGACGCCAGTCTGCAGAAACAGCTTCGTGACGACGGTCGCCACGCCATCGAAATGGCTAGGGCGAAACGCGCCGCAGAGGCCTTCTCAGTCCGCTGACCGAAACGGTCGTGGCGAAACCCTCCGGATACATCTCCGCCGCATCCGGTACGTAGAGGAGATGAACGCCAAGTCGCACAAGCTTCGAGGCGAGCGAGACGCGCCGGCCGGTCGACGGATGCTTCAGGTAGCGCGACAGTTTTGGCATTTAAGCTCTAATGCCATCCGGTTTGCACAGTAGCGCCGACGTTCTAAGCGAACTGTTCCTCCAGATAGACGCGGAACTCGCGCTCGAACTGCTCCTGGAGGAGGGAAGACATATGGGTGCGGCTGCGCGTTAGGTAGACATGGCAAGGGACGTAGGGAAGGAACGGCTTGATGACCAGCGTTCCGCGCCAGCGTTCCGCCGAGAACCTGTCGACGATTGAAACGCCGAGCCCCTCGGCCACGAGAGCGCAGGCAGCGTCGCTGTAGTGAGCCTCGAAACGAGCCTCGACGCGAACCCCCGCATCGTCAAGGCTGCGGTCGATAGCCTGACGCGATCCGTCCTCGCGCCCAAGCGCGATGAAGGTTTCGTCGCGTATGTCGGAGGCTTCAATCGTCTCCTTCTCGCTCAAAGGGTGTTTCACCGGCAGCACGCAGACCGAAGCCGTCTCGAAAATGAGGTCGCAGGTTGTCGCCGGGTCGATTACCGGCATCGTCATCAGGCCAATGTCGAGTTGCTTGCTCGCAGCGAGTTCGGCGATCCGCACTGAAGCTTCCGGCTCCAGCGATAGCCGCAGCTTCGGGTGGCGCCGGGCGAACGCCCCGATAAAACGGGGTAGCACGTAGCTGGACAGTGCCGGGTAAGCGCCGATGATCAGCCGACCCGCCTCCAACTGCTGGATGTCGGCCGCCAGCCGTCGCAGTCGCGCCATGCCTTTGACGACGTGACCGGCCTCCTCATGCAGCAGGTAAGCCTCCGCGGTCGGAACCAGCCGGCCGCCTTGCCGCACGAATAGCTGGATCTTCAGCGTATGTTCGAGGTTAGCTATGTGGGCGCTGACGGAAGGCTGCGAGATATGCAGCAGATTCGCGGCTCCGATCACGGTTCCCGCATCCATCACCGCGCGAAACGCCTGCAACTGCCGGTAGTTCATCTTCTTGGGCCGAACCGCTATAGGGAAAAGCTATAGAGGACGAAGCTTTTCATATTTGTCAATTGCCCTGGATTTCGCTTTATTCTCCACCTGCTGGAAGGAGCTTCCAGCCAAGTTGGCGCCGGGATTAGCTATCGCGGCACCGCAAACCACTGCGCAGAGACTATCGCGATTGCGTCACTTCCCCCGATCTCTGGATCGAGGTGGGTCCTTCGCGCGCGCAGCCAATCATAAAGAGGGTAACAATGAAAATGGGATTGTTAAGGTGGATGGCCCTAGCGGCCAGCGTCTTTATCTTCCTCACCGGCGCCGGGCGCGCGGATGAAGCCGGACAATGGTCGCAGATACGCATTGCGACCGAGGGCGCCTATGCTCCTTGGAACTATACCTCCTCCGACGGCAAGCTCGTGGGCTACGAGATCGACCTCGCCCAGGAACTGTGCCGCCGCATGAAAGCCGAGTGCGAGATCGTCGCCCAGGACTGGGACGGTATGCTGCCGGCGCTCAATGCCGGAAAGTTCGACGCCATCATCGCGTCGATGTCCGTCACGCCCGAGCGGCAGAAGGTTGCTTCCTTCTCGGTGCCTTACGCCAAGGCGCCCAACGCCTTCATGATGATGAAGGATAATCCGCTGGTCTCGGAGCTCGGCCCCCGGGTCGATTATAGCCTGAAGAAGGACCCGGCCGGCGCCAAGAAAGCGATCGAGGCTATGGCCGCGGCGCTCAAGGGAAAGGTCCTCGGCGTCCAAGGCTCCTCGACGGCGGCGACATTCGCCACGGCCAAGTTGAAGGACCTTGTCGAGATCCGCGAATACAAGACGACAGACGAGCACAACCTCGATCTCGCCGCCGGTCGCGTCGACCTGGTCATGGGCAACATCACCATGCTGAAGGCCGCCATGAAGCAGCCAGACCTGGCTGGCGCCACGCTTGCCGGGCCCACGTTCATCGAAGGGGTTCTGGGCAGTGGCACCGCCAATGTTGCGATGCGCAAAGACGACACCGCGCTCAAAGCAAAGTTCGACGCGGCCATCAACGAGGTCAACAAAGACGGGTTCAATCGCACCCTGACGGAAAAGTGGTTCGCGGTCGACATCACGCCCAAGGATTGAATTCAGCCGGGCGGGAGCGCTAGCGATCCGCCCATCCTTTCCATCGGAAAAATTAATAGCATGACCCAGTTTGTCGTTGTGGGTGCCGGAATCATCGGCACGTCGATCGCCTATCGCCTCGCGGAGAGGGGACACTCGGTCACGGTTGTCGAGCGCGACTATCCAGGTGCCGGCACGAGTGGTTCCAGCTTTGCCTGGACCAACTCGAACGAAAAGACGCCTTACGGGTACCACCTGATCAATGCGCTAGGTATGCGCGCACATCGGGAGTTGGAGAATGAGTTCGGCGACTGCCCTTGGTATCACGGCGGCGGCGCGGTCGAATGGCGCTCGAACGCGAACGAAGCGCCGGAACTCTATGAGCGTGTCGAGCGGCTCATCGGGTGGGGCTATCCTGCCGAATGGATTTCCGCGGAGAAACTGCACCGCTTGGAACCAGCCCTGATTCCTGGGGCGTCGGGCGATGCGAAGATCGCCTATTTCCCCGATGAAGGTTGGGTCGACCCCAGCGTTTACATTGAGTTCTTCCTTGGCAAGGCGCGGTCCCTCGGGGCGAAGCTACGCCGTGAAACCGTCACTGGCGTCGAACTGAAAGCGGACAAGGTTACCGGCGTCAGGACGGCGTCAGGCGAGACGATCGGTGCCGATGTGGTTGTTAACTCCACGGGCCGCTGGGCCAACGATCTCGGGCAAGACATGCGCCTGACCTTCCCGCTGACCCCTACGCTCGGCCTTATCGTGGTCACGGCTCCGACCGCATCAGGTGTACGGCGGGTGATCCGGACAAGCGAGGTCAACTTCCGCCCTGACGGTGCCGGTCGGATCATGCTGCATAGCGAGCGTGACGAACAGGGGTTCACGCTGGAAAGCAGCCCGCAAGAGACTTCTCCTGTGGCCGCCGCGATGATCGAGCGCGCGGCGAGGCTCTATCCGGAACTCACGGGCATCTGGCCGGAGGCAATGCGCCTGTCGCACCGCGCCATCCCCGGCGACGGCGTGTCCGCCGTCGGCCCGATCCCGGAAGTCAACGGCTACTATGCAGCCGTCACCCACAGTGGGGCGACGCTGGCGCCCTGGCTGGGAAAGGTGGTTGCCTCTGAACTGTCAGGCGACGAGCCCGAAAGGGCGCTTCAGGATTTTCGACCCGCGCGGTTCTTCTGACGGCGAACTGACGTAGCCAACTTGGAAAGGCCAGCATGTTTCGACGACTTAGGACAGATGATTTGTCCGCCACGATTTTCTTGGACGGACGACCAGTGCAGTGCCGGCCGGGCGATAGCGTTGCTGCGGCATTGCTTGCAGCAGGCGTCGATCGTTTCCGCACGACGCCGGTCAGCGGGGCCGACCGCATGCCCTATTGCATGATTGGCAACTGCTTCGACTGCCTGGTGGAGATCGACGGGCAGGCGGACAGGCAGGCCTGCCTGGTGCCAACTGCCGACGGAATGCAGGTGCGCTCGCAACTGGGCTCGGGAAGGTTCGATATCGTATGACCGATGCCCCTGGCGCGAACTACGAACTTGCGATCGTGGGCGGCGGTCCCGCGGGCCTGGCGGCTGCCGCGCTTGCTGCCGAACTGGGCGTGAAAACGGTGCTATTCGACGAGCAGCCGACGCCCGGCGGGCAGGTTTACCGCAACATCGAGGGCAACAGTCGCAGGCAGGACGCGTTGTGCGACATTCTCGGCGTCGACTACGCGAAGGGACTCGTGCTGGTGGAGCGCTTTCGCAGGAGCGGGGCCGCATACGAACCTTCGAGCGCCGTCTGGCAGGTGTCGGCTGGCGGCAAGCTCGGCGTCTCGCAGAACGGCACGGCTTATCTGACGAAGGCGAGGAGAGTCATCCTGGCGACCGGCGCGATGGAGCGCCCGTTTCCGATACCGGGTTGGACACTTCCAGGCGTCATGGGAGCGGGAGCGGCCCAGACGCTCATGAAGGCGTCCGGCATTGTGCCCGACCGTCCGACCGTCATCGCCGGCTCAGGGCCCCTCACCTACCTCGTGGCGCTCCAGCTTTTGAAGGCCGGAGTACCCCTGCATGGCGTTATCGACACGTCCGAAAAAGGCCTGTTCGAAACGGGACTGGCCGCGCTGCCTTTCCTGGCCGGTTTTGCTGGTGATTTGCTCAAGGGGCTGTCCTGGATCGTGGCGCTCAGGAAGAAGCGCGTCCCCTTTTTCAGGGGGCGGAATGTGGCGGCCGAAGGTGTTTCTCGCCTGGAGGCTATCAGCTTCGACAGCGGCGGAAGGCGACACAGACTAGCGGCGTCCCTCCTGCTTCTGCACGAAGGCGTGATCCCCAACAACCAGATCACCGCAAGCCTGCGCTGCAAGCATGTGTGGGATGCGGCGCAGGTGGCATGGCGTCCGCAGACGGACGAGTGGGGCGCGACGAGCTCGGAGCTGGTAGCCATCGCCGGCGATGGCGCTGGTATCGCCGGCGCCAAAGTGGCGGTGCACCGCGGACGCTTGGCGGCGCTCGATGCGGCGTGCCGGCTGGGCCGCATTTCCCAGACAGAACGCGATGAACGCGCGCTTTCCGAGTATCGAGGACTCCTGCGGGAGGTTCGGTTCCGTAGGTTTCTCGACAGTGCCTATCGCCCAGCCGAAGCTATACGCCCACTGTCCGACAACACGATCGCCTGCCGTTGCGAGGAGGTGTCGGCCGGCGAGTTGCGCGCGCTCGTCTCCGAGGGCTTCACCGACATCAACCAGCTCAAGTCCTTCTCCAGATGCGGCATGGGCCAATGCCAGGGCCGAATGTGCGGCTGCACAGTAGCTCGGATCCTGGCGGAGAGCCTGGAAACCGACGTGGGAGCGATCGGCTACTACCGGCTCCGCGTGCCGGTAAAGCCGCTGCCTATCGCCCAGCTCGCACAGTTGGACAACGCCGAGCGGGATTGCAGGCCGTCACTGCCCGTTGAGGGTGATCCAACCCAGCGGATCTGAGCGATGCAAGGCGGGAGCAACATGACGAGACCGATTGGAAAGGCAAAATGACAGCGACGGACGCAATCGTGATCGGAGGTGGCATCCACGGTTGCTGCGCGGCAATCCATCTCGCGCTCCGGGGCTTGTGCACCATCGTGCTTGAGAAGAACACCATCGGCCGCCACGCCTCGGGCGTCAACGCGGGCGGCGTGCGGCAACTGATGCGCGATAAAGCCGAAGTGCCGTTGTCCGTGGCGGCGATGGAACAATGGGAGCGACTAGACGACTTGTTGGGCCCGGAACTGGCGAAGAACTGCGAATTCGTCGGTGGCGTCGGGCAGATCGGCATCGCCGAAAGCGAAGCGGAGATGGATTGGTGCCAGAGGCGGGTAGCCGAAATGCATTCACTCGGCCACAAGTTCGAGGAAGTGATCGACGCCAAAGAACTCAGGCGCCTCGTTCCCCAGGCAGCCGATATTTGCCGCGGCGGCATCATCTCGCGTCGGGACGGTCATGCGAATCCGTTCCGCACAACGCAGTCCTTTCGCTTGCGTGCTGAACAGCTCGGCGTTCGCATCTTGGAGCGGACGCGCGTGACCGGGCTTGAACAAGATGCCGAGGGCTGGAAGGTGATGACGGATAGCGGCGTCATCAAAGCCGACGTCGTGGTCAATTGCGGCGGAGCCTGGGCCTGGCAGGTGGCGGCGATGGTCGGTGAGCATTTTCCAAGCACGCATTTCGCCTCGACGCTGATGGTCACGTCCCGCATGCCTCATTTCATCGATCCCGTGGTAATCGGCATCGACCGCGTACTCTCCTTCAAGCAGACTGAGGCCGGTACCGTCGTCATTGGAGGCGGTATTCTCGGCGATCCCGATCTGGATGCCGAAACGGCCGACACGGTCGCGGACCGCATGGTGGTGAGCGCCCAGACGGTCTGCGAATTCTTCCCGATCCTGCGCCGCGCGACCATCGTGCGAAGCTGGGCAGGACTGGAAGCGCTGATGCCGGACGTCATCCCTGTCATCGGGCCCAGCCAGGTCGCGCGCAATCTCTGGCACGCTTTCGGCTTTTCCGGGCACGGCTTCCAGCTCGGCCCTATCGTCGGCTCCGTCATCGGAGATCTCGTCGCCGATGGCGAAAGCGCCATTCCGATAGCCGCGTTCAGCCCGGCCCGCTTTTCGGCACCCACCGGGACGCCGCGATGACGTACGTTCCTGACCGCAAAGTCACGCAGGTGGCTGGCCATGAATGACTTTGGGCTGACGACCGTCTTCAGCTTTGCGCCTGGCGGCTGGGGTTCCGCCATGTCTGCGGCATCCGCCATGACAATCGCGGTGGCGGTGACGGGGTTCATCGCCGGGGCGATAATCGGCGGGTTCGGCGCATGGGCGAAGATATCCGGGGGCACAGTCCTCCGCGCGCTCGCCGATGGATACACAACGGTCCTGCGCGGAATTCCCGACCTCCTGGTCATATATCTTTTCTATTTCGGCTCCAGCGCGATCCTGACACCCATCGGCCGGGTCTTCGGGGCCCAAGGCTTTCTAAGCCTGCCGGCCTTCCTCGCCGGTGCCCTTGCGATCGCCATCGTGTCCGGCGCTTATCACACGGAAGTCTTCCGCGGCGCATACCAGGTGGTCGCGCGCGGGGAAATCGAGGCGGCCTACGCAACGGGCATGTCGACCGCGCTGGCCTTCCGTCGCATCATCGCGCCTCTGACACTGCGTTTCGCCGTGCCCGGGCTCGCCAACATCTGGCAGCTCGTCCTGAAGGAATCGTCGCTGATCTCGGTGACGGGGCTCGTAGAAATCCTGCGTCAGGCGCAGGTCGGCGCAGGCTCGACCAAGCAGCCCTTCACCTTCTTCCTGGCGGCGGCGATCCTCTATCTCCTCATCTCTTCCGCCTCGGGATGGGCGCTGCAATATGCCGAAAAGCACTTCACCCGTGGTCTGAGGAGAGGATAATGGATTTTTCCTTTCTTCTCGGTGCCTTTCTGCGGCTGCTGCCCGGCGTTCCGCTGACCCTGCAACTGATGTCCATCTCGGTGGCGCTCGGAATGGTCATCGCCCTGATCCTGGCGCTGCTGCGGCTTTCGGGCCTACGGCTGCTCGAGTGGGCCGCGAGAGCCTACATCTTCGTGTTCCGCTCGACGCCGCTGCTTGTGCAAATCTTTCTGATCTACTACGGCCTCAGCCAGTTCCCAACGCTTCGCTACAGCATGCTGTGGCCGATACTTCGCCAGCCTTACTGGTGCGCTATCATCGCGCTTGCGCTGAACACGGCCGCCTATGGCAGCGAGATAATCCGGGGCGGTCTGCAGTCCGTGCCGGAGGGGCAAATCGAGGCAGGCCGTGCCTGCGGCATGAGCCGCTTCACGGTATTCCGACGCATCGTCCTGCCCCTCGCCATCCGACAGGCCCTGCCTGCTTACGGCAACGAAATCATCCTGATGGTCAAGGCGACGGCGCTGGCCTCGGTGATCACGATGATGGAAATCACTGGTCTTGCGGCCAAACTGATTTCCGAGACCTACCGCGCGGTCGAGGTCTTCGTCGTCGCGGGAAGCATCTACCTGATCATCAATTACCTCATCACGCGCGCCATCCAACTCCTGGAACACTGGCTGACGCCGCATCTCAGATCTATTCCGGCGCCGGTCGTCATCCAGAGGGAAGATGCAGTATGAGCATGCAGCCGCAGCAGACCCCTTCACTTGATGCGATCCCAGCCGTTCGCATCCGCGAATTGCGCAAGGCCTACGGAGCTTTCGACGTGCT
This sequence comes from Mesorhizobium sp. WSM4307, assembly GCF_007003945.1. Lineage (NCBI taxonomy): Bacteria > Pseudomonadati > Pseudomonadota > Alphaproteobacteria > Hyphomicrobiales > Phyllobacteriaceae > Mesorhizobium > Mesorhizobium sp. WSM4307. The sequence continues at coordinate 343,273 of NZ_VFTB01000007.1, forward strand.
CAAAGGCGTCTCCCTCGACGCCTATGATGGAGATGTGGTCTCCATCGTCGGATCCTCGGGCTCAGGCAAGTCGACGATGTTGCGATGCATCAACTTGCTGGAAACTCCGACCGGGGGCGAAGTCTCCATCGGCGGCGAGGCGATCCGGATGAAGCAAACCAAGACCGGCCCGCGGCCCGCCGACCGCACACAAGTTGACCGCCTGCGCGCCCACATTGGCATGGTGTTCCAAAGCTTCAATCTGTGGTCGCACAAGACGATCCTGGAGAACGTCATCGAAGCACCGATCCATGTCCAGGGTCGCCCCCGCGCCGAATGCGTCGAAGAGGCGAAGGCGCTTCTGGCTAAGGTTGGCATCGCCGACAAGGTCAATCAATATCCAATACACCTTTCGGGCGGTCAGCAGCAGCGTGCCGCTATCGCCCGTGCGCTCGGCCAGCGCCCCCGCGTCATGCTGTTCGATGAACCGACGTCCGCGCTGGATCCCGAACTCGTCGGTGAGGTCCTCAAAGTTATGCGCGCGCTGGCGGAAGAAGGACGGACCATGCTCGTGGTTACGCACGAGATGGGCTTTGCGCGGGACGTATCGAGCAAGGTCGTCTTTCTTCACAAAGGGATCGTCGAAGAGGAAGGACCGCCCGAGGAAGTTTTTGGCGCAAGCCGATCGGAACGGTTCCGACAATTCCTGACGCGGTGAGGCGACTCTTGCCGCTCGCTTGCTGCCTCCTCTGAGCAAATCCTGATGGCCAGTGAAGGATGACCGGTGGCCGGTTCGGACCGCAAAGGGTGACCCTCGGCTGCAGTGGTGCGCAGCGGGCGGATCAGCCAGCTCATCGAAGGGCTGCATAAATGACGATCGGGGCAAATACTACCTCGTTCCAAACATCACAGCTTGCAGGAACATTCTCCAGCACCGTCGGCGGATAGAGATTGCCGGCTGGCTTATCGCCGCAAAGCAACGTCGCGCCGGCATTAAGCGAACGGTCGACCATCGCGGCCGCTTTACCGACCGCCTTTCCGGAAATCATCGGGCTGACATCGATTAAGATCCGTTCCACCAGACGCCAGTTCGATTTCGAGAATTTCCGTCAGCCGCTTTACAATTGGATAACGGAGCGTGGAGCTTCGTACAGAAACCCCGACTTCATAGGCGTGAAGAGGCGTCCTGATCGGATAAGCGGCGGCACCCGAGGCTTCGACGATTGGCTGGAATTGGTTGGGCACGATCATAGCGTATCTTCCCGCGGCGACCAGTTCCAAGGCCGTATTGAAAGAACTCGTCGACACCGCGAGCGGTGGAGGTGCCAAACCATCAGCGTGGAAGAAGTTGGTGAGAGCGGGGTCGGGCTCGATGCTCTCGCTGTACCCTATCCAGGCGAAATCCAAAAGGTCGACAGCGGTCGGCGGATCGCGAGCGATGCTCTTCCTATCCCCGATGACCAGGCAGTGCTCGAACGTTGCCAACCTGATCGTGGTGATTTTATCTGAGAGGTGTTCGGCTTCGATCCGGCCAACGACGACATCCAGATCGCCTGCGAGCAGTCTTGCATTGTAGGATAAGTTCGCGGGAGCCGAAAGAATAAGCTGGGTTTTTGGAAACTCTGACCTAAGTTGATCGAGAATACGCGACATGTACAAGAGACTGATGCTCGGACCGGCGCCGATCCGGAGCAGGTCAACATGCCCGGTCCTGATTGCAACGATCTCCTCTTTCGCTTGGCTGTACGATCGTTCGATCTCGATCGCGTGTCGATGGAGGGCCTGTCCGTAGGTCGTCAGCCGCATGCCGCGCGGCAGGCGTTCGAACAGGGATGCCCCGAACTCGATCTCGATCTGCCGTAGTTTCTTGGTCAGCGAGGATTGCGCCATACCGATGTCGCGGGCTGCGAGCGTCACATTGCCGTGCTTCGCGATAGCGATGAACGCGCGGATGTTGCGATCCATTCCATTCCTCCGGACGTGCATCCTGCGTTCATCATATCCAGGAACAATCATTCCAAAAGGCGATCGCAGAGGTACGACTAATTCATTATACATCGCTTTGTCATTGTTTCATCGTCTAGCGGAAGAAAAACAAGGCAGTCTGGTCGGCTGTCCTGCATGGAGCCGTGCGTGCGAACTGTCTTTGTCCTCTTTGACTCGCTCAACCGCCTGGCGCTGGAGTGCTACGGCGGGCAGGGCATCCCGACGCCGAATTTCAATCGTTTCGCCCAACGTGGTATCACGTTCGACCGCCACTATGTTGGCGGGCTCCCATGCATGCCCGCCCGGCGCGACCTTCACACCGGCCGGCTGACCTTCATGCACCGCTCCTGGGGTCCGCTGGAGCCGTTCGACAACTCGTTCCCGAAAATCCTGTCGGAACACGGCACCTACACACACATGATCTCGGACCATCAACACTACTTCCAGGAAGGCGGATTTGGATACATCAACACTTTCGACAGCTGGGAATTCATCCGTGGACAGGAAGATGACACGTGGGTGGCCATGGTCCAGCCGCCATTGGAGCGCTTCAAGGAGATGTTCGATGACCGGCACTACCCGTTGTCGAGGATTCCCGAGACTGCCAAAACCGTCACCCGGGGAAACACGCCCTGGAAGGCATGGAAGCACCTCAGCAACATCAAGAACCGCGAGCGCTACAAGGAAGAGGGGGAATTTCCTTGTGTAAAGTGCTTCACCGCCGGGTTGGAGTTCCTGCATGGAAACAAGGGCGCCGAAAACTGGTTCTTGATGATCGAAACGTTCGATCCGCATGAGCCGTTCCACGCTCCGGAGCGGTTCAAAAAGCTTTTCGAGACTGGCTACACCGGGAAAATTCTGGATTGGCCGGTCTACGAGAAGGTGACGAATTCCGCCGACGAAATCGCGGAAATCAGGGCGAACTACGCGGCACTGGTCGCGATGTGCGACGACCAGTTCGGCAGGCTCCTCGATGCATTCGACGAGGGCGAGCTTTGGGAGGACACCGCGCTCATCGTCACTACCGATCATGGTTTCCTGCTTTCGGAGCATGACTGGTGGGGCAAGAACCGGACACCCTACTACGAGGAAATCTCCCACATTCCCTTGATGATCTACCATCCGGACTACGCCGCCAAAGGCGGTGAGCGTCGTAGCGCGCTCACGCAGCAGACAGATCTAATGCCGACCTTCCTTGATTTCGCGAGCGCGGGCAGACCATCGGAGGTCACAGGATGCTCTCTCAGAAAGGTGCTGGAAGCGGACGAACCGGTGCGTAGTGATCTTATTTTGGGTATGTTCGGAGGGCCGATCTGCGCCACGGACGGGCGTTACACCTACTATCTATTTCCAGACTCCCTCACGGGCGAAGGCTTCAACGAATACACAGTGATGCCAACCCACCTGCGCTCCTACTTCGACGTTCGCGAGTTCGAGGGCGCGGAGATGTCAGGGCCTTTCGAATTCACGAAGAGCATGCCCGTAATGAAGATCAAGGCACGTGATTTCGCGGAGCGGATACCCTGGATGGAGCAACAGGGTGGCTTCGCTGATGTCGGCACGGTGCTCTACGATCTCGCCGCAGACCCGCAACAGGAGCGGCCTGTGGAAGCTCCGGAGGTCGTGGCGGCGCTGAGACAATCAATCACGCGGCACCTTTGGCGCCACGACGCGCCGCCGGAAACGTTCGTCCGCTATGGTCTTACGGAAGAAAAATCGGCGATGGAGCGCCACCTCGAGCGAGTTGGCAAGCCATTTGAACCCTGCATCAATCGGGAGTGAGAAAATGACAACTCTAACAAGGCTACTCGGAAGCTCGGCGCTCCTTGCATCTACTCTGCTGGCTAGCCAAGTGTTATCGGCGGAGCCGATAACGATCCTGATCAATACCTCTCCTTGGTACGGAGGCTTCGAGGCACTTGTCGAAAAATACGAGGCCGACACCGGGAACAAGGTAAACATTGACGCCGTGCCGCTGGGCGGGCTCCTCGAGAAAGCCCGCAACGCCGTTCGCGGGCCTTCCGGCGAATACGACATCATCAATCTCTCGAACGCGTGGGCCGTTGAATTCTACGCGGGCAACTATCTGACGGCGCTGACCGACATCGACCCGACCTTCAGCTTCGGCGACAACATCATCGATGCCGATGGCATGCTTTACTGGAACAAGGACAGGCAATGGCCGATGAAGGATGGCGGTGTTCCAATGGCGTTCTCGCCAAACGCCAATACCCATCTCTGGTACTACCGAACCGATCAGATCGAGAAGCCGCCCGAGACCTGGGACGACGTCCTGAAAACGTGTCAAACAAAGGGCGACGCGGCTAACTACAGCGTCGTCCTGCGCGGAGCCCGCGGAAACCCGATCCGGTTCGCCTTTTCCACTTTTATGCTCAGTTTTGGCGGCAGCATCGAGAAAGACGCACCAAACGGCGACTTCACTGTTACCTTCAATAGCCCTGAAGTGAAGCGGGCCCTCCAACTTTACATCAAACTTGCGAAGGAGTGCGGTCCGCCGAACCCCGGCTCGATCGATCAAGGCGAGATGATCCAATATATCGTCGCTGGAAAGGTCAAACAGGCAGGCATTGTCGTCGCGGCCCAAGCGCAGATGGACGACCCTGAAAAGTCTGCCGTAGTTGGCAAGATCGGCTATGCGGTCATGCCGCGCCCGGCGGATGGCGAGAATAAGGATGTGTGGGGTTCATGGGAGATGGGCATCCCGGCCAATGTTTCGGCTGGGCGAAAGGAAGCCGCCATGGAGTTCATCAAGTATTTTCTGACCGACGAGGCCCAGACATACTACGCAGAAGCCGGAGGGATTCCCGTGAGCCGAACCGTCCTCGAAGGACCGCTTTCGCAGCAGGAGAAATTCAGATGGATGAAGCCCTACTCGCAAGCTTCGCTGAACGCGAAGCAAGTTCTTCAATATCCGGAGGGCGCAGAGATCGAGCAGATCATCGGGCTCCGCTTGAACCAGGCGCTGATCGGCGAACTGTCCGTCAATGAAGCTCTCAACACAGCCGCAACCGAGATCCACGACGTTTTTGTGCGCAGCGGCCGTAAGACGGGCCTTTTACCTCCGCTGCAATAATCGACATTCTCCGACTGGAATTGCCACGAGGCGCTCGGTCGGTAACGCTGGGTGATGTGATGGCGACAATTCTGGTTTCAAAAAGGCCCGTGACCGACAGCGCACCGCCGCAGAGCGTCGTCGCGAGCCGACGAACCAGGCTTCTAGACTTGTTCGACAGGCATTTCCGCCTGATCACCATCGCGCCGGCGGCACTGCTGATCTTGTCGCTTACGGTTGCTCCCGTGATCGAACTCGTGCGGATGGCGGGGGCGAGAATTTCGTTCACGAACGACGGTGTACAACGCACAGCCGCCCTTGCCGAAAACATCTCCCGCCTCGCGAACGACTGGATCTACTGGCGCGCTTTACTGAACACCTTGGCCTTCGTCGTCACCTCGACCTTCGCGGAACTCGTTCTCGGTCTCATGCTCGCGCTTGCCGCGCAGCGGATGACGCGCGGCAAAGGAGCCGTTCGGACCTTGATGTTGATGCCCATCCTGATACCGCCCGTCGCGATCGGCAATATGTGGCGGCTGATGTACAATCCCGAATTCGGCATAATTGCCTACGTCGTCGATCAGATCGCCGGTGTTCGCCTGGACATGCTCGGATCGACGTCCACGGCGCTGCTTGCCGTCATCATCGTCGACGTCTGGCATTGGACACCGTTCATGTTCCTGATCCTTCTAGCGGGACTGGAGGGTCTTCCCGAGGAGGTGATACAAGCCTCCCACGTCGATGGCGCGAGTTCGCTTCAACGGCTTCGGTTCGTTGTCCTACCGATGCTTTGGCCCGCCATCGCCATCGCCTTCGTCTTCAGGTCGATCGGCGCCTTTAAAGTATTCGACCAAATCTACCTGCTAACCTCCGGCGGACCTGGCGTCTCCACAGAGGTGTTGAGCCTCTATGTGTTCAAGGTGTTCTTCCAGAGCAACGAGCTCGGCTATGGAGCTCTCCTCTCGCTGGTCACCATCGCTATCGTCTGCGGCTATCTCGCGGTATTCCGGATCGCGCAGCGAAGGAAAGGGACTTTGTGATGACCAGCCCTCACTGGAAGTCCTGGCTTGCCCTCGCAGTTGTTGCGCTGTCGCTCCTATCGATACTGGCGCCCTTCGTCTGGATTGTAGGCGTGTCGTTGAAATACCAGATCGACATCCTGACAGGGACTTTCCCGTTCAAACCCGTCGCCGTCAATTTCGACCGGGTGCTGTTCGGCAAGAGTTCGGACTTCATCGCCTACGCAGGCAACAGCCTGATCGTGGGTCTCTCGAGTACCGCCCTCGTGTTATTGATCGGCGCGCCTGCCGCCTATTCACTCGCATGGCGGAGGTGGTCCAAGCTCTTCAGCGCTCTCTTCCTTGGCTGGACGCTCATCTTCCACATGATCCCGCCGATAACGCTGGTTGGCCCCTGGTACCTGCTGTTCCGCGAGGTCGGGCTCTACAACACCCTGACGGGCTTGATCCTCACCCACGTCGTCATCAATCTTCCCCTCACGATCTGGCTCATGATGTCGGCCTTCGAGAGCATCCCGCGCGAGCTCGAGGAAGCCGCGGTCGTGGATGGATGCCGCAGATCGACGGTCTTTTTCGTGATCCTTCTCCCGCTCGCAGTCCCGGGACTGATCGCGGCGGGATTGTTGTCCTTCCTGTTCTCGTGGAGCGAGTTCTCCATCGCTCTCAATCTCACAACGAAGGAGACCTACACGATACCAGTAGCGATCGCGTCGTATGCCGGAGAGAACGAGATTCTGCACGGACAGATGGCCGCCGCGTCGGTTCTTTCGACTGTCCCCGCCCTCATTCTAATGTTCTTTGGTCAGCGCTTTATTCTCGGCGGTCTGACCGCCGGGGCCGTAAAATAGGAGATGGGAATGTCGAAGGTGAGTCTTTCGGGAATCCGAAAGTCCTATGGTGCGCTCGAAGTCCTCCATGGCATCGACCTTGAGGTCAGGGAAGGCGAGTTCATCGTGCTCGTCGGCCCTTCGGGATGTGGAAAGTCGACCTTGCTTCGGATGATAGCGGGACTGGAGTCAGTAACGTCGGGCGTGCTGCGGATCGACGGCCGCGTAGTCAACGACGTCGAGACGCGCGAGCGGGATATCGCGATGGTCTTCCAGAGCTACGCGCTCTATCCCCATATGTCCGTGGCCGAGAACATCGGGTTCCCGCTGCGCGTCAGGAGTGTCGGGTCCAAGGACGCATCGGAGCGGGTCTCGAGAACAGCCGACATGATCGGACTATCGCGTCTCCTGGATCGCAAGCCCCGGCAGTTGTCCGGCGGGCAGAGGCAACGTGTCGCCATGGGGCGGGCGATCATCCGGGACCCCAAGCTTTTCCTGTTCGACGAACCGCTCTCCAATCTCGATGCGAAGCTCCGGGGACACATACGGGCGCAGATTCGCCAATTGCACAGAGAACTCGGGGCGACGTCGATATACGTCACGCACGACCAGGTCGAAGCGATGACCCTCGCAGACCGCATCGTGCTGCTCAAAGACGGCGTCTGCCAGCAGATCGGCAGCCCCCTTGACCTCTACTCGAAGCCGGCGAACACGTTCGCGGCAAGCTTCATCGGCTCGCCCGAGATCAATTTAGTCCATGGAATATGTAGAGGCTCGAAAGAGGGGCCAATGTTCGATGGCCCGGGGTTCGCTGAGCGCATTCCACCATCGCTACATGACGCAGTATGCCCCGGATCCGCCATCACGTTGGGAATTCGGCCCGAGCATCTGGAAGTCCAGGACGCTGGCGACTTCAAAGCCAGGGTCAAGGACACGGAATACCTCGGCGTGGAGACGCTGCTGATCTGCGATCTCGGCGGGCAGGAGTTGGTCGCTCGCGTGCCGGGTCGTTGTGAGGCGCTCGGAAGAGAGGTCGGTCTCAGCATCAAGCCCCGGACGTCCCACTTCTTCGATACGGCGACGGGGGTTTCTTTGGGTTAGTGCGGGCATTAGGCCCGCATGCTGAGAGGATCGGGTGAAGATCGACACCGATCCTGCGTCCGAACGGGTTCTGGGAGCCAGGTGCGCCTAAGCCTAACGAGCGGTGGGATACAGCCAGAAAAAATGGCCAGTGGAGGATTTGGCGTCTGGAGAGCTTTTCAGTCCGGTGTGTATGCCTTCGCCTTGGAGCCACCCGGCGCTTCGATCCGGACAGTAACTCAGCAAACGATTCATTGACTTTGGGAGCCGGAGAGATCGCCAGGTACATGGTCGAATTATCGCTGGGCTCGACCGGCGATTAGGCAATGTTGTGATGCCTGAGGTTTTTGCAGTCTAGATGTTGGCAAGGGGAAGCCGCAGATGGCCAAATTACCAGATATTGAAAATGGACCTCGCCAAGAAGAGCTCTCAAGCTTGGTCGCGAAAGAAGTTCGACGCGTCCTCACTCAGTACGATGAGGTTGTAAAGGAACACAATTCAATCTCCTCGTGCGAGGGGGAATGCAAAATTGGTGTTGCCAGTTCGCTTTCGCTAACGCTCCAACAAGCTATCCATGACGATTTGACCGTCCTCGCCTCCGGATTTGTCAGCAGGCTCGCCGCCGAAGCAGCGCGGCGCTTCGATGTCAGTGCCGAACAGGAGGCTTCGCTCGCAGGGCAAATCGAGGGCACGCCAAAGCGCTGGGTCTCCAAGGTGCGGAACCAGAAAAACGAATGCCTTCAGATACAAGCTTGGGCCGGACAAATTGCCGGGCCAACGCACCTGGAAGAACACTATGGCATAGCGAGGTCGACGCTCCACTGGTGGCAACGGCACAACGACGTGGTCGCGTTACGGAAGGGCGCGCGCAAACATGTATTCCCATTGGCTCAGTTCATCGATGGCAGACCCGCGCCAGGGATACGGCAAGTGCTCGCATCTATCGCCAATCCTCGGCTGGCCTGGCTTTGGCTGACCCGCCCTTCATCTCTTCTCGAGGGTCGCATCCCAATAGAAATGCTCAGACAAGATTTGGCTGAAGAAGTGATTTTGGCGGCACGAGATTTCGCCGCGAATGCCGATCTGGCAGCGTTCGACGTCATCACGAACGAAAAGGCTCCATGAGCGGCATCTCGTGATCGGCTAGATTGGCAGGCGACCCGGGAACGGGCAGCCTGGAGGCCTAAGGGCTCGCCTGCCTCGCCTCACCCCAGCCAACCAATCTCCAGATCAATGCGTCGGTGACCGATCCAAGTCAGATGGATCGTCAACGAAAGCAGGCCCGCGCCATCATGTGGGGGTCCAATAAATGCAACTTTGTGCAATTGTACAGATTGTTCTATTTGTACAGTTCGTCCTATTAGTGCAGATGTTACTTAGAGAATCGTGATATAAGCGCAACATTACTTATTCATGTGGACACTGTCCGCACTTAATATCTTGAATTATTTAACTCGATCGATAGCACTCAGCCTGCGAGGAGCGGCGCGATGCGCTTGGATTCTCGATCGTGGGACGGGAAGGGATGCAGTCGTTGAGGAACGACTCCCTGGCCTTTTAATCTTTTGAGTGGAGATCAAAATGAACATCAAGAGCCTTCTTCTCGGCTCCGCTGCGGCTTTGGTCGCAGTCACCGGCGCGCGCGCCGCTGATGCGGTTGTCGTCGCCGAGCCCGAACCGGCCGAATACGTCAAGATCTGCGACGTCTATGGTGCCGGCTACTTCTACATCCCTGGCACTGAAACCTGCCTGCGCATTGGCGGCTATATCCGCTATGACATTGGTGGCGGTGACATCGGCAGTTTCGACGGCGCCCAAGCGCTCGACCGCCAGGACGGCGGGATCAACGAAACCTGGAAAAAGAACGCCCGCTTCAGCCTGAAGACCTGGACTGGCCAGGAGACCGAACTCGGCACCTTGAAGACCTACGCAGAGACCCGCTTCAACTTCGGCAACACTGCAAAAAGCGGCCTCGGCCCTGATTCCAATGGTGGTGTCGGCGCTTACAACAAGCCCGTCACGCTGAACTACGCCTGGATCCAGCTCGGTGGCCTGCGCGTCGGCATGGACAAGTCGGCTTTCAATGCGTTCATTGGCGACGCCGGCAACGTGATCCAGGATACGCTGGTTCCCTATGGCACCTCCGACACCAACGTCATCCAGTACTACTTCGACGCCGGAGATGGCTTCACGGCCGTGGTCTCCCTCGAGGAAGGCTCCAAGGCATTCACGATCGACAGCTATGTCCCGCATGTCGTCGGTGGAGTGAAATACAAGCAGGACTGGGGTGCGATCACCGGTGTCGTTTCCTACGACAGCAACTACGAGGAAGTCGCCGGCAAGGTTCGCTTGGACGTGACTGCTACCAGCCAACTGTCGCTTTGGGTGATGGGCGGCTATGGCACGGACAACAACCTGTCGAACTACCTCGGCAATGGCGGCCGCGGCTTCTACAAGCAGTGGTATGGTCATTGGGCGATCTGGGGCGGCGGCACCTACAAGTTCAATGACAAAACCGCCTTCAATACCCAGATCTCCTATGACCAGGGCAAAAATCTCGGTATCGCGGCGAACGTCGCCTACACCATCGTACCCGGCTTCACAATCACGGCCGAAGTCGACTACCTTAACGCAGGTAAGTACGGAGCGGCGGACTTCAGCAACTGGACCAGCGCCGATCAGAACAGCAGCATCGGTGGTGTTCTTCGGTTCCAGCGCTCGTTCTAGCGGACAGGGGCTTTGCCCGGTGCTCGCGACACTCGAAAGCGGGCACCTGGCTTCGCCGGTCCAGCCAGTCTTGGCGAAGCGGAATACCCAAAAGGGCTCATCGGCGGCTCCCAGAGCGCCGGAGACCGGATTTCGGCGAATGCCGGACGCACGATTGAAGCTCGAGGCCAAAGCCTCGAGCGCGTATCGGCTGAGCTTGGCGAATACGTCAGGAGCGCCCGGCTGCGTCGGGAACAGGATTGGTGGGTTTGGGGTGGAGGAGGGGCCGGCCTGGTCGCCGGCATCCTTTTGACGCTGTTCTTGCCGCGCGTGCTCCCCGGATCGGTCGATATGACCGTTGCTTTAACCGCCATGAACGCCGATCGGTGGAGCGCCGGCATTTCGCTGAACAGTCGGGAAGCCCCGGCGGATGGCGCGGCCTGGTCTATGCCAGCAACCTTGTGCGCGCCAATCAGGAGGCGCTTAGCGCGTGCGCCGAGACGGCCGCGAAGGCGAAGAAGGAGCAGCGCTGTACGCTCACCCTAGCAGCGCCGGCGCAGTAGCAACAATGCCTGCCCGATGGCTAAATCGAGCGAATTTACTTAATCTTGCTGGAATAGTGCGAAGTGCCGTTAGGCTGTTGCTGCATCAAGACAATCGCTACACGCGCTATCATTCTCCTTACACGCTATGGCGCGACAACAGGGACCGATTTGAGACTTCGACCGGTGGGGCGTTGAATGGAAATCGCTTTACAGCAACGAAGTCACTGTCAGGGTCTTCCTGCTCGCACAAGGTGATCGAGTCGATTGCGAAATCGTCATTGATCGCGGACCCGAATACAGCCTCCAGACACCTTTGAACCGTGCCGTGTTCCCGCGGTTCGACGGGGCCGGTCAACGTCATGTGAAAATCGTAGCGTTCGAAGACGTACGGATACGAGGCGGTGGAGGGCCCGATCGGCAGGACTTGCTTCCGGAAGAACTTTCGCAGTTAACCGCAAGGCCGCGCTTTCGGACGGCAAAGTTCGTCGTCCAGCAGAGAGGCGGTCACGCGGCTCGCATCCCATCTGAGGAACGAATTCGCAGCATCGGTGAGAATAGGCCTTGGTAGATAACGCTTTGACAGCGGTTGATTGGACGACGCCGTGGAACGCCCCGTTAGCCGAATTGAAGGAAGCTGGCGACGATCCGCTTGCCAGAGCCCGTTACATCAATCCGAGCGCTCACAGTATGTAGAAATGTGATCACAAAAATATTGACTTTGTACTCGAACCAATCCAAATCCAAGGACGGACCAGCGCCAGGGCACCGCGTTGGCTGGCATGTCTTTCAGGGGTTATTAAACTGTGAATGCCGATACGGAATATAACAGCACATTAGAATCTAGCCTCGCTGAGGCTCGGGAGCGCTTCGTTGCTCGTTACCCACAAAGTCGCGAGCTTAACCGCGTGGCACGGAATGTAATGCCCGGGGGAAACACACGCTCCGTATTAATGTATCATCCGTTTCCAGTGGCGATGGAACGGGGGGAGGGGAGTACTCTGTGGGACATCGACGGGCACCAGTTCGTCAATTTGTGTGGGGAGTATACGGCCGGTTTATTCGGGCATTCCGAGAAGCGAATTCATTTCGCAATACAGGAAGCCATGGCTCGGGGCTTGAACTTGGCTGCGGTGGGCAAAGCCGAATCGAAGTTGGCCAAGCTAGTATGCGACCGCTTCCCCTCGATCGACTTGGTTCGGTTCACCAACAGCGGGACAGAAGCCAATTTGATGGCACTTACCGTTGCTCGCCAGTTCACCGGCCGTGACGCCATCATGGCATTCCGTGGCGGATACCATGGTGGGGTCTTGCTTTTTACATCAGACGGTCCATCGGCGGTGACTGTCCCATTCCCGTTCATTATGGCGGAATACAACGATGCCAATGCTGCCGAGAAACTGGTCCTTGCACATCGAGATAAGCTCGCGGCGGTTATCGTAGAACCAATGCTTGGGAGTGGCGGGTGCATTCCAGCTGATACTGAATTCCTTGAGGCGCTACGCCGCGCGACGGCCCAGACTGGTACTCTCCTGATATTCGACGAGGTGATGACTTCGCGGATGTCCGTCGGCGGGCTTCAGAGGCGATTGTCTATCACCCCCGACTTGACAACGCTGGGGAAGTACATTGCAGGCGGAATGAGCTTTGGAGCGTTCGGAGGCAAGGCCGGAATCATGTCGCTCTTCGACGGAAGCCTGCCACACGCTGGGACGTTCAACAACAATGTAATCTCGATGGCGGCAGCGCAGGTCGCGTTGGAGGAGATCTTTACTGCTGAGGTGGCGGAGGCCTTGTACAACCGGGGGGAACAACTGCGTAAAGACCTGAACTCGCGTCTTTCCCGAGCGGGGGTGGCGATGCACTTCACGGGCGTCGGCTCACTCGCCACGGTCCATTTCTGCAATCCAATTGTTCGCTCTCCCTATGTGTCAACCAGCCACGATGACGGCATACGAGAGCTGTTTTTTTTGGATATGTTGCAAGCTGGATTCTACCTGGCTCGCCGCGGAATGCTCGCTCTTAGCCTTCCGACAGAGCAGAGAGATCTCGACCGGTTCGTTGAGGCGGTAGAAGAATTTGCAGAGTTGCGGAAGCGCTGTCTCCGCCCCCTCACCACTGTAGCGTAGGCGCTTACCGCCGAACTTTGGGAGATGTCAATGAGACTTACTAGAGACGAGATGAGGGGCAAGGCGCAGACTGTGGTTGGGTTGGTGGATCCTGCGGTCCTTGGCAAGACGCTAATGCATGAGCATCTTCTCTGGGACGTTACTCGCCCTGATCGCCGACACATGCCTGCTGATGGCGGTCCGAATTCGCGACAGTATTTCCAGATCATGACCGGTGGGCTAGTTGATGCTCGAAATACAACGCAGCGCGACCGTGAACTTGCTGCGCGAGAGGCCGAACTGATGGTGCGTGCCGGAGGGAATACCATTGTGGAGCTAACCATCGGTGGTCTTTCTCCAGATCCCGAAGGTTTGGTGAACGTGTCGCGACAAAGCGGTGCCCACATCGTTATGGGATGTGGGCACTATGTTCAAGACTACCAGGATCCTAAAAACACTCACCGAACTGTCGAGAGCTTCGCACAGGAGATGATTGACCAAGTTCAGTTGGGTGCCTGGGGTACGAACGTACGTGCTGGAATCATAGGCGAAATCGGCAGCCAATGGCCCTGGACGGACCTTGAGAAGCGAGTTCTGACAGCGGCAATCATGGCGCAACAGGAAACCGGGACCTCACTGACGATCCATCCATCCCGTCATCAGGACCATCCTTGGATGCTGGTGGAATTTCTTCGAGAGAACGGTGCCGATTTGCCTCGAACAATCATCGATCACATTGATCGTACCATCTTCGATGATGATCGACTATTCCGTCTGGCCGACACAGGCGTGGTGCTTGAGTGGGACCTCTTTGGACAAGAAAATACATACTATGCTCATGCCGACATCGATATGCCCAACGATGGCATGCGCTTAAAGACGATCCGAAGTTTGTTAGATCGAGGCCACCTTGATCAGGTCGTCATAAGCCATGATATTTGTCACGTGATCCGGCTCGCTGAGTTTGGTGGCCACGGTTACGCTCATATTCAGGACAGAGTCTTACCACTCATGCGCCGGCGCGGTTACTCAGAAGCAGAGATTGAAACAATCATGGTTGGCAATCCGCGGCGGCTGCTGACCGTCGCCTAGATTGAAACGACCTTCTTCTTTAATCCGGCCAAACGAGAGTTGGGCTTCAGAGGAAATTGACGCAAACGTTTTCGCGGAACAAGGTGTGGGATGATGGAGACCATTTGATGACCAAGGTGGACGGCGTGCATTTGTTAAGATGACGGCGTCGACCGTGAACTATCCGCAAGCCATTGATCTGGCATGCTGATTGCGGCGGATGGTGGCTTTGGAATTGCAGGATTTGCGGTTTATGGGCGTTGTTTTCCTGCAATTCGGTTTTGCGATTCCCTTGTGCTTCGGAGCGTGATTCACTCGATTCGGCGGCGGCGAATCGAGGGGACGGCGAATGTCCAGGCCACGCGAGAAGCGCGAGACGGGAGAGCAGGACCTGTTCCGCTCCAGGCTCGACCAGATCATCAACATGAAGCACGAGCTGGTGCGGCTGGCGCAGGCGATCGACTGGCCGGTGCTGGAGGAGCGTTTCGGCGCCGTCTATTCGGACGGCCCCGGCATGCCGCCGCTGCCGACCCGGCTGATGGCGGGGCTGGCGATCCTCAAGCACACCTTCAACCTGTCAGACGAGGTGCTGTGCGAGCGCTGGGTGGAGAACCCCTATTTCCAGTATCTCACCGGTGAGGTGTTCTTCTGCCATGCGCTGCCGTTCGACCGCTCGTCGATGACGCGCTGGCGCAGCCGCATGGGCGAGGAGCGGATCGTGGCGCTGTTGCAGGAGAGCCTCAGCCTTGCGGTCAAGATCGGAGCGATGAAGCCGGCCGACACGCGCCAGGTGATCGTCGACACCACCGTGCAGCCGAAGAACGTCATGTTCCCGACCGACGCCAAGCTCATCCACCGGGCGCGCGAGCGGCTGGTGCGGCTGGCCAAGAGGAAGGGGCTCCATTTGCGCCAGAGCTATGTGCGGGTCTCCAAGCTGGCGCTGATCAACCACCAGCGCTATGCCCACGCCAAGCAGTTCAAGCGGGCCAGCAAGGCGCTGCGCAGGCTCAAGACCTATCTCGGCCGGACCATTCGCGACATTGGTCGCCAGATCGCCGGCGATGCGGGGCTGGACGCGCTCTTCAAATGGCCGCTCTACCAGGCCGCCACCGTTCTCGAGCAACGTCAGCGCCAGCGCGGCCGCAAGATCTACAGCCTGCACGCGCACGAGGTGGAATGCATCGGCAAGGGCAAGGCGCATGCGCCTTACGAGTTCGGGGTGAAGGTGTCGGTGGCCACCACGCTGAAGCGCGCCAAGGGCGGCCAGTTCGCCCTGCATGCAAAAGCACTGCCCGGCAATCCCTATGACGGCCACACGCTGGCAAGCGTCATCCCCGACATGGAAAAGACCATCGGCAACGAGATCGGCCGCATCCTCGCCGACGCCGGCTATCGCGGCCACAACGCACCGCAGAGCCACAAGCTCAGGGTCTTCACCAGCGGCCAGAAACGCCGCGTCACCCCGGCCATCAAGCGCCAGATGCGCCGCCGCTCCGCCATCGAGCCCGTCATCGGCCACATCAAGGCCGAGCACCGGATGGGCCGCAACTACCTCGCCGGCCAACAGGGCGATGCCGTCAACGCCATCCTCGCCGCCGCCGGCTACAACTTCTCCCTCCTGCTCAACTGGTTCAGGCGGCTTTTGTGGCTTCTCATCGCAGCCATCCAAAGTCAGCCAAACGAGATCGAAGCCTGACCAATCTCATTGTTCACGGTCGACGACGGCACGAAGTTGGCCGAGTTGATGAGAATGGCAATGACCGGGCTCTAAACACGCTGAAGCCGAGTCTTTCACTTCCGTCGAAGCGGGCGTAGCCGTGCAGTTGCTACCGGATCGTCTACGAATGACATGCGCTCAAGAAGGTAGCTTGTAGTGCCCTCTATCTCCTCTTGCAGCGTTCGCGCTGCAGTTTCAAAATCTCCGCTAACGATACAGCGCATGATATCGGCGTGCTTCGAGCCGCTAGGGGAGCGCCCGATAATCAGCCACCGAGCGTCCCAGAAGTGCGGCCCACGCCGAAGCCAAGTCGCCTCGATCATTGAGAGAAGCATCGCAGTTTGACAAGGTTCATACAAGGCAAGAAGAAATTGGCGATCGGCGCGAAGTAACTGAACAGGATCGCCAGACTCACGAGCTTTTCGCTCGACTTGCAGCAGTTCCTCAAGTCGCACTTTTGTAGCGCCGTCGAAATTGGAAGCAGCCATCTTCACGGCCAGCGGCTCGAGAGCAGCGCGGACCATGCCAAGTTTCGCAAAAGCACTTCGTGTGAGTCGGGGGACTATAGCAGTGCCTGACGGCAGCACGTCTAGCGCTTGTTCGGAAATCAACCGTCTCAAAGCTGTCCTAACTGGCATTGGACTGGTCCCCAGCTCTGACGCAAGCCGACGAATCGGCATTTTCTGACCGGGGGTAAAATCGCCTTCGACTAAGGCTCGGCGCAGTTGTCTATAGGCTTGATCTTCCAGCGAATTGCTAGCGAATCTTCGGTTCGGCAATGTTTTCTGCGGCTTATTCAAAACTGGCCTCTGGCACACCTGCCACATTGGCGCGCTTTGCAGCAGCCGCCGGGAGGCTGCATAGCACGATTTCAATCGCGGTGCCTATCGGCCCTGGCAATGGCGAGAGCCGAGGTGTAGCGGCAGTTTGGGCAATTCCAGGCAGAGTGTTGGGGTATTTTAGCGCTCTGTAACGGTCCAGAAACAGGGCGCAATTCTCCGCAGTACTCCTCGTATTTTGCCGGCAACCCTCGGCGTGAAGAATGTGCCGGGCGAACAGTCGGAGCATCCTCAAAGACGACTTGCTTGGACATCATCCGCGGGCGGGACCAACGGTCCGGACGTGGACATCAAGATCGACTTCGCTCCGCGATAGCGCCCGTGGCAGCAACGTGGCCATTGTCCCGATGGCGACTTCTTCTGATGGTCCAAGGTGGAGAAAGCTTCCAATAGCGACGGATCCCCTCGGTCGCTCAACGCCGCGATGAAATCGGCTGTGGTCTGACAGGGGACCTAGCGTGTGACGGTCTCATTCGTGTCGCCCTAATACAGGCCTTGATTGTGATGCTCCCGCAACACGAGCAGCAGTCGCGAAAGGTTATTCCCCAAGTGCGCTTTCTCCAAGCTTTTGTCGTTGCCTCAGCTCGTCCAATATGCCATTATGAGATCACAAATGCATAATGATTGGGAGTACAAATGGCAAACATGTGTCATAACTGAAGTTCGGGTTCGCAATAAGATGCGCGCAATAACCGAACTCTGAATTCGGAAAGTCGGCTGCTGTCGCCGAACTATCGCTCTCAAGGGGGAAACTAATGAGCCGAACGGCCATCGAGATTGCGGAATGTGTCAGGCGCGGACAGATCAGCGCAACTGAGGTCGTCCGTGACGCTATCAAGCGAATTAAGGCAGTAAATCCGACATTGAACGCGTTCGTCGAAATAGATGAAGAGGGCGCTGAAACCTCTGCCATCCTGATCGATCAGAAGGTTGCGCGTGGTGAGGATCCAGGGCCGCTTGCGGGCGTTCCGATCGGAGTGAAGGACCTAGAAGACTGTGCCGGCCTTCGCACCTGCTATGGCTCAGTGTTCTATCGCGACAGCAAGCCGAAGCAGGCGGACGGCGTGCATGTCGCGCGGCTGCGCCGCGCAGGAGCTATTCCATTAGGCAAGACCGCGACGCCCGATTTCGGGATGGATAATTTGACCGCGACGTTGGCGTTTGGAGTAACGCGAAACCCCTGGAACCCTGAGAGAACGCCCGGCGGTAGTAGCGGTGGCTCGGCCGCAGCTGTAGCTGCGGGTATGGTGCCGCTGGCAACTGCAAGCGATGGAGGGGGATCCACCAGAGGACCGGCCGCTTGGACCGGCCTGGTTGGCTTAAAGCCCAGCCACGGGCGCATCCCGCTCGAGAGGGAATCGGTATTCACCGTTTTAGGAGCGCTGACGACCTCTGTTCTCGACACGGCGCGCTACCTCGATGTGGCGGCGGGCCACCATCCAGTCGACCGGATGAGTTTGCCTCGACCCGATCAGAACTACGAGAAATTGGCTGAATCTCTAGATGTCAGCGGACTAAGGGTCGGGTGGTCGGACGACTTCGGCTACGGTGTGATGGAGCCTGAGATCGTTGAAATCGCATACACCGCGGCCGAGGCTTTGATTAGCACGGCTCGACTCAAAAAACGCAAGCTGGAGCTGTCCCTGGAAACAATCCGCCCACTCTGGCGAAGGCTCGTGGGAAGCCGCACCTGGTCAAATTTATGTCAGGAAGGATATCTTCCCGGTCGAATTGGTGAACTCAGCGACGTGCCACAACAGTCACTGCTTGCCGGAGCCAAGCTCACCATTGAGGAAGTCTATGAGATCGAGAGGCGTCTCAGCAAATTGCGCCGAGATTTCGCTGCTAGCTTTGAAGACATAGATGTCATCGTCTCACCGACAGTTGCTACCGAAGCGTTCGCTGCGGCCGGCCCGGCTCCCGAGATTATTGACGGTCGCGACGCGAGCAATACCGGGCCCGCTCCACTTGGGTTCATCGCAAACACTAGTTGGAATCCAGCAATATCGGCCCCAGCGGGCTTCACAAGATCCGGGATGCCTGTCGGCTTAATGATAACCGCCCCGCAACACCGTGACGACATTGCTTTGAGACTAGCTCGTCTTCTGGAGCTCGCTCGGCCCTGGCCACTTACAGCGCCGCTGCAATGTTAACTAGCGTGGCAGTCAAGCTGCGTTGCGAAATTCCGCGCGTGACACCAACGACGCGGCTGGGTCACTGCCACGGGTAAGATAATTCTTAACAAACAAAAAAGGGAACAGGTACATGACGATCTCTCGAAGGATCCTGCTTAAAGCAGGCGTTGCCGCTGGAACCGCCCTGTCTTTTCCGTCCATATTGCGTGCTCAGAACACGCCGGCGATCGGTCAAACAGTACGTATGGTGAAAAGTGGCGATCTTGGTGTGTTCGATCCGATGATATCGTCGTACTACATCACTGCGCATCACGGCGCGGCCGTCTATGACACGCTGTTTTCGCTGGATTCTCAGATGAGGCCACAGCCTCAGATGGTTCACAGCTGGGGAGTTTCCGACGACGAAAGGACGTATACTTTCGTCCTTCGCGACGGCCTGAGCTGGCACGACGGTACGCCAGTCACTTCGGATGATTGTGTGGCTTCGATCCGTCGATGGATGGAAGCAGCGTCCAGCGGGCCGTTGATAAAGGCTCTGGCCACCGACATCTCGAGGAAAGATGAAAAGACCTTCATAATCGCGCTGAAGGAGCCGCTGGGGCTTCTTGTTGAAACCTTGGCGACCTTAACTCCTCCCTGTCTTTTCATTATGCGAGAGAAGGACGCGAATACGCCTCCGACTATTCCGGTCACGACAAATATCGGATCCGGGCCCTTCAAGTTTAACCACGAACTTGCTCGCCCCGGCGCTAGCTTCACCTATGACCGGAACGAAAAGTATGTGCCACGTCGTGAAGCTCCTGATGGATTGGCGGGCGGAAAAGTTGTCAAGGTCGAGCGCGTGATCTGGGACAATATCGCCGACCAGCAAACAGCGCTTGCAGCCCTGCAGGCAGGGGAAATCGACTATCTAGAGAGCGTGCCAATGGATCTCCTTCCAGTCCTGGAAGGAGATCCGGCTATTACCCTGCAGATCCTCGACAAAGGTGGGTTCGTTCGGTATTTGCGCATAAACTTCCTTCAGAAGCCATTCAACAATCTAAAGGCTAGGCAAGCGTTGCTTCATCTGATTGATCAGGAAGCGGCCATGCGTACGAGTTCTCCTCCCGAATACATCAAGACTGTGACGTCGGTTTTCGGAACGAAGACGCCATACACTAACGATGAAAATACAGGCTGGTTCAAGAAGAGCGGCGATCCTGAGAAAGCCAAGCAGCTTTTTCAGGAGGCAGGATACGCCGGGGAGAAGGTTGTAATTGTTCAGGTCACGAACGTGCCGTGGATGAGCGACGTTTCACAGTACATCGCGAATGCCCTTAGAAAAATAGGAATCAACGCTGAATTGGACCCGACCGAGTGGGGTACCGTGACTGCCCGCTTGGATAATAAGGGTTCGGTTGATGAGGGTGGATGGAGCATCTATCCAACCTCGGACGCCGATTTCGCCATGGGAGATGTTCTTGGCAACCCGATCTTCCTCGCGAATGGCGATAAGGCTTGGTACGGCTGGCCGAAAAACGACGAGTATGAGGCTCTTTACGCGAGATGGGCGACTGTAGCTACTCTTGAGGAGCGCCAGGCGCTCGCGCGAGAGATGCAACGAGTGTGGTGGGATTTCGTCGGTTCAGTTTACTTGGGCGCAATCACCGCACCAATCGCGCGACGCGCTTCCCTGACCGGTCTGATCGAAATGCCGATCATTGTTCCGATGTGGAACATGCAGAAGGGCTGAGCGCGATGGCTGCTTATATCCTCCGCAGGATGGTCTCAACCATCGCCGTCATGGCGATGGTTGGCATCTTCGTTTTCCTGCTCCTAAGGTTATCACCCGGCGACCCGGCGGCCATCATCGCCGGCGATAAGGCCACCCCAGAGATGATCGCCGCAGTCCGCGAGCAATTAGGGCTCGGCGATCCGCTGCCAGTTCAGTTTATCCGCTGGGTGCGCGATCTGGTCGGCGGCGATTTCGGCACCTCGATCTTTGCGGGACAATCGGTTCTCGAGCTCATTTCGCAGCGACTTGAACCAACGCTTTCCCTGGCAGCCTTGACGATGGTAGTCTCAATAGCAGCAGGGGTATTCTTTGGCATCCTTGCGGCGTGGCGGGCCGGGGGTACTGCCGATCGCATCCTGACCGCGTTCGCGACACTTGGTTTTTCTGTGCCCGTGTTTGTCGTCGGCTTCTTTCTCATTTACTTCTTCGCTATTAGCGCACGCTGGCTGCCCGTCCAGGGATATCAACCCATCGACCATGGCTTTGGACCATGGCTTCTGCATCTAGTCCTCCCAACTGCGACTTTGAGCTTTCCCTACATTGCGTATATCGCCCGGATCACACGGGCGAGCATGCTCGAAGTCTTATCTGAAGACTACATGCGCACGGCCGCCGCCAAAGGCGCGTCTGCCTATTCCATGCTTTTCCACCACGCACTGAAGAATGCGGGCGTTCCAATCCTCACCGTGGTCGGCTTAAGCTTTGCAAGCCTAGTTGGGGGGGTCGTCCTCACGGAAACGGTATTCAACATCCCCGGAATAGGTCGTTTAGTAATCGATGCGGTCAACAAACGCGATTATCCGATCATTCAGGGGGTGCTCATCCTCATTTCGGGTCTGTACGTGTTGATTAATCTCGCGGTCGATCTTTCCTACACCCTGGTCGATCCTCGGATTCGGTATTAACATGAAGCTCTTCTCCACACCCGTTGAAACTATACCGTTGGACCGGCTCCGGTTGTCCGGGCTACACCGCCTAGTGAGACGGCGTCCACTGGTCTTTGCAGGCGGCACCCTATTGGCGCTCTTGATCATTCTGGCAATCGCCGCTCCGCTTTACGCTGGTGATCCCGTGAACATGGATCCTTTTAGCCGTCTGCAACCACCGTCCGCGGACATGTGGATGGGAAGCGACAACCTGGGCCGTGACGTATTTGCGCGAACCGCGTTAGGCGCCCAGATCTCTCTTTTGGTGGGATTGGCGTCGGCGGTAAGCGCGGTTCTGGGCGGACTTCTTTTAGGGGTCATCTCTGGCTACAACCGGCGCTTCGACAAGATCGCCATGCGAGTCATGGATGGTCTGATGTCCATACCCACTATCCTACTGGCTATAGCGCTGATTTCTCTGACGGGTCGTGGAATCAGTATTCTCATCGTCGCGATCGCTATACCGGAAATCCCAAGCGTCGCGAGGCTGGTTCGCTCGGTGGTTCTCAACGTGCGGGAGCGACCTTATGTAGAGGCAGCGATCTGCGGCGGGGCACGACTGCCGAAAGTTCTGTGGCGGCACATTCTTCCGAGCACTATCCCGTCCGTGATGGTTTTAAGCGCTAGTGTTTGTGCCAGCGCGATCTTGACCGAGGCCGGTCTGAGCTTTCTTGGTATCGGCGTGCCCCCGGAGATCCCTAGCTGGGGAAACATGATTGCGAGCTCTCGCTTGTATCTCGGCGTTGCGCCCCTGACGGTCTTCGCCCCCGGCATCTGCCTAGCCGTCACGGTTCTGGCCGTTAACCTGCTCGGGGATGGTCTGCGCGACCTGTTCGATCCCCGCGCAAATCGCAGGCGATGATATGCAAGTGCAAAAAGTTGCATCGGATGACGTCCTCCTCGACGTTGTGGGTCTCGAGACACACTTCTTCGGTGAAGATAGCGTCACCCGGGCTCTTGGCGGCATCAGCTTCCAGGTTAAGAGAGGTGAGACACTTGGCGTTGTCGGCGAATCCGGATGTGGCAAGAGCGTCACCGCTCTCTCCATTCTTCGCCTGCTGCCGAAGCTGACCGCCAGGACCGTCGGCGGCGAGATCCGCTTTCATGGACGCGACCTGCTTGAGCTGTCCGATCGCGAGATGCGAAAGGTCCGCGGCGATCAGATCGCCATGATCTTCCAGGAGCCGATGACCAGCCTGAACCCGGTCTACACAGTCGGCCGCCAGATCGCCGAGGCGGTGCAAATCCACACGAAAGCGTCCCGCTCGGTGGCTATGGCAAAGGCAGAAGAGATGCTGCGTCTCGTCCGCATCGCGGACCCCGAGCGTCGCGTCAACAACTACCCCCATGAAATGTCGGGCGGCATGCGCCAGCGTGCCATGATCGCCATGGCCCTGGCCTGCTCGCCGGAACTGTTGATTGCCGACGAGCCGACGACGGCGCTGGACGTGACCATCCAGGCACAGATTCTGCGGCTGATCGTCGATCTGAAATCCCGCACGGGAACAGCTGTGATGTTCATCACGCATGACTTGGGCGTTGTTGCCGAGACATGCCAGCGGGTGATCGTGATGTATGCCGGCCGGATTATAGAACAAGCAAACGTCATCGATCTGTTTGCGCGTCCCGCGCATCCCTACACTCAGGGCCTCATGCGATCGGTGCCTGACCGGCGGCGCGGCCGACAGGGCCGCCTTCCCGAAATTCCAGGCATTGTCCCAAGTCTTCGCGAGCCCATCGTCGGCTGCAGCTTTGCGCCACGCTGTCCGTTCGCGATCGATATTTGCCGTGACAAGGCACCCGTCTTTCGTGATGTCGGGTCAAATCACGCCGCCGCATGCTGGCGCGCCGAAGAGGTGATGGGCGCATGAATGGTCCTTTGCTGAAAGTCGATAACCTGACCAAGCACTATCCGCTTGGCTCGGGCCTCTTCAAGAAAACCATTCCGGTGGTGCGGGCAGTGCAGGATGTATCCTTTTCCGTCGAGGCAGGAGAGACACTTTGCATCGTTGGCGAATCCGGCTGCGGCAAATCCACGGTTGCCCGGCTCTTGATGCGACTGACGGATCCGACGGGTGGACGTGTCCTGATCGACGGGATCGACATTGCCGATCTTAAGAAGCATGAGCTTCGTGCGTATCGCCGTCGGATGCAGATGGTGTTTCAGGATCCTTACTCGTCACTGAACCCGCGTCTGACCGCCGGACAGATCATCACCGAACCTGTCGAGAATTTCGAGCGGCTCAGCCGCAAGCAACGCCAAGCGCTTGCCGCGGAGCTTCTCCAGAAGGTGGGAATGTCGCCGCAGATGAAGGACAGGTTTCCCTCCGAGTTGTCGGGTGGTCAGCGACAGCGGCTTGGCATCGCGCGGGCACTGGCCCTTAAGCCGTCGCTCATTATCGCCGATGAGGCGGTCTCGGCCCTTGATGTTTCCGTGCAGGCACAGATCCTGAACCTGCTCATGGATCTGCAACAGCAGATGGGCATCGCCTTCGTCTTCATATCGCACGACCTCGGCGTCGTGGAGCATATCGGTCATCGCGTGGCGGTCATGTATCTGGGTCGGATCGTGGAGCTTGCGCCGTGCGAAGCGCTCTTCGCCAAGCCGATTCATCCCTACACCGAGGCGCTGATCGCGGCAGCCCCGGTACCCGATCCCGCGCGCGTTCGGCTGGAAGTGCTTGTGGAGGGTGAGGTCCCAAGCCCCATAAATCCGCCGAGCGGGTGCGCATTCCATCCGCGCTGTCCGCTTGCCGTCGAACGCTGCCGCATGGAGGTACCGTCCTTGGTGCCCATGCCGGACGGGCGCTCCGTCGCCTGTCATGTGCGCTCTGATCTGAACCGCGACGTGACCGCGCGATCGAGCCAAATTCATTTGAACGCTGCGTCCCCCAAAGCATCCTGAAGGAACTTCACGTCATGAACAGACCGATCACGAACAACAACCAACCCTACGATACTTTGAGCATTCGCGCACTCGACCTGTCGCATCACATGCATCCCTTCACAGACCAGCAGGAACTCGTTTCCGAAGGCGTGCGCGTCATCACGCGCGGCGAAGGTGTATATCTGTGGGACAGCGAAGGCGAGCGGCTGCTCGACGGCATGGGCGGCCTATGGTGCGTCAACATCGGCTACGGCCGCAAGGAACTTGCGGAAGCCGCGGCGCGGCAGATGGAAGAGTTGCCCTACTACAACACCTTCTTTAAGACCACAACGCCAGTGGCCGCCGAACTGGCGGCCGAGATTGCCTCGGTCAGCCCTAACGGCCTCAACCGCGTATTCTACTCGAACTCCGGTTCAGAGGCCAACGACACCAACATCCGTCTTGCCCGCCTCTACTGGACACGCCTCGGCAAGCCCGAGCGCAAGGCGATCGTCTCGCGTCAGAACGCCTATCACGGTAGCTCGATCGGTTCCGGCTCACTGACAGGGTTCAAAGACATGCACGACATTGCGGGTATGCCGATCGCCGACGTCCACCACGCACCGGCGCCGTTCTGGTGGCGCGACGGCCGCGGCCAAACGGCTGAAGAGCATTGCGCATGGGCGCTCGACGGGCTGGAGAAGACGATCCTTGACGTCGGACCGGAAAACGTTGCCGCCTTCATTGGAGAGCCTGTGCAGGGGGCCGGAGGCGTGCTGACCCCGCCCCCCGGTTACTGGCAGGGGGTGCAGGAGATCTGCCGCAAGTACGACCTCTTGTTGATCTGCGACGAGGTGGTCTGCGGCTTCGGCCGCACCGGGCAGTGGTTCGGTTCTGACACCTACGCGATCAAACCCGACATCATCACCACCGCGAAAGGCCTGTCGTCGGGTTACCTGCCGATTGCTGCCTCCGTCTTCGGGGACCGGGTGGCAAGCGTCCTGATGGACAAGCCCGGCCGCATGAACCACGGATATACATATTCGGGCCACCCCGTGGCGGCTGCCGTCGCGCTCGAAAACATTCGCATCCTAAAGCGCGAGCGGATCGTTGAGCGAGTAGGAGAAGAGACCGGCCCGTACTTCCAGGCGAAGCTGCGGGAACTGCTCGACCATCCGCTGGTGGGCGAGGTGCGCGGCGTCGGCCTGATGGCTGCCGTCGAACTGACGCGGGACAAGGAGGGGCGCACGCCGATCGAACCGGTCTCGAGCTTGGCGATCCCGGTGCGGGATCTCTGCTTCAAGACCGGACTGATCACCCGCGCTGTGCGAGACAGCCTGATCTTCTCGCCGCCGCTTGTCATCTCGAAGGACGAGATCGACTGGCTCGTGAAGCGCCTGCGCGACAATCTCGACCAGTTCGTCGGCTAAACCTGCAGGCGCACTATGCAAAGCGTAGTTCCCACTCAGTTCGTTCGTATGTCGCAGGGGAAATGATGCTGGATCGAACCAGGCACTACATATCGGGCGAATGGACCGCGTCGTCCTCGGACCGCGAAATAGACGTTATTAATCCCGCCACGGAACTCGTGATCGCTCGGATCGCGGACGGCACAAGGCGGGATGTCGAGCGGGCAGTTCGTGCCGCCCGCCAGGCATTTCCTGCTTGGTCAACGACAAGCAGGGACGACCGGACTGTCCGCCTGCGTCGACTCCGTTCCATTTACGAGCGCCGTTTGGAAGAGATGGCGGAAGCCATTTCGCAGGAGATGGGAGCTCCGATACGGTTATCGCGGAGTGCTCACGCACCAAGTGGCTTGCAGGAGATCGACGCGTGCATCGAAATCTTGCAGAAGTTTGAGTTCGAAAGGTGGGTTTCCGAAGGCGCAAATACCGATCTCGTGGTCTACGAGCCGATCGGCGTTTGTGGACTCATCACACCTTGGAATTGGCCAATCAGCCAGGTTGCACTCAAGGTATTCCCGGCATTGGCTTGTGGATGTACTGTTGTGTTGAAGCCCTCGGATTTGGCGCCACTGTCCTCGCTTCTCCTGGCGGAGATAATCGATGAAGCGGGTTTCCCGGCCGGCGTCTTCAACCTCGTCAATGGACGCGGCGAAACCGTTGGGGCGGATATCTCGTCGCACCCCGACGTAGACATGGTTTCGTTCACCGGCTCGACGCGGGCCGGTGTTGCCGTAAGCCAAAGCGCCGCTCCGACGGTAAAGCGAGTTACGCTGGAACTCGGAGGCAAATCACCCAATATCCTCTTTTCCGATTGCAATCTTGTGGAAGCCGTTACCCGCGGCATCCGTATGTGCTTCCAAAATAGCGGTCAGTCCTGCAACGCACCGACGAGAATGCTCGTCGAGCGCAGCATTTACGATCGAGTCGTAAGACTCGCCGCTGATGAAGCTGAAAAGATCCACGTCGCGGATCCCACGCAGGATGGTGATCATATCGGGCCCGTTGTTTCAAAAGCTCAGTTTGACCGAATCCAGGACCTCTTGGGGGTGGGGGTGGCTGAAGGAGCTCTCATCGTGGCAGGAGGGGCCGGTCGACCCAAGGGTATCGACAAGGGATATTTCGTTCGACCTACCGTTTTCGCCGGTGTCACTAATACGATGGCTATTGCTCAGACCGAAGTTTTTGGACCCGTCCTCGTCATTATTCCCTTCGATGACGAGGAGCAGGCGGTTACGATGGCGAACGACACCCCCTATGGCTTGGCCGCCTACATTGAGACCCGTGATAACGACCGCGGTTTTCGCGTCGCGAAGAGGATTTTGGCTGGTAATGTCAAAATCAATGGGAAACCTCGTTTGAAAAGCAGCCCGTTTGGCGGCTTCAAGCAGTCTGGAAACGGTCGTGAACGCGGGGAATATGGCTTTCGCGAGTATCTGGAAGTGAAGGCAATCAGCGGCTGAGACCGCCGGCGATGTCACAGGCCAAGACCGTTTTGCGGCCTTGGTCGTCTCCACCCTCGCCAGACAAGGAAAGAGATATGTTCGTCGCCTATTCCGACAAGCATCTCCCGCATGAGCCCAAGCAGATCATCTTTAGCGGCCGCATCTTCGACAGCGTCGAGGTGCCCGCACGTGCGACCGAGCTTGCAGCCTCGCCGCGCTGAAGGGTGCGAGCTGGCAGCGCGGCGCGAATTCGGCCTCGAGCCGGTTCTTGCCGTCCACGCGTCTGTCTATGTGGAGTGTCTCCAGTCGCGGCCGTGGGCAACTACTGAGGTGTATGATGAACCCACCTTGTGACCAGAGAGGAGCGCCGATGGACAAGACAATCCCCAATCGGGCTGAGGCCGTCGCGGGAATTGGTGATGGTGCGACGGTGATGATCGGCGGTTTCGGAGGCGCAGGCTCGCCGATTGAACTGATCCATGCGCTGATTGACCGCTTTTATGCGGCGGGCAGCCCTAGAAACCTGACGGTGGTGAACAACAACGCGGGCAACGGCCATGTCGGCCTGGCGGCGCTCATCAAACATAGGATGGTCCGGAAGCTGATCTGCTCGTTTCCCCGCTCCGCGGACCCCCACGCGTTCACTGAGACCTATCTGGCCGGAGAGATCGAGCTGGAACTCGTGCCGCAAGGCACACTCGCCGAACGCATCCGTGCCGGCGGGGCAGGCATCCCGGCTTTTTACACGCCTACGGCCTATGGGACTGATCTCGCCAAAGGAAAGGTGATCGCGGAATTTGATGAGCGGCCATATGTGCAGGAGCGCTGGCTGAAGGCTGATTACGCTCTGGTGAAGGCGCATCTTGGCGACCGGCAGGGGAACCTGACCTATCACAAAGCGGCACGAAATTTCAATCCACTCATGTGCATGGCTGCGGCGACAACCATCGTGCAGGTCAGTCGCATCGTGGAAGCAGGCGAGCTCGATCCCGAACACATCGTCACCCCCGGCATCTTCGTGCAAGGCCTCGTCGCGGTGCCCGATCCACAACAGGAAGAAGCCCTGAACCGCGCCGGAGCGCACTATCCATGACCAGCAAGCTTTCCAATGCCCAGATCGCTTGGCGTGCCGCCCAGGACATCGCGGGTGGAGCTTATGTCAATCTTGGCATCGGCTTCCCGGAGATGGTGGCCCAGTACCAACCCTCTGGACGCCAAGCGATCTTTCACACTGAGAATGGCATCCTGAACTTCGGCGAGACCCCGGCAGACGGGAGCGAGGACTGGGATCTGATCAATGCCGGCAAAAAGGCCGTGACGATGAACCCGGGTGCCGCCTTTTTCCATCATGCCGACAGCTTCGCCATGGTGCGGGGCGGGCATCTGGATGTGGCGATCCTGGGCGCCTACCAGGTGGCCGAGAACGGGGATTTGGCGAACTGGAGCACCGGGCCCAAGGGAGTTCCGGCCGTGGGCGGTGCGATGGACCTTGTCCACGGAGCGAAGCGCACGGCCGTTATTACCGATCATGTGACGAGAGACGGGCAGCCCAAACTGGTGAAGCGCTGCACGCTGCCGCTGACCGGCGTCGGTTGCGTCACACGCGTTTATACCAGCCTCGCGGTCATCGACATTGAAGGCGATCGCTTTGTCCTGCGCGAGAAGCTTCCAGCGCTGTCGTTCGAAGACCTGCAAGCCCGGACCGGGGCCGAGCTTCTTGTTAAGCGCCCTGTGGCCGAGCTGATCGTTCCGGATCTCTGAAATGCGCGAAGCTTTTATCTGTGATTATATCCGCACGCCGATCGGCCGCTACAGCGGCGCATTGTCCAGCGTGCGTGCCGACGAGCTCGCCGCGGTGCCGCTGAAGGCATTAACGGAGCGCCACGCAAAGATCGACTTCGAGGATGTCGATGATGTGATCTTCGGGTGCGCCAACCAGGCTGGGGAAGATAACCGCAATGTCGCCCGCATGGCCCTGCTGCTGGCAGGGCTGCCCCGTTCCGTCCCGGGCACCACCCTCAACCGCCTGTGCGGCTCTGGCATGGATGCGGTGATCACCGCCGCCCGCGCCATCAAGGCCGGCGAGGCGGAGCTGATGATTGCAGGCGGGGTTGAGTCCATGTCGCGCGCACCTTTTGTCATACCGAAGGCGGAGACGGCTTTCGGGCGCGCCGCCGAGATCTACGATACCACCATCGGCTGGCGCTTCATCAATCCGCTGATGAAGCGTCAGTACGGCGTCGACTCGATGGCCGAGACCGGTGAGAACGTGGCCGAGGAGTTCCGCGTATCGCGCAAGGATCAGGATGCCTTCGCCCTGCGCTCTCAAACTAAGGCGGCGGCAGCACAGGAGAAGGGTCGCTTCGCGCAGGAGATCGTGCCCGTGACGGTCCCGAAGCGGAAAGGTGGCCCGGTCATGGTGGACAAGGACGAGCATCCGCGTGCCGACACCACGCTGGAGCAGCTGGCGAAGCTGCCAACTCCGTTTCGCAAGGATGGGACGGTGACGCCCGGCAATGCTTCTGGCGTCAACGACGGATCGGCCGCTCTCATCATCGCCTCAGAGGAGGCGGTGCGCAAATACGGGCTTGAGCCGATTGCGCGGGTCGTTGGCGGGGCTGCCGCGGGCGTGCCGCCGCGCGTCATGGGCATGGGTCCGGTGCCGGCCACGAATAAGTTGTGCGCCCGTCTCGGTCTGAAGCCAACCGACTTCGATGTGGTGGAGTTGAACGAAGCTTTTGCCAGCCAAGGCATTGCCGTGCTGCGCGAGCTCGGCCTTCCGGAGGATGCGGAGCACGTTAACCCCAATGGCGGCGCCATAGCGCTCGGTCACCCGCTCGGCATGTCGGGCGCCCGTATCACCGGCACGGCGGCACTGGAGCTGAAGCTGACGGGCCAGAAGCGGGCGCTCGCTACCATGTGCGTGGGTGTCGGCCAGGGAATTTCCATCGCCCTCGAGGCTGTCTAAGGGTTTTTGGTGGTATTCAGATGTCGCTCCTTTTCATACCCTACCAGTGGAACTCAAGCGGCGCGCTGCGACTCCGGCCTGCCAAGGTGGGCCATGATGTTGAGAACCTCCCAGCCTGCCATGACTTGGCCTTTTGCGCAGGCGAAATCCGAGCGTAGAGGCGGCGGCCGATCGCGTTTTGTAGTGCATTATTGCAAGCGCCGGCCAGAGGTGCCTCGGCCACTGAAAGATTGGTCAAACGAAGCAGCACAAGGATTAAGAGCGCTGAAACTTTTCGGTTCACACCTTGCGCCTCGCAAGTCCGGCTACTCATCAAGAGGGTCGAGAGCTGCAAGCTATTCCGCCTGCCCGCACAAGAAGGAAAACGTTCGTTGCCTGTGAGACCAAAAACCCCAATTGAGATCGCGGAAGAAAGTTCCGGCCGCGACGTAAGCATCACCACGCGGCGGACTGCGCGAGCAAACGCATGAACGCGAGCGCCGACCGTCCAGCCATGAGAGGTGCGTGATGCAGGACAATTCCGCTGGCTTTCTAGAGAGCGTTGACCATAATTTCCGTCACGCCATGACGTTCCTCGATCTGCCGGATGGATTGGCGGAGCGGATCATTCAATGCAACTCGACCTACACGGTGCGCTTCGGCGTCAGGCTGCGCGGCCGTATGTACAGCTTCATTGGCTGGCGATCGGTCCACAGCGAGCACTGCGAGCCGGTGAAAGGCGGCATTCGCTATGCACCGAACGCCGATGCCGAGGAGGTGGAGGCGCTTGCTGCGCTGATGACGCTCAAATGCTCGCTGGTCGACGTTCCGTTCGGCGGCTCGAAGGGCGCGCTCAAGATCGACCCTCGCGAATGGACGCCACAGGAACTGGAGCGCATCACCCGCCGCTTCACCCAGGAACTGAACAAGCGTGGCCTGATCGGCCCCGGCATCAACGTTCCTGCGCCCGATATCGGCACCGGTGAGCGGGAGATGGCTTGGATGGTGGACGAGTTCCGCCGCGCCAATCCGACCGATGTGGTCAACGCGCGTGCTTGCGTCACGGGCAAACCCCTGTCGAAGGGCGGAATCGCCGGTAGAACGGAGGCCACGGGCCGGGGCGTTCAGTTCGCCATCCAGAGCTTCCTTCGGGATCCCCGTACTGACGGACTGAAAGGCCGGCGCGATCTCAACAACGCCCTCGTGATCGTCCAGGGGTTCGGTAATGTCGGCTATCACGCGGCCAAGTTCCTGTCTGAAGGCGACGGTGCTCGAGTGACTGTTGTCGCTGAACGGGATGGCTGTGTCTCCAACCCCGAGGGCCTGGCTATCGAGGCCCTCAAGCAGCATCAAATCCGGACCGGCAGCGTCCTTGGTTTTGATGGAGGCAAGTCGCTAGCCGGCGATATGAGCGGCATCGAACAGCCATGCGACGTGCTCATTCCAGCGGCAATGGAAAATGCCATCCATTCGCACAATGCAGAGCGCATCAAAGCCCACTTAGTTGTGGAAGCCGCAAACGGCCCGGTCACGTTCGAGGCGGATAAGATCCTCCGTTCGCGCGGAGTGACGATCCTTCCCGATCTCTACGTCAACGCCGGCGGTGTGGTCGTCAGCTATTTCGAGTGGGTCAAAAACCTGACGCACATCCCATTCGGCCTGATGGAAAGGCGCCGTCGGGAGCGACGCAATCAAACGATCGCAGCCGCCCTTGAACGCATGACCGGCAAGGAATTTCCCGCCGAGATGCGCGACGAGTTTCTTGAAGGAGGTGCAGAGATCGATCTTGTTCGCTCCGGGTTGGAGGACGTCATGCGCAGCACCTGGGCGCGCATCGCAGACCTCATCGAAGAGCGGCCTGAACTGGGTGACTACCGGACTGCTGCCCATGTGGCGTCCATTCGTCACATTGCTGATGCCTACGAGGCGATAGGGATTTGAGCCTCGGTTTCGGAAGGTGGAACCAGGATCTTATTTGCTGAATGCAGGAGTTTGTTGCGCCCGAACTTTTCTAACTTGGGTCCCGTTCCGCCCAGCTCACATATTCTATCACCCCCATCGCCCTCCCAAGGCGTACGGCCCGGCAGCGAGCTTAGTCTCCTGCCGGACCCCTCTCCGGGGAATAGGTTTCAATCCAGCAACCCCATATAATCCATGGTCGAGACGGGAAGGGATACACCACCTTTCAGTGGAATGTACGATCGACTATCCGATGCCGATCGGCGTTCAGTATTCAAAACTGTCTAAACTCGATGGTCCCTGAGAAGGTAATTTCAGCGCGTTCCTTTATCCGAGATCCGCTCGACCGGATTCCTCTACAAGAGGCAGCCAAATCCCGATTGCGCGGCCTACCAGAGGTCCTCAGTTCCGAGGCGCTTATCCTTTGGGATTCTCATTCGATACTGACGACTCTCAGGCACGAAAACGAATTCGCTACTCATAAGAAGATTCGTCGATCTACTTGGAGATCTGTATACTATCAACCACCGGCTCCGGCTGCGCATTATCGCTCATCGTCCAGGCCATGAACTTAATCGGCGTGCAGCCGAATTCCTGTTCAGAGGCACACAGCAATGAGGGAACGAGGCATGCTGTTCGTCTTCGACGTTGGCGGGGTGCTGGTGGACCTACTGCAGGGCCCGGCTTTGGCGGAGCACCCAAGGTAGGCGACGTTTCCATCGTTGACCTCGCGGCAAAGGGACATCTTTCTGCCAGCGCTTTAATTTGCGGGTTCGTCTGCCTCCGGTCTGTGCGTCCAGTGCCTCGGGAACCAGCGCATCCTCAACCGCCAGCGGCTTGGGAGACGATCCGTCGGGCACGATGACGCCTGCCTCAACGGTGGTTGGCACGGGCTGAGAACGAGCATCTTCGGAAAATGTCGGCGGCGGGGTTGCTTCAGCGATCGCACCTTCCGTCTTCACCTCAGCGACTTCGTTGGCGATGGCAGCGAGTCAATGCCGCCCCAGATCGACTGTGGCCGCTTCACCAGCCCTCGCTTCTGTTTGAACTCGACGACAAAGGGTCGCTGCGGCTGCCTCATGGTGATCTCGCGGACTTAGGGGAGTTGCGAGTGTCCTCTAGGCGGAGCGCACGCCTTCGTCCACCCGCCGCCACGCATTCTCCAAAGGTTTTCGGAAACGTTGCCGCTGTCCAAGCCACGACGAAAGCGGCCCGCCGCCGGCACCCGGGCCTGCGCTCGCGATCTCTTGTCCAGCTTTCAGGGTGATGCCAAGACGATCATATCGCCCACGCAGTCGCCTTTGCCGGCCCCATGGCGAAGCCGCAGGAGTTTCAGGATGCAATGAAGATGGTGGCCGCTCCTATCCATGCTTCCATATTTCCGAGTGCATTAGACGCGTCCAACGCATTTTCGGAATCGATCACAAGCGGCCGATTCATGCTGTTGATGGGACCTGCGGCGTAGGTATGCCGGCCAGAGCGGCCGATTGTCGGCGACGCTTTGAGCTGGGGCGCGGCCGTCAGTCACGGAGGGCTGATGCGCCCATGCGACGACACACTGAAATTCGGATCGGAGGTCGCGACAGACTAGGCGGGTTACCGGCAGCATCGTGGCGATCCGCCGCAGGATGGGGATGCATGATGACGATCCGTTTCCGAGATAGACGGCTTCATCGAGGTCGTGCGTGTGACGAGCACGGCTGTCGGGCCCTTGAAGCTCCTCATGCAAACGCCTGGCCATCGCCTTCTTGCGAGGCCTTCGGGAGCCGCGGCAGCGAAATCGGCCTGCTAGTCTGCCAAAG
The DNA here is from genome assembly GCF_007003945.1 of Mesorhizobium sp. WSM4307. NCBI lineage: Bacteria > Pseudomonadati > Pseudomonadota > Alphaproteobacteria > Hyphomicrobiales > Phyllobacteriaceae > Mesorhizobium > Mesorhizobium sp. WSM4307. Next base: position 377,537 of record NZ_VFTB01000007.1, read on the forward strand.
CCGCCTGCTTTCCTCTTGAACCGTCATTGCCCTGACAACACATTGTGCAATCGTCGGCGGGTGTCGATGAGGCGCGTGTTCACGCAAACCAGCCGTTCAGCAGGTCGGGAGGAACCAATGAAGCCTGAAGCTTTCAGCAGCCCAGTTTTCGTGAAGCGTGCAACCTACATCGTCCAGGAAATTGCCAGCCTTGCGGACGCTATCGACTTCCTCAATGACTGGCCAGAAGATCGCCGAGACCTGATCCACGAAGCCGCCGTCAGGGCCTGCTATGATGCATACGATGGGCGAAAACCTGTAAGCGCAGCGCGCAACGCCTTTTTCGGCTTTGCGAAACGGGCCGCCATATTGGAAGATGCAATTTCCGCCATGCAATGGCTCGCTGCCTGCAAGTCGGGCCGTGGAAAAGTGCAGGTATAGGCACCTGGCACGCCGAGGGGGCATTGTGTTGAGATTTTCAGGGATAGCCGAAAGCAGAAGCAGGTTTCGACATTAGCGGCGCAATCCCACCATGAATCAGATACCGCACATGGATCGCGAGGGGCGAGGTTCAGCGAGCAGCGGAACCGTCGGCCGGGCCAAGGTGCGATCGAGGCTATTTGCCTCACAGGAGCGCAGACATGACCGGCTTGAGCAGATTTGAGAGGCCAGTCGTTGTTCAGGTTAGCCACCACGGCTCAGAGCGGATCGTCTTCGAGGTCAATGATGCTGCCGCTATCTTGCTGCGTGATCTTCAACGTCAGACCGTGAAACGGAAGGCCGCGATGGATGCCTGTCTGCAGGTATTGCGCGGTGAGGCTTATCCTGCAGCAGCTCGAAGAGCTTTCGTGGCAGCCGCGCTTGAAGCAAAGATACTTCGCAGCGATTAAGAAAGCTGGGATGCTCCGGAACTGCTCACTGACCATCGCCGGGACGACCGTTGTTGGAACGATGATGTGAACACTTGTCCAGGTCCGGTATCCCGACGCTTTCCAGGGCCGCGCTCACCCGAGGCGACGACCTTGCCTGACTGCGGGACAAGGGCGGGCGTCGGCGCGAAGCTGACCTCAAGGTGACGAATGCGACGGTTTCAGCGGGTTCGTAGCCGCCGCCCATCGAGGTGCGACTTTTGCTTCACAGGTTTGATGATCGCTTGCGCCGGCGGCTCCGCGATTTCGCAAGCGGATGCTTCAGATGCCGCCCATGCAGAGGTATTTCATTTCGAGGTAGTCCTCGAGCCCGTGCCGGGAACCCTCCCGCCCAATGCCGGACTGCTTCATCCCGCCGAAGGGTGCGGCTTCCGATGACATGCGTCCCGTATTGATGCCCACCATGCCATATTCCAGGGCCTCGGCCACACGCCAGACACGCTGCAGGTTCGAGGCATAGAAGTAGGCGGCCAGGCCGTAGATCGTGTCATTTGCCTCGTGTACGACCTGGTCCGCATCGTCGAAGCGAATGGTCGGGGCCAATGGCCCAAAGGTCTCCTCTTGCGCAATCGTCATCTCGCTGGAGACTTCAGTGAGGACCGTCGGTTGGAAGAATGTGCCATCCTTGCCAATGCGTTTGCCCCCGCAGCGAATTGTACCGCCTTTGGCGACGGCATCGGCGATATGCGATTCGATCTTGGAGAGTGCCTGCCTGTCGATCAGCGGGCCGATGGCGACACCTGGATCGAAACCGTCACCAACCTGCAGCTGGCGGACCCGCTCGACGAATTTGTCGATAAATTCATCGTGAACGCCCGATTGGACGTAAAGGCGGTTCGCGGAAACGCAGGTCTGGCCGGCGTTGCGGAACTTGGCCTGGATAGCCCCGTCTACCGCCGCATCGACGTCGGCATCGTCGAAGACGATGAAAGGCGCATTGCCGCCGAGCTCGAGGCTGACCTTCTTGATCTGGTCCGAGCACTGGCGCATGAGCAGCCGGCCAACTTCGGTCGAGCCCGTGAAGCTGATCTTGCGGACTCTGGGGTTTGTACAGAGTTCGCGGCCGACGGCATCGCCTTCAGAAGCGTAGATCAGGTTGACCACCCCTTCGGGAAAGCCAGCTAGATGCGCAAGGGCGAACATTGCGCCGGCAACGAGCGGCGTCTGTTCAGCGGGTTTCAAAACGATCGTGCAGCCCGCGGCCAAGGCCGGCGAGATCTTGCGCGCCACCATGGAGGCCGGGAAATTCCATGGCGTAATCGTACCGACGACGCCGATCGGCTGCTTGATCACCAGCAAGCGCCGGTCTGGCGATGGCGCGGAGATCGTCTCGCCATAGATGCGGTTAGCCTCTTCGGCGTACCATTGCAGGTAGGCCGCCGCATGCGACACTTCCGATTTGGCCTCGGCAAGGGGCTTGCCCATCTCCGCGGTTAATATCGCGGCAAGGTCATCACCGTGGTCGATTATCAGCTGATGCCAGCGCCACAGAACGTCGCTGCGTTCACGGGCCGTCAATGCCGCCCATCCAGGCTGTGCGTTATAGGCTTTGTCGACCGCAACCCGCGTCTCCTCGACACCCATGTCGGGAAGCTCCGCCAGCACTTCGCCGGTCGACGGGTTGAGGACCTCAAATGTCCGCTCACTGACTGGTTTGCCAAGCGCCGGCAGGCGGTCAAGGCTGCCAAAAAGGTCAGGAGATTTGAGGTGGCGGATCAAAGGCGGCAGCAGCGGCAATGTCGATTCCCCAGAAGGCTCTTGGCCTATCCGGCCGGATGGACATCTACTGCGCACATGTGGCTTTTGCATAGGACCACCGCTCACGAAAAGTCGTGCTTCCCTTGGGTCGGGTGGACCTGCCGCGGAAACGTGAGCCCCAACGGGCGGGCGCTGGACGGTGCATGAGGAGTTACAGCGGCCGATCAAACCGGGCCTTGCAAATTTTTCCTTTTTTGCTGCGCCTGACGCAGAAGTATCGGCTATGAATCGGGACTGGCCTAACGGCCTGCCCACGTTGCAATTGTTACAAAGGAAAACGCATATGCCGACTGGAACGGTTAAGTGGTTCAACAGCACCAAGGGATTTGGGTTTATCCAACCCGACAATGGCGGTCAGGATGTTTTTGTCCACATTTCCGCTGTAGAACGAGCGGGCCTCTCTACCCTCGCTGATGGCCAGAAGATCAACTATGAAATCGAACAGGACCGGCGCACCGGCAAGTCCTCGGCCGGCAGCCTCAGCAAAGCCGGCTGACTTTTCTCTCGCCTGCTGGCAACAGCGGGTGGACGCGATAGGTCTCGCCGCGTGACAAGGGCGGGCGAGCACAGGGCTCGACTGGACGGCTTGAGCCGCGGATGCTGCAGCCCGCGCGAATTGTTGGGCAAGCCAGGCTGTCTTGAAAGGGAAGGCGGGTAGACCCCGCCTTTTCATATTCCGTTCAGATGCAGATTATGCCGATGGCACTGCGCGCCCAGAAAAAACCTTGATTTCTGAAATCAAGCTGCGACCATCTTGCGGGCCCGCTTTGCCGGCGCTGGCGGCGTTTCCGGCTCTTTCGGTTTGCGACCAAGACCCATCGTCTTGGCCAACGCCGAGCGCGCCGCGGCGTAGTTCGGCGCGACCATCGGATAATCCGCCGGCAGAGCCCATTTGGTGCGATATTCGTCCGGCGTCAGCCCATAATGGCTCGACAGATGGCGCTTGAGCGATTTGAATCTTTTCCCGTCCTCAAGGCAGATGATGTGGTCCGGTGTCACCGACTTCCTGATCGATACGGCAGGCTTCAGAACCTCCGGGACTTCCGCAGAAACATTGGCGCCGGCCGTGCCCTTGAGTGCCGCGTGCACCTGGCCAATGAGGGCAGGAAGTTCACCGACCGGGACCGGATTGTTGGAGACGTAGGCTGAGACGACATCAGCGGTGAGCTCGATGAGGACGTCGATGTTGTTGTCGGCTTCTTCTGTCATGAAACTCTCCGGGTGGCTTGAAAGACAGGCGGCGAAGTGTCGCTACATAGTGGCGGTTGCCGCTGAAAGCAATAAAGCCCCGGCAAGACTGTTGCGATGCTCGTCTTGCACTGCGGTCAATAGCGACGCTTCCCGTCGTCTTGCGTCTATTGATCGAACGCGGTTGGCAGCATCGCTGCTCGATGTAGCATGAGGGAGCGATCCTGACCTGAAACGCTGCCAAGCCTGTTCTCGATCTCTTCTACGCTGAAGATCGGAAGCGATCATTCGGAGAATGCCGATCCGGCACGCTCGATAGTGGCTCCCTCTGCGAGCAGAGCTGGCCGCCTGTGAAGCAGCAGAATCGAACTCGCCGGTAGGACAGGCGTTCTCCTGTTCCTCTGCAACGATCTGGTCGAGACCGGAAACGATTGCCACGAGAACCCGCGCGCCAAGGCTCGTGCTTCGGGGAGGTGTCCGATGCCCAGCCGGCGGCTGGCGCGTTCGGCTTCGTCCTCGACGAGCCTTCGCCCCGAAAAGGAGCGCCGCGACATTGATGGAAGGGGGCAGGGAAGACGTCCACGGCGCTTGTGCTGTGGCAGCATCCGCACCGACTGCGTCAGTGTTCACAACCGAAAAACCCGCCACTCTTGGGGGCAAGAGCGGCGGGCTTTTTGCAGAGCTACTCGAACTGAATACGCGTTCTCACTGACATTAGCTGTGGATAATTAAGACAGCATTAACGTGCAAGATCGGGTCATCTAAATCGATCCGAATGCAAGATGCGGCCGGCTCGGGATAGCCCGGGCCAGAGCCGCTGTCGCCGTCAAATCCATAAGGCGCCAGCTGTCAAATAATCGGCGCTTGACGTTACGTAAGGTCCCGTGTTTTTCGCTGTGCGGGGAACGACTTCCAGTCTCGGTTCCAAGGCGACGAAAATGAGGGGCGGCGATGGTGGCTGGCGAACCAAACGACGTGCGCGTCAAGCGTTGCGGTGGGGGATGGGTGGTTCATATTATGGAGGACGGCGAACTGACAGTTCATCGGTTCAAGACGCAGTCGCCCGCCGAACATTTTGCCGATGACCAACGCGCCAGGCTCGGCCTTGCGAGCAGGCCACCAATTGACGAACACTGATGTCACATGTGCGGCGGGTGTCACGCCCCGGAGACCAGCGCAGGAATGGCCAAAGCCTGATCAGTCTCGTCAAGGATGGAGAAGGTGTAGCGGCCATCGGCGTCGAGATCGACGGAGTAGCTTAGGCGATCGAGTATATTGTTGTCCTGGTCGAACGTGACAATCAGCGGCTTCAGTGAGGTAATGTGCGCTTCGTCCAGATAAATGGAGTTGCAGACAATGATCTGGTCGTCGGGCTGGCAAGTGCGGGCGGCTGCTCCGTTTAGAATACAGCATCGTGAGCCGCGCTCACCGAGGATGACATAGGTCGAAATCCGCGCACCGGAATTCTTGTTCCATATCTCCACGAATTCCATGGGCAGGATCCCTGCTTCTTCGCAATGATCTGGGTCGAGCGTTATCGAACCGTGGTAGTTGAGGTTCGCTTCGGTGACGTAGATGCCGTGCAGCTTGCCGGCGACTAGTTTTCGCATGGTCTGTTGTCCTTTCCATCATGAATCCTGCCACCCTCGGAGCAGCCAGTTATTCGGCTAAATTCCGACGACGAGCGCGCCGCCGCTGAGGCCCGCACCCGCTGCCGCCAGAAGTATTCTCTCGCCCGGCCGAAAGGGCTCCGTGCGATGGGCGAGCGAGAGCGAGAGCGGGATCGTTGCGGCGGAAGAGTTGCCATATTCGGCGATCGTCTTGACGATCGCGTGATCGGCAATGCCGAGGTTGCGCCCGACCCCATCGAAAATACGGGCATTAGCTTGGTGCGGCACAAACCGCCCGATATCCTGCGGCCGCATTTGGGCTGCAGTGAGCGCACCTCTCGAGCAGGCGGTCATCATCTCGACGGCCTTGCCGAACACTTCACGGCCGTCGGTGATCGTCATCCGGGTCTGCCTCAGGTCTAGGTCGCTGTGAAACGGCGTGTTGCTTCCGCCGGCGGGAATCTGGATCAGCCCGTAGCGAGAGCCGTCGGAATCCACCGATGCGCCGAGAATGCCCCGGTCCGGGTCATTGCAGGGACCAATCACCAAGGCGCCGGCGGCATCGGCAAACAGCACGGCGCTGGCGCGCTCGGCCGGGTTGATGCGGCGGCTGAGGATGTTGGCGGCAATCACAAGGGCCGCCTTGCCATGCAGGCGGGTGAAGCCGTCGGCGAACATCAGCGCATAGATGAAGCCGGCGCAGGCGCCGGTCAGGTCGACCGCGCCCGCACGCCCCAGCCCAAGCCGGTGGGCGACCAGCGGCGCGCTGGGCGGCAGCAGGTGGTCGGGTGTCGAGGTGGCGAGCAACAAAAGACCGATGTCGCCACGGTCGATGCCGGCGCTCGCCAGCGCCATGTCACCGGCATGCGCGGCAAGGCCCGACAGCGTGTCTTCGTCGTTTGCCCAGAAGCGCGAGCGTATCCCGGTCCGCCGCTCGATCCAGCCGGGTTCGAGCCCGAGACGGTCTTCGATTTCCGGATTCTCCACCTTGCGCGACGGCGCATGATGACCAAAGCCGAGAAGGCGCGACGATCTCCTCATGGCTTTAAGCCGAAGCGTTCGCCGGCCTCCTCGATGGCGTCATAGAGCCCGTCCAGTTCCTCGCCGGTGATGCAATAGGGCGGCAGAAGATAGAGGACATTGCCGAGCGGGCGCACGAGAAGGCCGCGCTCGAGGAAGAAGGCGCGCAATTTCGGTCCGATCTCGGCCAGATAGCCGGCAGAGCCGGTGCGCAGATCGAGGGCCGCGATCGTGCCGGTCGCCCGGCTGTCGGCGAGGTAGGGATTGTCGCCAAAGCGCCGAAGCCCGGCGGCCTGTCTCACGCTCAGGGCCGCGATACGCTCGGCCACCGGCTCGTCACGCCAGATCTCAACATTGGCAAGTGCTGCCGCGCAGGCAATCGGATTGGCGGTGTAGGAACTGGAGTGGAAGAACGTCTTCGTGCGGTCCTCGGAATAATGAGCCTGGAAGATCGCATCGGTGGCAAGCGTTGCGGCCAGCGGGATGATGCCGCCGGTCAAGCCTTTCGAGGTGCACAGGATATCTGGAGAAATCGACGCCTGCTCGCAGGCGAACATGGTTCCGGTGCGCCCCCAGCCGGTCATTACCTCGTCGGCGATCAGCAGCGTGCCGGAGGCTTCGGCAATCTTCTTCAATTCGGTCAGAACCGATGCAGGATACATCAGCATGCCGCCGGCGCCGAGCACCAGCGGCTCGACGATCAGCGCGGCGGCGCGCCGGTCGCGGCTGACGGCCTCAAAACGATCCAGCGTCTCTTGTTCGCGTCCCGCGGCCGGGAAGGGGATGGTGTCGACCTCGAACAGCAAGGGTTCGTAGGCGGCGTTGAACACACCGCGAGCGCCGACGCTCATCGTGCCGATCGTGTCGCCATGATAGCTGTGCTCCATGACGACGATGCGCGAACGCAGTGCGCCGATGTTGCGGAAGTAACCGAGCGCCATCTTCAGCGCGACTTCGACCGAGGTCGAACCGCTGTCGGAATAGAACACCCAGTCGAGGCCGGCGGGAGCGAGGCCGACAAGCGCCTTGGCCAGGCGTTCGGCCGGCTCGTGGGTGAAGCCGGCGAAGATGATCTGATCGAGGCTCGACGCGGTCGTCTCGATCGCCTTCATGATGCGGGGATGGCGGTGGCCATGGGTGACGACCCACCAGGAGGAAATGGCGTCCAGGATGCGCGCGCCGTCGGCCTTGTGGAGATAGGCGCCTTCGGTCCGGACGATTTCGGGGATCGAATGCTCGAGCGCGTGCTGGGTGAAGGGGTGCCAAACTCGGGACTGCGGCATCATTGCCCTCCGGCAATCAAAGCGAGGTCGAAGCCGGCAATCATCGCGTCTCTCAGCGTTTTGCCCGTCAGCGGATCGAGCAGCGGAAGCCTGCCGAGCTGCGGTACACCGCCAATTTCCACGATTGTCCGTTGCGTGTCGGCCATCTCATCGCCGATGAAAGCGATTCCTGCCAGCGGGATGGAGCGCGCCCGCAGGGCCTCGATCGACAGCAGCGTGTGGTTGATGGTGCCGAGCGTGGTGCGGGCGCACAAAATGACCGGCAGCCGCCACTCAGCGAAGATGTCGATGAACCTTGTGTGCCGGTTAAGCGGCACCATCAGCCCGCCCGCGCCCTCGATGACGAGCGGCGTCGGCAGGACGGGAAAAGTAAGATCGGCAGCCTTGATCGCGACGCCGTCGATCTCGGCCGAACGATGCGGCGACAGCGGGCTCTTCAAGCGGTAGGCTTCCGGCAGCACGCGCTCTAAGGGCAAGCCGGTAAGCCGGGCAACGACCTCGCTGTCGGTCTCGCCGTCGAGGCCCGATTGCACCGGCTTCCAGTAGAAACCGTCGAGCAGGCCGGCGAGCCCGGCCGCAAACACGGTCTTGCCAATTCCGGTGTCGGTTCCGGTGATGACGATGCGTTGGGTCATGCCGCCTCCGGTCATGTTTGGGCCAACACCTCAACGAGCGCCTCGACCATGGCAGAAATGTCGGCGTCGTCGACGTTGAGCGTCAGCGAAATGCGCAGGCGCGACGTGCCCTCCGGCACCGTCGGCGGACGAATGCCGCGGATGTCAAAGCCGCGTGTCTGCAGTCCCGCCGCCACCACCATGGTGCGCCCGACGTCGCCGATGAGGAATGGCTGGATCTGCGAGCCGCTGGGCGTCACGCCACACCGCTCGGCTAACTGCCTGCCCGCCAAGGCAACGCGTTCCTGCAGCCGAACGCGGCGCATCGGCTCGTCGGACAGCGTGGCGAGCGCTTCGCGCGCTGCGACGGCCATCAGCGGCGATGGCGCGGTGGCGTAGATAAATGGCCGGCAGCGGTTGACGAGATAGTCGCACAGCGTTCGCGGTCCGGTGACGAGTGCGCCGGAGGCTCCAAGCGCCTTACCGCATGTGTGGAGTGCCACGATGTTGTCGCGGCCCTCGAATGTGGCGGCCAGCCCCCGGCCAGCCGGTCCCCAGACGCCGGTGGCATGCGCTTCGTCGACGACCATGAATGCCTCGTGCCGATCGGCAAGCGCCATCAGGCTCGCAAGAGGCGCGTGGTCGCCATCCATGCTGTAGAGGCTTTCGACGGCGATCCAGACACGGCCCAGGCCACCTTCGGCGCGCCAGCGCGTGATCGCATCCTCGAAAGCACCGACGTTGTTGTGCGCGGCCAGCTTGAACTTGGCGCGTCCTGCCCGCGCGCCCTCATGCATGCTGGCATGGGCGATTTCGTCCAGGATCAGCAGGTCTCCCTTCTGCGGCAGGGCAGTCAGGAGAGCGAAGTTGGCGATGTAGCCGCTGCCGAAGAACAGCGCGCGCTCGGTTCCGAAGAACGCCGCTGCGTCCGCCTCCAGTTGCTCGTGTTCCGGCGCATTGCCACGCAACAGCCGCGACCCGGTGGCGCCCACCGGCGTGCCCCGCGCAATCGCCGCCGCAACCGCCTCGCCCAGCCTTTTGGAGCCTGCAAGCCCGAGATAGTCGTTCGACGAAAAGTCGAGCCCGGCGCGCGGCGCAAGTGTGCGTAGCCGGTCCCTGCGCGCCAGTCCCTGCAAGGTTCCCTCGTAGCGGGCAAGCGGTGTCCCGTTCATTGCGTCTCGACTGCCATCGGCTCGATGCCGAGGCGGCGGAAGAGAAGGCTATCCTTGTCTTCGCCGGGATTATCCGCCGTCAGCAGCGTGTCGCCGACGAAGATCGAGTTGGCGCCGGCAAAGAAGCACAGCGCCTGCATCTCGTCGGTCATGGCGGTGCGGCCGGCGGAAAGGCGCACATGCGATTTCGGCATCATGATGCGGGCCAGTGCTATGACGCGCACGAATTCGATCGGCTCGATCGGCCTGGCTTCGGCAAGCGGGGTGCCGGGTATCGGGATCAGCATGTTGATCGGAACGCTTTCGGGGTGCTCCGGCAGATTGGCCAGCGTCACCAGCATGTCGATCCGGTCCACCGGCTCTTCGCCCATGCCGACAATCCCGCCGCAGCAGACCTTGATGCCGGATTGGCGAACCTGTTCGAGCGTATCGAGCCGGTCGGCAAAGCTGCGCGTGCTGATGATCTCGCTGTAGTAGCGTTCCGAGGTATCGATGTTGTGATTATAGTAGTCGAGACCCGCCTGCTTCAGCCGAGCGGCCTGCTCAAGATCGAGCATGCCGAGGGTCATGCAGGTCTCCATGCCGAGCGCCTTGACGCCTTCGACCATCGCCACCACTGCATCCATGTCGCGCGGCTTGGGGTTTCGCCAGGCAGCCCCCATGCAGTAGCGGGTGGCGCCGGCGTCACGTGCCTTGGTCGCCTCGGCGATGACGCGCCTGACCTCCATCAGCTTCGATGCCTTCAGGCCGGTTTCGTGATGCGCCGACTGGCTGCAATAGCCGCAATCTTCAGGGCAGCCGCCCGTCTTGATGCTGAGAAGGCGACTGAGCTGGACCTTGTTGGGATCGAAATTCTCGCGGTGGACGGTTTGAGCGAGGAACAGCAGATTGTTGAACGGAGCATCGTGAAGCGCCCGAGCCTTCTCCAGGGTCCACATCCCTGTGTCTGTGGCTTGAGCCTGTGGCAATGTCTTCGTCGAATTCGATGCGTACATTCCTGTCCTGTTCCCTTGGTTCCGGCGTTACGGCTTCTTTGCCGGCGGATTGACGGCGACTGGAAGGCTTATCAGCCCGCTGCCGTCCGTTTGTCAGTCGATCATGAGTCCCGGTAATCAAGTCCGATATCCAGGATCGGCGCGCTGTGGGTCAGCCAGCCGATGGAGATCAGATCGATGCCGGTGGCGGCGATGGCTGGCGCAGTTGCGGCGGTGATACTGCCCGATGCTTCGGTGATCGCCCGGCCGGCGACCATCGCCACCGCCTGCCGCAATTCGGCAACCGACATGTTGTCGAGCAGGATGGCGTCAGGGGCAAGCGCTAGGGCCTCTTCCAGCTGGGCCAGCGTATCGACTTCGACTTCGATCTTCACAAGGTGGCCGACGCTCATGCGCGCCCGCTCAATGGCAGGTCGAATTCCGCCGGCCATGGCAACGTGGTTGTCCTTGATCAGGATGGCGTCGTCGAGGCCGAAGCGGTGATTGGCGCCACCTCCTGCGCGCACGGCGTATTTTTCCAGCGCCCGCAATCCGGGCGTAGTCTTGCGCGTGCAGACGATTTTCGCGCCATGTCCGCGAACCGCGGTGACGATCGATGCGGTTGCCGTGGCGACACCGCTCAAATGGCACAGAAAATTGAGTGCCGTCCGTTCGGCTGTGAGAATGGCCCGGGCGGGACCGCTCACCGTTGCAATGACCTCTCCTTGCGAGACTTCGCTACCGTCTGCTCGCTCCACGGAGATTTCGACGTCAGGATCGATCAGCCGGAAAGCAAGGATCGCCAGATCGAGGCCGGCAACAACTCCCGACTGGCGCGCCGCCAGCACGGTCCTCGCATGTTGTTCTTTCGGCACGACTGCGTCCGTGGTCACGTCGCCGGCTCTGCCAAGGTCTTCCAGAAGAGCTGCCCGGACAAGAGGCTCCAGCATGACCGTGGGAAGTGGTGCGAGCTTCATCACCTGACCCCCTCGAGGCTCGGGACGTCTGCGAGTTCCCGCGCTGCCGCCAAGGCATCGGCGAGAGTGAGTTCGCTACGTCTGGCAATGGCTTCACGATGGGGAAAGTCGGGGCGGTAGTGGGCGCCACGGCTTTCTTCTCGCGACAAAGCGGCGACCGTCATCATCAGCCCGACAGCCGCCGGATCCGATGCCGCGTCATTGGCCTCGGCGAGCGGCAATAAAGCGCGTGCGGTTGATTTCAAGACCTCGCCGTCCCGCACGATGGCGAGCGCGCGCGACAGGAGAGGCCGCACGGCCCTCGGATCGGGCGAAGGATAATCGTTTGCAGTCGCCGGCCTTGTTCGCAAGACAGGGGTTCCTGCCAGGCTTTCGGCGACCCAGCGCGCGCACACCACGGCTTCGGTCAGCGAGTTGCTGGCAAGCCGGTTGGCGCCGTGTAACCCCGTCGAGGCGACTTCGCCGCAAGCCCAAAGGCCTGAAACAGAAGTGCGACCGGCGCCATCCACGGCAACACCACCCATGTGGTAGTGCTGGGCGGGGCGGATGGGAATGAGGTCATGTGCCGGATCGATGCCGACATCGCGGCAGGCTGCGGCGATCGTCGGAAACTGCCGCGCGAACGCCGTGCCGGGTTTTTCCCGCGCATCGAGAAAGACGCGGTGGCCTTTCGAAAGATGTTTCCAGATCGCTCGCGCTACAACGTCGCGCGGCGCGAGTTCCGCACCTTGTAATCCTTCAAGGAAGCGGTGGCCTGTTTCATCGACGATCTCAGCGCCTTCACCGCGAACCGCTTCACTGATGAGTTGCAGCGGACGGTCCGGCCCGTCGAGCGCTGTCGGGTGGAACTGGATGAATTCGAGATCGGCAAGGACAGCACCCGCGCGGGCTGCAAGTGCCAGGCCCTGTCCGCAACTGCCCAACGGATTGGTTGTGTCGAAAAACAGCCCGCCAATCCCGCCGGTCGCGAGAACGACCCGTCCCGTACCGAAGAACACGGGACCCATTGAAGAGCTTGCCCAGACGCCCCGCACAGCATTCTCGTCCACGGCCAGCCGTCGCGCCTCCACGCCTTCCACGACCACGATCGAGCGAGTGGAACGCACGGCCGCGACAAGGGCACTCATGATCTCGCGTCCGCTCCCGTCGTCGCCGGCATGAACGATGCGCCGTCGGCCATGCGCGGCCTCCAGCCCAAGGCGTATTTTCCCTGCCGGCGTGCGGTCGAAACGGACCCCAAAGCCCTCCAGCGTTTCAATCGCGCCGGGCGCCGCGTGCAGGATGCGACTTGCCATGTCCGCGTCGCACAGCCCATCGCCGGCGGCGAGCGTGTCGGCCAGGTGCAGCGCCGGATTGTCGTCATCGCCGAGGCTGGCAGCCAGGCCGCCCTGTGCCCACGTGCTCGAAGCGTCGGCTCCCAGCGGCGTCCTGGACAGGAGAAGCACCGGCTCGGGCGCCAGGTGAAGCGCCGTCATCAGCCCGGCAATGCCGCCGCCGATGACAATAGGCCGACCGAAGAAGCTGCGGACGTCCGCGTTCATACGGCCAGCATCCGCTCGACGGCGAGCCGTGCCCGGCCGGCGATCTCGGGATCGATGCTCACGACATGCCGGTTTTGTTCCAGAGCCTCGCGGATGTTGGCGAGCGTTATCCGCTTCATGTGCGGGCACAAATTGCAGGGCCGGATGAACTCGAGCTCGGGATGCTCGATCGCGACATTGTCGCTCATCGAGCATTCCGTCAGCAGCACGACGCGAGGCGGTTTTTGTCGTCCGACATAGTCGGACATGGCAGCGGTCGACCCGGAAAAATCGGCTTCAGACACCACGTCTGGCGGGCATTCGGGATGTGCGAGCACGATCACACCGGGATGGCTTTCGCGCAACTCCCTGATATCGGCCGGCGTGAAGCGCTCATGCACCTCGCAATGCCCGTTCCAGGCGATGATCTTCACATCGGTCTGGGCGGCGATATTCTTCGCCAGATACTCGTCCGGCAGCATGATCACCTGGGGAACACCAAGCGACTCGACGATGGCCTTCGCGTTGCCTGAGGTACAGCAGATGTCGGACTCGGCTTTCACCTCGGCCGACGTATTGACATAGGTGACGACAGGCACGCCCGGATAGCGTTGCCGCAGCAGCCGGATATCCTCGGCGGTAATCGAGTCGGCCAGCGAACAGCCAGCGCGCAGGTTGGGAATGAGCACCGTCTTTTGCGGATTGAGCAGCTTCGCCGTCTCCGCCATGAAATGCACGCCGGCAAGCACGATGACGTCGGCTTCGGTCGACATTGCCTTGCGGGCCAGCGCCAGGCTGTCGCCGACGATGTCGGCAACGCAGTGGAATATCTCTGGCGTTTGATAGTTGTGCGCCAGGATGACGGCGTTGCGCTGCTTCTTGAGGTCGAGAATGGCCTCGATGTCCTCGGCAAAAACCGGCCATTCGATCGGGGGGACAAAGTGGCGAACGCGGTCGTACAGCGACGCGCCTGAAGGCAGGATGGCGCTCATCGAGCCTCCAGTTATAGTCTACAAGAATATAAGACCTATATATCCGTTGTGACTATAAGAGATGTCAAGCCCGCATAAGCGGCAATTTTGTCCCAGCGACTGGCCTCTCATCGAGAATGTCGTGGCGGAAGCAGTAGAGCTGCGCCGGTCGGCCGCCGGTCTCAGTGGTCGTCTCCCCGGTTTTCTCCACCAGTTCCTGCTGCTCTATGAGCCGGCGAAAGTTTGGTTTGTTGATGAGCCTCCCGGAAAGCGCTTCAACGGTTCGCTGGAGCTGCAAGAGCGTGAAGAGCGGCGGCATCAGCTCGAACACGACGGGCCGGTATTTGATCTTGGAGCGCAGCCGCGCAATAGCCGTTGCCAGGATGCGGCGGTGATCGGCGATCATCGATTTGCCCGCTACCGGAGTAAGTGCGGCTGAAGGTCTACCGCGTATCGCTTCCTCCACAAGCGCTGCCTCGTAGAGAAGCTCATAGCGCTGCAGCGCGAACTCTTCGTTCCATGACCGGCCGTCGAAGCCGAAGGCGACAGCCGTGCGACGCCGGCGATCGAGCCGCATGGCCTTCTCGTCAGCGCTATCCGCCCATTCCCTGAGGCGTGGCAGCAGATGTTCCAGCACTGCCGCCGGCGCGCCGGAGCGATGATCCTCCCATGGAAAATAGTCGTACCAGCTTGCCCAGGATCGCCTGGCTGCGGCGCCCGCATCGTCGGCTTGCGTGAGCGCGAGATAACTGATCGAGATTACGCGTTCCTCGGCGCCAATCCGGTCGCGATCGGCGAAGGTGTAGAGCTGTTCGATATAGCCGAGCGGGTAGCCGGTCTGTTGTTCGACCCATCCCCTGAGGCCGGACTGCAGCGAACGGTGAGCGAGTTCGAACGGACCTGACGGCAAAGCGTTTGCCTGCGGGATGGTGAGAACGCAAGGAACGCTGTTGTTCATCGCGACGACGACGGCGATCAGGTCCGCCTTGACGTTGTTGCCCTTGCCTCCAGATCTGCGTTGCCTGGTCGGCTTTTTCTGACGGTCCATGATTCCTAATCTGGCTGGGCTGAGTTCCGCTGCGGAAGGAGCTGAACCGATTTAGATTGGTTTTCTACGATAATTGTCGGCCCGTCAACATCAGGCCAGGATGCGGTTTTAGGGTTCTGCACTCGCAGAAAATGGCGTCAAATGCGACACCCTCGGTTGGTAACGCAAGGGCAGCAGCCCTCGTTGACTGCGCTTGCTAGCACCAAGGCGATAAACCCCGTCGGATATCCGTTTGCGAAGGGTGGAACGCGGCTCGTCTGTCTGACGGTACACGACGCCTCACCAAGCTCGTCTAGGTGGGCGACAGTGTTGGAATGGTTTTCCATGTATGCCGATCACACTCGTATGCTCGCCATGATGACACATACGGTATCCGGTGCACATCCACACTGTGCCGTTGCTTTCATTGCAACTAATCAAAGTTCCATAAGTACGTTCGCTGCGGGCGGTCGACGAGAGCCGTTCGGTGACGGTTTATGTCGCGCCGATGTGGTCGTTGTTGAGTTCGAAAGACACAACTGACGTCAGATAGGCTGCGAATTCCTGCTTTGATGGTTGTCGTGGTTCTCTGTCCCTTGGCTCGGGCTGCCGCTGAGGGGGATGCAGTGGCACTCCAAAATCTCTTCGAACGAGGGGCCTGTGGCTGGCAAAACTTTTTCAATGAGCCCATGAGACTTGAGTGTAACCGTCACTTGATTCTTAGCCGGTGATGATCATTGATGCTATCGGGACAGGCGAGGAATTTCTGCAGCCAATTTCACCGCAGTTGCCATGGAGAGCGTCCACCCGAGCGATCCGTGTCCGCAGTTCAAGTAGAGCCAGCGATGCTTGAACCTCGACAAGGTGAACAACCATTATTTCCGAACCTTCGGCTCAGCCGTGCTCATCGCTCTGATCGGGACGGGGATCGACATGGCTGTTCCACAGAGCTCGACACTCGCCACCCAGGATACCGCCTCGGATGCGACACGCCGGAATTTTGCTGAAACGTTCGGCCGGGTTGCTGACCAGACGATTCAGCGGAACATGGATGTTCAGCCGACCCATCAGGATCGCAGTTAACCGATCTCGAATGACAGCCACCTATCAAATGAACCGTTCCGGCATTGACGGAGGACATTTCGTATAAGGGTACGACAAAGGTTTAGGCGGATAGGTGCTTTCGCAAGAACTGTCGAGTGCGTTCCTGCTGAGGGCTGCGGAAGAGCTGAACGGGAGAACCTTCCTCGACCACTCGGCCGCCATCCATGAAGATAACGTGGTCGGAAACCTCTGCGGCAAAACGCATCTCGTGGGTGACAATGAGCATAGTCATGTGTTCGGCGGCGAGTTGCTTCATCACCGCGTTGACCTCGTCGACCAGTTCGGGATCGAGCGCTGAAGTGGCCTCGTCGAAGAGCATCACCTTTGGCTTCATAGCCAGCGCTCTGGCGATTGCCACGCGCTGCTTCTGCCCACCAGATAGCCGCGAGGGATACGCATCCACCTTGTCCACCAGCCCAACCTTGGCCAACAGGTCGCAGGCCAGCTCGCGCGCCTCGGCTCTGGCCATGCCCTTCAACTTGATTGGTCCCAGGCTGATGTTCTCCAGCACACTCAGGTGGGGGAATAGATTGAAATGCTGAAACACCATTCCCATCCGCTGGCGCACAAGGTTGATATGGCGCTCATACGCGATGCCTCGGATATCCAGATTGACCCGCTCGCCGTCGAGCCATACCTCGCCTGCGTTCAGCGTTTCGAGCTGATTGATCGATCGCAGCAGGGTCGATTTACCGGAACCGGAAGGGCCGATCAGCGCAATGATCTGCCCTTTAGCGACCGAAAAATTGATCCCTTTCAGCACTTCCAAATTGCCAAATGATTTGCGTGCATTGCGCACGTCGACCATGGGGTTAATGTTTGTCATCGTGTTGCCTCCACGCGCTTTGCAATCAGCGCCAGCACGCCTTCGAGAATCAGGTTGAGCAGGTAGTAGACAACAGCCACGAATATATAGAACTCAGAGGGGCGGAAGGTGGAGGAAATACCGAGCTGGGCCGCGTTCACCAATTCCGCGACACCAATTACGGACACCAGCGACGATTCCTTCAACAATGCGATCATATTGCTGCCAATAGGAGGCAGGGTCAGTCGCACCGCTTGAGGCACCACAACATAGCTCAAGGTGCCCAGTCGGCCGAAACCAAGCGAACGGGCGCCTTCGGTTTGTCCCTTGTCAATACTCGTAATGCCGGCGCGCAAAATATCTGCATTGTAGACCGCATAGTGAAGCCCAAGACCGATCACCCCTGACCAGATGGCAGGAATATCGATGCCAATCTGCACCAGTCCGAAATAGATCAGAAAGAGTTGCAGGAGCAGGGGCGTGCCCATGAACAGCCACATAAAGCCAGCGACTAGAGCGCGTACGCCGGCGGGAGCGTAAAGCAGGGCCACCGCAAAGACGATGCCCATGCCGAAGCTCAAAAGCCCTGCCAGCATCGAGATGAGTGCTGTCCACAATGCCCCCTCTGCCAGAAGGGGCAGATATTCTATCAGAACGAAAAGATCCAGACCCTCCATCGATGTTCCTCAATCGATCGCAAAGCGTCGGTCGGCCAGACGCACCAGCATTGATACGGCGACGATGATCAACATGTAGAGAAGAGCAGCAACCGCAAAGATCTCGAACGGCCTGAACGTAGAGGAAATGTAGCGTTGCGCGGTGTAGGCTAAATCCACCACTGAAATCGCCGAAACTAACGAAGACCCCTTGATCAGGGCCACCGTGTTAACACCCAGCGGGCGGATCATCAGCCGTGCAGATTGTGGCAAGATCACCAGCCACATGGTGCGAATGCGGCCAAAACCGATGGTCCGGGCTGCTTCGCTCTGTCCTTTATCGACGGCCAGGATCGCGCCGCGCATGGACTCTGCCATATAAGCCGCGATGTTTATGCCCAGGCCTATCCAGCCCGCAGTGAAGGGTGAAAGATTGATGCCGATCTGCGGGCCTCCGAAGTAAAGCAAGAACAGCTGAACGAGGCATGGGGTGCCGCGAAAGATACTGACATAGATGGAGCCAATGGAGCGTAGAGTGCGGCTAGGCGACAGACGCATTGCGGTCAGCGTTGCGGCGAGGATCATCCCCAGAATGAAGGACAGAAGCGAGATCGCGACAGTCATGCCGGCCGCTTCCAAGAAATAGGGAAGAACCCTCTCAACCAGGGCAATGTCCAATGTGGGCTCCCATTGAAAGCTGGTCATCAATCGGCCAGCGTTTAATTCGCGATCAACGAATGTCGCGTCCGATCCACTTCGTCGCAATGGCCGCATACGTGCCATCGGCCATCATGTCGTCGAGGGCCTTCTGCATCGCAGCCTTGAGGTCGGGATTGTCCTTCCGAATCGCTATGCCGATGCCGACACTGCCGCCTTCGATATTTGGAGTGTCGAGCATGTGAATTGGGTCGCCAGTTTGCTTGATCACGGCCAGCAGTGCGATGTAGTCGACCACAACAGCATCGATGCGCCCGGCCTTTAGCTCGAGCACAAGTTCAGGAAGTCCCTTGTAGGTGCGTATCGTCCAGCCACCCGTTTCGCGGGCCCATTTCTCATGCGTCTCGCCAAGGGTTACGCCGATCGTCTTGCCTTTGAGATCAGCCATCCTTTTCGTCGTTGAACTATCTAACACAAACACGCCGCGGCCATCACGATAGTAGGGTCCGACGAAGTCAACAACTTTCTGCCTCTCTTTGGTGATGGCCATAGAACCGACAATAGAATCGTACTTTTTTGACAAGAGACCTGGAATGATCCCATCCCAAGCCGTACTGACGGCCACAGCGTTTACGTTGAGCCGCTTGGCAATTGCATTGGCGATGTCCACATCAAAACCAACGAGCTGGTTCTGCTCGTCGATCATGCTGAAAGGCGGATACTGCCCCGACATCGCCGCGCTGAGTTTGCCGGCTTCCTGGATCGAAGCCAGGTCATCGGCAGCCGCAGGTAGCGTCACAGCGAATGCTAGCCCAAGTACGAATGCGGAACGCATAGCAATCCGTGAAATGCAATGAGACATCAGTTTCCCCGTTGTTGATTAGCTGATTGATCTGTAACGTGCAGTTTTCGTATACGCGCCCTGGTTATTCAGCAAATTGTTAGTTTAAATAGAGACTATAGGTTCAGCGAATGAATGCTCCAGCGCGGCCGGAGGGGGAATGTACCCGAGGTCTCGAAAATACAGCAGTCTTGGCGGGGTAGGATGCTTTGTCGTGAGCGACCCTAATCCAGGCACAGCGGTGCTGTCGATCATGTCGTCGCTTCGGTCTCGTTCTACGAATTCGGCTAAAGTTTCGAGCATCGCAGTTGCCTCGGAAGACGCCATCCCATCCGCCGTATTCGTCAGGCAGATGCCGCCACTGTGCTTCGGCGCGCCCCATACACATCATCCTTTCGAGATATTGACGATTGTCCTGGGGCAGGGCGGCATCCGCGCCCTCGCCATAAAGGCAATAGCGGGCTAATCACCGCCCATCCTTAATCGCCCAAGGCCGCGTCAAAGGCGGCCTTGCAAAACGCTAGCCTGAGCTAAGATCGCGTAAACTTTTTTTCATGCATCCGGGAAGAAGACCATCCCGTTCTTGTGAATTGATCTCACAATCGATCTTTGCCTTTGCGCACGACGCGTTAGCGACAGCGACAGCGACGTCGAAACCGGCGAGCTTTGCCGGCATTGTGGAAATCACTTGACGGCGGCTAGGCACTTTCACCGCGTTTTTTTAGCTCTGTGCCATGTCTGTCTCTGCCCCAAAAACCTCAGACATCGCTACCGTGTCACCTTGTTTACCTCCTTTTTGCTCGCCCGTTCATTGTCGCTTTTCGGCACACTGTCGCGGAGGCGTCGGAGGAAAACTGGCGCCTCTGTCGGCAAATGCTGTCTTTGTAGAAACGCATTTCCAGATCCTCCCATCGGTCCGGCGAGCGAGAATGCGGACTTGACGAGATCACAGATGTGCTATTTTCTTGATCTCAAATTTCGCAATTCGCACGGAATCATTTATGATCGAGAATCCTGCCCACCAGAATTCCTCCCTCGACGCCGCCCTGCTCGAAACCCGAGAGCGCTACGCTGCAAAGCGCCCCAAGAGTGCGGCGCTGCATCGCGAGGCGGTAAAAGTTCTCCCTGGTGGAAACACCCGGAGTGTGCTCGCCTACGCGCCTTTTCCGACCGCCATGGCGCGCGGCGAGGGCTGCCGTCTTTGGGACGTCGATGACAACATCTATCTGGACTTATGTGGGGAATACACCGCCGGTCTTTTTGGTCACAGCGATAGCCGTATTCGTGCGGCCCTACACGACGCTTTAGCGCGGGGACTAAGTCTCGCCGCAGTGGGGGAGGCCGAGCAGCGATTTGCAAGAATCCTCTGCAGCCGATTTCCGTCCATTGACATGATCCGCTTCACGAACAGTGGCACCGAGGCCAACCTGATCGCGCTCAGCGCCGCGCAGGTGGTGACGGGGCGCAATCGCATCATTGCGTTTCGCGGCGGCTATCACGGCAGCCTCCTGTACTACCCTGCGACCGGTTCCAGCCCGATCACCGCCCCGTTGCCGGTGACGCTATGTGACTACAACGACATCGACGGCACCGTGGCCGCCATCCGCTCGGCAGCAGGCGAGCTTGCAGCGGTCATAGTGGAGCCGATGCTGGGTAGCGGGGGCTGTATTGCTGCCGAGCCTACCTTCCTGGCTGCCATCGCCGAAGCTGCACGCGGCGTCGGCGCGATCCTGATATTCGACGAGGTGATGACCTCGCGCATGTCGGGAGGCGGTCTGCAGGAGCGTCTCGGTATCCTGCCTGACATGACCACTCTAGGGAAATATATCGGCGGGGGCATGAGCTTCGGTGCTTTCGGTGGGCGGCACGAGATCATGGAGATTTTCGTCTCCAAGGTGCCTCACGCGGGCACCTTCAACAACAACGTGATGTCCATGGCCGCAGGGATCGCCGCAATGGGAGAGGTGTTTACCGCCGCAGAGGCCGCCGACCTTTTTGCCCTAGGAGAAGCCCTGCGCGAGCAGCTCAACGCAATGTCCGGCAGGGCTGGCGCAACGTTGCAGTTTTGTGGCGTCGGCTCACTCGCCACGGCCCACTTTCGCCGTGACCAGGTCGTTCGCCCTTACGCCATAACCCCGAGGGAGGAAGCTCTTAAAGAGCTGTTCTTCTTTGACATGCTTGACGCGGGGGTCTACATCGCCCGTCGCGGCATGACGGCGCTGAGTTTACCGACGACTGAGCGAGACCTCGTGCAGTTCACAACTGCCGTCGGCGATTTTCTCGACGCACGGGCTCCGTTGCTGCGATAGTGGAGCCGAAGGCAGGACGCCAAGCGATGGACAGGAGCAACACGATCACGCCGGCGCCAGCGGCAGGTGCGCTTGAGGAGGAGGCCTATCAGCTCATTCGCCGCGCTCTTATTGATGGCGATTTCATACCGGACAGCAAACTTTCCATTCGGGTCGTCTGCGGGGCATTGTCGCTGAGCCCGATGCCTGTGCGCGCCGCTCTACGCCGCTTGGTCAACGAGCGCGCGCTGGACGCCAAGCCAACAGGGACGGCCGTGGTGCCTCGCATGACCCGGCGCGAGTTTTCCGACCTGACTGCGATGCGCCTGCAACTGGAGCCGTTGGCGCTGACGCTTGCTGCGCCGCATCTGAAGCCCGCACAGTTCGAGCGGTTTGACGCTTTCGTATTGCAGCATGAAAGAGCCCGCCTCGAGACTGATCCGAAAGGCGTGCGGCAGGCGGATACCGGTTTCCTGTTCGAGCTCTACCGCTCCTCCGGTTCGGCCCTGTTACTCAGCTTCATCGAGAGTTTGTGGCTTCGTCGCAGCCCAATGTTCTGGGAGGCTCGTTGGGCGCTGTTAGGTAGCTCGGTTGGCCGGGCGCCGCACAGGCACAAGGAAATCACTGACGCTCTGCGACACGGCGAGACCGCTATGGCGCGGGACTTCCTCATTGACGAAATTCGCAACACCGGCGAGTTCCTGCTCGAGGCGATGAGGTTCCGCGAGGCCACTGACTGAGCCTGCTCAGTTATAGGTGCGCTCCTCCAGTGATGTTTGGGCGATCATCTCATGGATCGTACGCACGAAGGCGGTCTCGGCCGGGTTCATGCTGCGGCGCGGGTTAACCACGAACTGGACGTCCACTGCTGGTAAATTTTCCTTCGGCGGCACCTGCCACAGGAGCCTGGCATCGACGTCTCGCCGTGCGACATGCACCGGCAGCGCTCCAATGCCCATCCCATTGATGATCATGCGCCGCACCTCAGGCAGATTGGCCGAGATTCCATGTGGTTCGGGTTGTAGATTTGCCCGCTCGCGCAACTGGCGCACCAGGTAAAGCGGACCATTCTCACTTTCTGTCTGGAACGACACCGAGCGTTCGCCGGATATCTCCTCGATACCGATGTCCGACCGGCCGAATAGTCTGTGCATCGGTCCACAGAACAGGCCAAAGAACTCTCGGAAAAGAGTGCGGCCGTCCAACAAAGAATCGTTCTCGCGCATCAGGCAGAGGCCTGCCGACGCCTGATTCTGGCGAACGCGGCTCAGGACCTCGGCGCTGTCTGTAATCGATATCGAATATGTCACCTCTGGATAGGCTGTGTTGAAGTGAGCCATTGCCTCATCGAAATGCTTGCAGACCACGTGGCTCGTCATTGCAATGGCGATATGGCCGGTGACAACGGTCTCCGCCGCCGCCATAAGACCCGGCAGTCGCGAGATCGAGCCAAAGATCATAAGGCTCTCGCGATACAGGGATTCGCCCGCCGGGGTGAGCGCGAAATGCCCCGGCCGGCGATCGAGCAGCCGCTTCTCGCTGGTTTCTTCCAGCCGTTTCAGCGCGCTGCTGATTGTAGGCTGGCTAAGATTCATAAACTCTGCCGCACGAGTGACCCCACCCTGCTCGACTACCACAATGAAGGTGCGCAGCAGGTTCCAGTCCAGGCGCCAGAGAAAACGCTCTTCGTACGGTCGCATTATCTCAGCCTATAGTGATGATTACGTTTATCTGTTTGCGCTATGAGCGGCGGTGAGTCAATCTGACCAACATACGAGTTCCCAACGCAAGCGCTCATGGACAGAGGAAAGCAACAAATATGTCTCTTACTATTTTCGCCGCAACTATTATGCATGAGTCGCATACGTTTAACATCGCGCCGACTAAGCTGGATGATTTTCGGAACGCCGACTATCTCGAGGGTGCTGCGATAGACGAGGCGATGCGGGGAACGCGCAGCGAATGGGGTGCGGTACTCGATCTCGCCGACGAGTTTGGCTGGCATCTCGTGCATCCGCTTGCGGCCTACGCGGAGCCCGCCGGCCGGGTCACGGACCATGCGTTCGATCACATGCTCGGAATCATCACCCATGCGCTCGAACGGGCGATGCCGGTGCACGGCGTAATACTGCCGCTGCACGGCGCCATGGTCACCGAGAGTCACGATGACGCCGAAGGGGAGATCCTCAGACAAGTACGGGCCATCGTCGGGCAAGCAGTACCCATTGCCGTCACTCTCGACCTGCATGCAAACGCAACCGAAAGCATGGCGCGCCTGGCCAACATCATCACCACGTACCGCACAACGCCGCATACCGACACCTACGAGACCGCTGAGCGTGCCGGCCGACTGCTGCAGCGAGCGATGCTGGGTGAGATCAAGCCAACCGTCACGCTGGCGAACCGTCCGGTTCTGAGCGGGCTCGACCATGGCCGCACGATTGCCGGACATGGGGCAATGGTCGAGATGCTGGCACGCGTGCGTGAGGCCGAAGCAGAGACGCCTGGCGTGCTCGATATCGGCGTAAACGCCGGCTTCGTCTGGGCTGACGTGCCGTTCACCGGACCCACAGTGTTGGTCACCGGCGATGGAGCGCGGCCCGAATATCGAGCGGTCGCCGAACAGTTGGCCGATTTTATCTGGGATAGCCGTGGCCGCGAAACAGTCCAACTGCTCCCCATGGACGAAACCATCGACATCGCCCGCAAGGTCGCTCCAGCCGGCTCTGGGCCGCTGCTGATTGGCGACTACACCGACAATCCCGGCGGCGGCGCTCATGGGGATTGCACCGGTCTGGTTCTCGCCTTGGTTGAAGCCGGTATCAAGGGCGTTGCGGTCGGCACCATCGCCGATCCGGGCGCCGCCGCCGCTGGTCTCAAAGCGGGAGTCGGCGCGACGGTTACGGTGGACCTCGGCGGCAAGAAAGATCCCCGCTTCGGTGGTTCGCCAATTCGGCTGACCGGCACGGTGGGCGCCGTCTCTGACGGAATCTATGTCCGCAAGGGCAAGTACATGACTGGCACCAAGGCTAATATGGGCCCGAGCTTCCGCCTCGATCTTGACGGCATACAGATCATCGTCGTGACTTACGCGACTCAGATCGATGACCGCGAGCAGTTCCGCATGTATGGCATTGAGCCGGAGCGCATGAATATCCTCGCCTGCAAGGCGATGAACCACTTCCGCGTCGATTTCGAGCCGATTGCGCGGGCGCTTATCTATGTCGACGCGGGCGGCATCTGCTCGCTTGATTTCAAGCAGTTTCCTTGGAGCAAACTCAGGCGGCCGATCTGGCCACTGGACCTCGATTGATGCATGCGAATACGATCCCATGGGGAGTGAACAGCGGCCGCCTCTCTGGCAAAGTGAGTCGTCAATAACACTCACCCTGTAGGAGACGCCGTCATCGAAGCTGGAACTTACGCCCACCGCTATCCACACCGATCTTGCCGCATTTTCGTACAAATGGACCTCTCGCTCAACGTAGCTGATCACCTCGGCGTCGCCGGGCAATGGCTACGAGATGTCGAAGCACTGGGGGGCGGCGACGATACGACGGCATTGCTAGATCGTTTTGCTCAGTTCCAGAAGAAGGTGCTATCTCGTACGGGCAATCAGGTTCCGATCGTGTGCTGAAGGTGAGCAGGATTGAAAGCTTCGTCGTCAGTCCAGCTTGTATTAGCCTCGCGCAGTCGGCCGCGCTCTACATCGCCGCGCCTGCCTTGCGAAACGTCGGGCTTCCCCACCGCCAAAAAGGCAAACGGGTCGCAGACTCAGGTGAAGCGATGGGCGGCGCGATTTTTCGTGGTACGTCGGTGTCACACCTTCCCGCGTCAACTCTCGGGCAACCAGCGCCTAGTCCAGTTCGCACCAGCCCTGCGGTGGGCGGCGCATTCGATGAAACAGACGCTGTCCAGCGCCGTCTCGTCGTAGCCCGGCGCTAACGGTTGCTCGAAATCCGCCCTCTCGCGCCCACAGCAAATTTACCTAAACCGAGGTCTTGACGTTAGAGAAGGCATTGACAAACTCCCGCAGCGACGTCCCGCCAGGCCTGCCGAGTTTACGGACTGGAGGAAGTGATCCGGCGGTCACCTTGACAATGGCAGAGAACACTATTGGTGCAGCCTCGAAAGTGGCGGTTAGTTTCCGCTGCGACAAAACTTCTCGAATGCCTCGCCATGAAGTCTGTGGATCGTCTCATCGTTCGACGGTTCGAATCCATGCCGAAGATAAAAGCGAGCGCCCGCCTGATTGACATGGTCGACGGTCAGGTGAAGAAAGTGGTAACCGTCATTGCTGGCGGCCCGGGCGACGTGGCGCAGCAACTTTTCACCGATTCGGGCGCTACGGAATTCCTCGTGGACGAACAGGTCCTGGACGTACAGGCCCGGCTTGCCCCTCCAGGGAGAAAACATCGGGAAGTAAAGGCATATGGCGGCTGTCTTGCCGTCCACCTCGGCCAGCATTACGGCAAATTCGCGCCGAGGACCAAAACCGGCGGCTTCGATATCTTCCCTGGTGCTTTTCAATCGTCCAGGAGCGCCGAGGGACTCAGTCAGCAACTGAAGCGCCAGCAGGATCTCGTCGCAATCCTGGCGCTCGGCAATCCGAAATGATAATCCAGACGTCATCATGATCCTTTCTGCTTCCGTCGTCAGGAGCGGAGCCACGAGCTAGGTAGTTTTTACTCAGGAAGCGACCTCAAGAAGCGCTGCGGCCCCCATGCCCCAACCCACACACATGCTCACCACCACCAAGCGCGCGCCACGCCGGCGTCCTTCCAGCAGCGCGTGGCCGACAAGGCGTGCACCGCTCATACCGTAAGGATGGCCAATCGAGATGGCGCCGCCATTGACATTCAGCTTTTCCGGATCGAGACCGAGCCGATCGCGGCAATAGACGAGCTGCGCGGCAAAAGCCTCATTGATCTCGAAGAGGTCGATGTCGTCGAGCGAAATGCCGTGGCGCTGGAGCAGCGATGGAATCGCCAGCGCGGGGCCAATGCCCATTTCCTCGGGGGCGCATCCAACGGTCAACATGCCACGAAATAGACCGAGAGGCGCAAGCCCTCGCCGGGAAGCCTCGTCACCCGACATCAAGACGCAGGCCGAGGCTCCGTCTGAAAGCTGCGAAGAGTTGCCCGCGGTTACGGTGGAAGGCTCTCCCATGACAGGAATCAGGCCGGAAAGGTCCGAAAGCCTGGTGGCAGGCCGGTTGCACTCGTCGCGCGAAGGCGCGACGGTGAGGCGCCTTTCCGCGCCGGTGTCCCGGTCCTTTTCGATCTTCTCCGTCTCGAAAGGAACAATCTCGTCTGCGAAGCGCCCCGCTTCCTGCGCTGCGGCTGTGCGCTTTTGACTGGCCAGCGCATATTCATCCTGCGCCGCACGGGTGATTCGATATTTGCGCGCAACCAGATCGGCGGTGGCCAGCATGGCCATGTAATAGCCCTCGCGCACACGGGCGATGCGGTAATGCGTCCCATTCCAATCGTCGTTCTGTACCAGCGAGATGCTATCCATCCCGCCCGCCAGAGCGATATCGCAGTCGCCGGAGCGGATCTGGTTGGCTGCAGTTGCAATCGCCGATAAACCAGACGCGCATTGCCGGTCGATAGTTGCGGCGGCCACTCCGTCGGGAAGGCCAGCGGCGAAGACGGTATGACGGGCGACATTGATGCCGCTGGTGCCCTGAGTAAGGGCGCAGCCCAGTGTAAAATCCTGGACTTCCCCGCCCTCCAGGCTGGCACGGGTCAAGGCGGCGCGCACGGCATGGGCCGCGAGGACAGGCCCTTGCGTGGCATTGAAGGCACCGCGATAGGCCTTCCCAATGGGGGTTCGGGCGGTGGACACAATGACGGCGTCGCGCATGGGTTATACTTCCTCCAGGCCGCACCAGTCGGCGATGAACAGGGCGGTCGATTGGGTGATGCGGCGCACGGATTCGAGATCGACCCGCTCGTTGAACCCGTGGATCGCCTCAGCGCGCGGGCCATAGACGAGCGCTGGGGTGTCGGCGTAGAGGCCGAAGAAGCGGGCATCGGTCGTGGCGGTGATCGCCTCATGCTCGAGGGGCTTACCGACGACAAAGCTGTGGGCGCGGTCGAGCGCGGCCAGTGCCGCGCGCGCTGCTGCACTCTGGTCATCTTTGAAGGAATAGCCCTCAGCGGCGAAGCCATTGTAGACAACTTCGGGCCGGTTGCTGGCGAGGAAGGGATGGTTGCGGGCCGCATCGAAGATGGCCTGTTCTATCATGCGGCGCATGTCATCGAGGTTCTGGCCGGGGAATACTCCCATGCGCACATCGAAAACACACCAGGCGGGAACGGAACTGGCCCAATCGCCGCCCTCGATCTTGCCGATGTTGAGGTTGAGCGCATGGCTGTGGTCTGCATAGTCGTGATGGCGGCATTCTTGTGCGTTCATCCGCCGCTCCAACAGGTGCAGCGCCTCGAACAGGGGTATGGCCGCTTCGATGGCGTTGGCGCCCGAAGCGGCATAGGCGACATGGGTGGGCAGACCCTTCAGGCGCACCTGAAACCAAATCACCCCAACCTGCGAAGACACGAGCTTTTCGGCAAAGGGTTCCGGAATCAATACCGCATCTGCGCGATAGCCGCGCTGCAAGCAGGCAAGGGCGCCATTGCCGGTGCATTCCTCCTCCACGACAGACTGAAAGAAAACGTCGGCAGCGGGGCGCAGGCCGATATGCTTCAACGCCTCGATCGCAAAGAGGTTCGAGGCCAACCCAGCCTTCATGTCACCCGCGCCGCGGCCACCCATCCAGTCGCCATCGATATGGGGGTCGAAGGGCGCGCGTTCCCACATTTCCAGCGGACCGGTCGGCACCACGTCGACATGGCCGTTGAGGATGAGGCTGCGCCCGCGCTTGCTGCAACTGCGCAGGGTTCCCACGACGTTCGCCGCATCGTCGTAATCGCCGATGACGGGCGAGAACCCCGGCAGCCCAGCGATGTCAGCGACGTCTATCTGCCAGCGGTCGACCTCATAACCAAGTCTGCCAAGCTCGCGTGCGATGAAATCCTGGGCGGACTGCTCCTGCCCCCGCGTTGAGGGGTGGCGAACGAGCTCAACCAGAAAATCTCTTTCGCGGTCGAAAAGCGCGTCGACGGCGTGCAGGATAGCTGTTTTGTCAATGTCCATGTTCATCCTAGAAGTTCGGCACGCCCTGATCGGCGACGTGAAGGGGCGCGCGAGTGGCCTCGCGCAATTCGGCGAGGCTCACGCCTTCCGCGATCTCGACAAGCTCAAGGCCTGTCGGGGTCACGTCAAGGACTGCCATGTCAGTATAAATGCGGTTGACGCGGCCTTTCGCTGTCAACGGCAGCGTGCATTCCTCCAGGATCTTGGAGTCACCTTTGCGGTCGGTATGGGTCATTATCACTCCGACCCGGCGAGCCTTCTGCGCCAACTCGATCGCGCCGCCCATGCCCGGCGAGAATTTTCCGGGGATTTTCCAATTCGCAAGGTCGCCGTTGGCGGCCACCTCAAAGGCCCCCAGCAAGGTCAGATCGAGGCGGCCTGAGCGGACGATGGCGAAGCTGATCGCACTGTCGAAAAACGCTGTGCCGGGGATCACAGAGACATAGGCTCCGCCCGCGTCAATCAAGTTACGGTCGGCCTTGTCGGCGGACAGGACCGGGCCGACACCGGTGATTCCATTTTCCGAATGCAGGCAGACGGGCATATTGGCCGGCACGTATTGCAGGACCTCGGTCGGCAGGCCGATCCCAAGATTGACGGTCATGCCGGGCAAGATATCAGCTGCTGCGCGGCGCAGCATGCGCTCTTTAGCGTTTGACGACACCATAAACCTCCGGCAGTTCGGACAATTCGACGACGTGATCCACAAAGGTCCCGGACAGGTGAATATCCTCGGGAGCGAGCGCACCCAGAGACGCGAGAGACTCGGTCTCGACGATGGTCTTGCGTGCAGCCATGGCCATCAGCGGGTTGAAGTTGCGCGCCGAGGCGGCGAAGGACAAGTTGCCGAAACAGTCTGCCCGCGCGGCGTGCACGAGCGCGAAATCCGCCGTCAAAGCCGTCTCCAGGAGGCCAGCTCTACCGTCGACTGTGACGCGGGTTTTGCCATCCTCAAGCGGGGTGCCAAGACCAATATCGGTGACAAAACCCATCATCCCGGCACCAGCGATGCGGATGCGTTCGGCGAGGATGCCTTGTGGGACGAATTCAACCTCAATAGCGCCGTCGTTCATCATACGCATGGCCCTAGGATTAAGGCCGACATGAGTGGTGATCAGTCGCGCGACTTGGCCACTTTCAAGAAGCCAATCGACGCCCATCCTAGCCTCGTTGGCGTCGTTTTTAATGATGGTCAGCCCACGCGGCCCCTGGCGGACGAGCTCACGGATCAAGCAAAACGGCGTTCCCGGCACGCCGAAACCACCTAGCATGATCACTGCACCATCGCCGATCATGGCGATAGCGTCTCCGATCAAGCCAACCTTGTTGGATAGTTTCATTCCGATCATCCATTTCGTGTCGGCCAGAATGGCTGCGCGAGAGTTTGACGTGGTTGCCACACTGTTGTCGCCATTTTTGGCATAGCGCAAACAGATAATTGTAATGACGGCCATTGATCTGATTAATGGTCGGTACCTACGAAGAGCGTTCTTTGGCGCCGGACTGGAACCTGCTGCGCACCTTCGTGGCGGTTGAGCAGGGTGGCGTCATTCGTGCGACAGAATTTAGGAATCTCGGCCAGCCTACAACCGGCCGCGCGCTGAAGGGAGACCACCGAGAAGTAGTTGCTCGATCGCCGGCCGGGGCATCTCGCGCTGACCTCAGTCGAAGCCCTGTATCGCGAGAACAAGCAACAGCGCTGATCGGCTCTGTTTGCTCACCAGACACTCGGTGGTCAGCCACAGCCGCGGGGCGCGCTGGAGGAGAAACTACCGCCCGGCGGAGATATTCAGCATAAAGGTGCGGGTTGCTATTCGTCTGCGACTTCAAGGGTGACGGCACCGCATTATCAGACTAAGTGCTCAACTTGCAAAATGTTGGAGTACTGCTTTTGATCGGTCGCTTAAGCCGATGCTCCGGTAGGCGCCCCTGCACGTGCGCAGCAAGTTCCCACTCGAGCTTTCAGCGAAAGCGCTCACCCCCCAGAGTCATCTATAAATCTGGTCAATAGCCATGATTATGAATATCTGTTTGCCTTATGCTCTGGGAGCGGCCATTTTGGAGCGTCTCAGCGACTAACTTCGGTGCACAAGCCATGCCCTCGCAATGGAGATCGTCTTTGCGCGGACTAGCTGCGATGGGCGAATAGGCGAGTTATGCCATGTCTTCGGGAAGCAAAAACACCACGTTCAGCACAATCAATAAAACAAGGGGAATAGATATGACAATCACGCGACGCACATTGATGAAATCAACTTTGGCTGCTGGCGTAGCCCTCGCAGTCCCGTCGGCACTGCGTGCACAGGGTCAGCCAGTTCGAATGATTATGGGTGACATCCAGATCTTCGATCCGGTATTTAGTACCTCGGCGTACACTATGAACCATGCAACCGCAATTTATGACACTCTGTTTGCCTTGGATGCCGATCTTGTGCCTCAGCCACAAATGGTGGGCAAATGGGGCGTTTCGGATGACAAGAAGACCTACACATTTGAGCTGCGTGATGGCCTGAGCTGGCATGATGGCACGCCTGTGACCGCGGCTGACTGTGTGGCATCGATCCGTCGCTGGGGCCAGGTTCAGCCGTCCGGGCAGCTACTGCTGGAGCGCACTGAGAGCATCACGGCCACGGACGACAAGATCTTTACGATCACGCTCAAGGAGCCGCTTGGTTTGATGATCGACATCCTGGCCGTTACCGGGCAGCCGCTGTTCATGATGCGCGAGCAGGATGCGAAACTTCCAGCAACAAAGCAGGTCACCACGAATGTCGGCTCGGGGCCGTACAAGTTCAACGCAGAGCTTACCAGGCCTGGTTCGCGCGTCGTCTACGAGCGCAACGAGCAATATGTGCCTAGGGACGAGCCGTCCAGCGGCTTCGCCGGTGGCAAGATCGCGAAAGTCGAGCAGGTCATCTGGGAAAACATTTCGGATCCGCAGACCGCGCTGGGGGCACTGCAAGCAGGTGAGGTGGATTTCTGGCTGGAGCCCGTCGCCGATCTGTTTCCCGCGATTGAAAGCAGCAACACACTAGTCCTTGATACCATGGGTGGAAATGGATGGGACTGGGTGGTGCGGATGAACTTTCTGCAGCCGCCTTTTAGCAACGTCAAGATGCGCCAGGCATTGCTGCATCTGATCGATCAAAAAGCTTTCTTGAGCCTATTATCTCCCGATCCCAAGCTCGGTCGGACTGTTACGTCGATGTTTGGAACTGGGTCACCTTACTCGAATGAAGTAAATGCGGATTGGTTCAAGGATGGGGGCAATTTCGATAAAGCGCGACAACTGATCGCGGAGGCGGGATACGCCGGCGAAAAGGTTGTCATCCTCGATCCGACGGATTGGCGCGAAGGCGATTTGGCCTCGCAATTGCTTACCAGTGTGCTGCAGAAGGCAGGCATCAACGCCGAGCTTGCTCCCATGACCTGGAGCGAACTGGCTGTGCGGCGGGATAAAAAGGGTCCGGTAGAAGAAGGTGGCTGGAGCGCTTTTATTACGAATTTTTCAAATTTTGAACTTGGTAATCCGATGTCGGCGTCTCTTTTCCTCATGAACGGCGAAAAGGCTTGGTACGGGTGGCCGAAGAATGACGAATACGAAGCGCTCCGAGCCAAGTGGCCAGACACTGAGACATTGGAGGAGCGGAAGAAGCTGGCGCGTGAGATGCAGCGTGTTTGGTGGGATCACGTCGGTGTCGTTTACCTTTGCGAGACCGCAGCACCTGCCGCACGGAGCAATTCACTGGTGGATATGATCAAGTCCCCGTCCCCAGAGCGGGCAATCTGGAACATGCGGAAAGTCTAAAGCTGATGGTGTCCTACATCCTTCGCAGGATGATTTCGGCCATCGCCGTTATGGCGATGGTCGGGATCTTCGTCTTTCTTCTAATCAGGCTGGCTCCGGGTGATCCCGCAGCAGTCATGGCCGGGCGGAACGCGACGGAAGAGATCATAGCTGGCATCCGCGAGCAACTGGGATTGAACGAACCATTGCCGGTTCAGTTCATCCACTGGCTCTCGGCGATGCTGCACGGGGACTTCGGCACCTCGATTTTCTCTGGCCGTCCGGTTCTCGAACTCCTCCTACAGCGGCTGGGGCCAACCGTTTCGCTGTCTATACTGACCTTAGCCATTTCGGTATGTGTCGGGGTGTATTTCGGTATCCTTGCTGCGTGGCGCGCCGGCGGTATCGTCGACCGCCTTTTATCGGTCTTCTCGGCGTTCGGGTATTCTGTTCCGGTGTTCGTCATCGGCTACTTCCTCGTTTACCTGCTCGCGATCAGCGCGAAATGGCTGCCCGTCCAAGGCTACGCGCCAATCGAAGTGGGCGTAGGCGACTGGCTTGCACACCTGATCCTACCGACCATTGCCTTAAGCCTGCCCTATATAGCGTTCGTCGCCCGCGTCACACGCGCGAGCATGCTTGAGATACTGTCGGAAGACTACATGCGCACCGCGGCGGCCAAGGGCGCCTCTCCCTATGCCATGCTCTTTCACCATGCCCTAAAGAACGCCGGCGTTCCTATCCTGACTGTGATCGGCCTGAGCTTCGCCTACCTTATCGGCGGGGTTGTGCTCACCGAAACGGTGTTCAATATCCCCGGCGTTGGGCGGCTGGTGGTCGACGCGATCAACACCCGGGACTATCCAATTATCCAGAGCATGCTGATCCTCACCTCGGGCCTGTACGTCCTCATCAATCTTGCGGTCGATCTGGCCTATACGCTCATCGATCCCCGCATCAGGTACTGATATGATGTTCTCTTCTGCTAATATTGACACCGTGCCGACCACTCTACTAGGACTTTCGAATCTCCCCCGGCTCGCAAGGCGGCATCCACTGGTCTTGATCGGCAGCGGCCTCCTAATGCTCCTGATCATCCTAGCGGTGGCCGCACCGTTTTACGCCGGTGACCCCCGGAACATGGATCCGTTCGTCCGCCTGCAGCCACCATCTGCCGAGCACTGGTTCGGGACTGACAATCTGGGTCGGGACGTGTTCGCCCGAACCGTTTACGGGGCGCGCATCTCGCTAATGGTGGGTCTGATATCGGCTATATTGGCGGCTTGTGCTGGGTTGCTGATTGGTGTCGTCGCAGGGTACGTGCGCAGATTCGACAACGTCATCATGCGCGTCATGGATGCCTTGATGTCGATCCCAACCATCTTGCTGGCTATCGCCCTCATCTCCTTGACGGGTCCCGGGGTCGGCATCCTGATCGTCGCCGTGACGCTTCCTCAGACGCCAAGCGTGACCCGGCTTGTGCGCTCGGTGGTACTGAGCGTGCGCGAGCGTCCCTACGTGGAGGCGGCGGTCTGCGGCGGCGCGCGGTTGCCGAAGGTTCTGTGGCGACACATTCTTCCGAGCACCATCCCGCCGCTCATGGTACAGTGCGCCATAGTCTGCGCAGATGCGATTATGACCGAAGCCGGGCTGAGCTTCCTAGGCGTAGGCGTACCACCCGAGATCCCAAGCTGGGGCAACATGATCTCAAGCTCGCGCATCTATCTCGCTTCCGCGCCGCTGACGATCTTCGCTCCCGGCATCTTTCTCGCGGTCACGGTTTTGGCGGTCAATCTCTTGGGTGATGGCCTACGGGATCTGTTCGATCCCCGCGCGAAACGGAGGCGCTGAGATGCTGATGCAAGTCTCCAGCCAGGAAAGAAAAATTGAGGGTTTTAGGGAGGACAGGACCATCGACAATGACGTGCTTTTGGATGTCCGGGATCTTGAGACCCACTTCTTCGGTGAAGAAAGTGTCACCCGCGCTCTAGGCGGGGTTAGCTTCCAAGTAAAGAAGGGGGAAACGCTCGCCGTAGTCGGCGAATCCGGTTGCGGCAAGAGCGTGACGGCCCTGTCCATTATGCGCCTGCTGCCGAAGCTGTCCGCCAAGACGGTGGGCGGCGAGGTTCGCTTTCACGGTCGCAATCTCTTGGATCTGTCCGAGCGCGAGATGCGCAGGATTCGGGGGGATAAGATCGCGATGATCTTCCAGGATCCAATGACGAGCCTCAACCCGGTCTACACCGTCGGTCGCCAGATTGCAGAAGCGGTACAAATCCATACTGGTGCCTCCCGTTCCGAGGCCTTGGCAAAGGCTGCAGAAATGCTGCGCCTCGTCCGCATTGCGGACCCCGAAAGGCGGGTTAACGATTATCCCCACGAGATGTCGGGGGGCATGCGCCAGCGTGCCATGATTGCCATGGCACTTGCCTGCTCACCCGAACTCCTGATTGCCGACGAGCCGACGACGGCTCTCGATGTCACTATCCAGGCACAAATCCTGCGGCTAATCGTCGATCTGAAGGATCGCACGGGAACCTCGGTGATGTTCATCACCCATGACCTTGGCGTCGTGGCCGAGACCTGCCAGCGCGTGATCGTGATGTATGCCGGCCGGATTGTCGAGCAGGCAACGGTGACAGATCTCTTCGACCGACCCATGCATCCATACACTAAAGCTCTCATGCGTTCGGTCCCAGACAGACGGCGCGGGAATGAGCGCCGCCTGCCGGAAATCCTTGGCATCGTCCCGAGCCTGCGCGAGCCCATTGTCGGGTGCAGCTTTGCGCCGCGCTGTCCGTTCGCGACCGAAGTCTGCCGGGAGAAGACGCCGGTTCTTAAGGAATACGCCGCCGATCACGCGGCCGCCTGCTGGCATGCAGAAGAGGTGGTGAGCGCATGAGTGGCCCTTTGTTGCAAGTCGAAAAATTAATAAAGCACTATCCACTCAGTGGTGGGCTCTTCAATAAAGATCCATTGGTGGTGCGAGCGGTCGAGAATGTCTCTTTTTCTGTGGAGGCAGGCGAGACGCTCTGCATTGTCGGCGAGTCAGGATGCGGCAAGTCCACGATCGCACGGCTCTTGATGCGGCTCATCGACCCGACGAGTGGCCGCGTACTGCTCGAGGGAACCGATATTGCCAGTCTCAATAAGAACGAGCTTCGGAATTGGCGCCGTCGGATGCAGATGGTCTTCCAGGATCCCTATTCGTCGCTGAACCCGCGGCTAACGGCCGGGCAGATCATCACAGAACCCGTTGAGAATTTCGAGCGTCTGACCCGCAAGAAACGCGAAGCCCTTGCGGCGGAGCTTTTACGCAAGGTGGGGCTTGCGCCCGAGATCATGCACAGGCTTCCCTCGGAGCTATCGGGCGGTCAGCGCCAGCGGCTCGGAATTGCACGCGCGTTGTCCCTCAAACCCTCAATCATCATCGCCGACGAGGCAGTCTCCGCTCTCGACGTTTCCGTGCAGGCGCAGATCCTGAATCTTCTCATGGACCTGCAGGAGGAAACGGGGATCGCCTTCGTGTTCATTTCGCACGATCTTGGTGTTGTGGAGCATATTGGTCACCGAGTAGCCGTCATGTATCTCGGTCGGATTGTCGAATTGGCAACTTGCGAAGCTCTCTTCGCAAATCCGATCCATCCTTACACCGAGGCTCTTATAGCCGCGGCTCCAGTGCCCGACCCCACATATGTCAGACTGGAAGTGCCCGTCGAGGGCGAGGTACCGAGCCCGGTCAATCCGCCAACAGGCTGCGCGTTCCACCCGCGCTGTCCGTTGGCAGAAGGCCGCTGCCGGACAGAGGTCCCGCCTTTCGTACCGGCGGCAGATGGCCGCCTTGTGGCCTGTCATGTGCGCGCTCCGGCCACCGCGTCGTTGCGCAGTTGAGTGGAGCGGGCGACGCTTCTGGTTGTGTCATCGCCGGTTCTCTGCTGCCGCGAATTATGTACGCGTGCCCTCGACACCTCTTCGCGAGGAAGTCCATAATCTCAGTCAATAATGATGATTATGATTATCTGTTTGCATTATGTCTTCGACACGGTCAAATTCGTCAGCGAAGAGTGTTGGCATCCAAAAAAAAACCCTTGAGAGTTGCCGCTGGAAACGAGCTCGGCAGAGGGAACGACATTACGCCATCGGGCCTGCGCTTTCCTAACCTCAATGGTTTGGAACTAACGCTTTGGGCGATGTCGCGGGGCATTGGCATCGCAATGTGTGTCGAAGCGATGGTAGGGAAGGGCAGAGTCCTGGCCGGCGCCCGGTATCATCTTTGCGATGTCGCACTCGATTGCTCCTTCGGGATACGGGACGCGCGCGTCGAGCGTGAACAGGCGCTGGCGATCATCGATCTTTTGGAAAGCAACACATTCACGCCGATTGGCCATGACGGCGGCCCCTATCGACTCAAGATCGAGACGGTGGACGGACGGTTGGCCCTGCACGTTGCCGAGGACAACGGGGTGCATGTTGTCAGCCACTATCTCTCGCTCACCCCTTTCCGGCGGCTGATCAAGGACTACACGCGCATTTGCGAAAGCCACTACGATGCCATGTGCCGGCCCGGGCCAGAGCGGCTGGAGGCGATCGATATGGGCCGCCGTGGCATCCACAACGAAGCGGCCGAGCTTTTAAGAGAGCGTCTCTCCTCTAAAGTCAGCATCGACAAGGGCACGGCGCGCCGCCTGTTCACGCTGATCTATGCGCTCCTCGCCCGCAATGCCGAGCATAGGATTCTCTCGAGTTGAATAGCTATCAAATTGTTGCCCCTGACGGACGGTGGCCGGTGGTCAATAACCATGGAAGGAAGTACCAAGTGCATGCAACGTCACAACTGCCGGCACCAATCGGCAAGCATCATTCTCCAAATCATGCCACTCAACGCGTGAGGGGTGCGTGATGGAGGTCAGCTCCGCAGGCTTTCTGGATAGCGTCGACCAGAACTTCCGCCATGCCATGTCCTTCCTTGATCTGCCGGAGGGATTGGCAGAGCGGATCATCCAGTGCAATTCGACCTATACGGTCCGCTTCGGAGTTCGTCTGCGCGGTCGCATGTACAGCTTCATCGGCTGGCGGTCGGTCCACAGCGAGCACTGCGAACCGGTCAAGGGCGGGATCCGCTACGCATCCAATGCCGATGCCGAAGAGGTCGAGGCACTGGCCGCATTGATGACGCTAAAGTGCTCGCTCGTTGACGTTCCCTTTGGCGGTTCCAAGGGCGCGCTGAAGATTGATCCGCGCGAGTGGACACCGCAGGAACTCGAGCGCATCACCCGCCGCTTTACCCAGGAGCTCAACAAGCGCGGCCTGATCGGTCCGGGCGTTAACGTTCCGGCTCCCGATATCGGCACCGGTGAGCGCGAAATGGCCTGGATGATGGATGAGTTCCGTCGTGCCAATCCGACCGATGTCGTCAATGCGCGCGCCTGCGTCACCGGCAAGCCCTTGTCGAAGGGCGGCATCGCGGGCCGCACGGAAGCGACGGGCAGGGGCGTCCAATTCGCCATCCAAAGCTTTCTTCGCGACACTCGCACAGTCGGGCTCGACGGCCGACGCGATCTGAAGGGCGTCTCGGTCATCGTGCAAGGCTTCGGCAATGTCGGCTATCACGCAGCCAAGTTCGTGTCCGAAGAGGACGGCGCACGCATCACCGTTGTTGCTGAACGCGACGGCTATGTCACCAATACCGAGGGTATCCCCATCGAGGCGCTCAAGCAGCATCAGATCCGCACCGGCAGCATTCTCGGCTTTGAAGGCGCCAAGTCCTTTGTCGGCGATATGACCGGCATCGAACAGCCCTGCGACGTTCTCATTCCAGCGGCGATGGAAAATGCCATTCATGTCGAAAACGCGGAACGCATCAAGGCACACCTGGTCGTGGAGGCGGCCAACGGTCCCGTCAGCTTCGAGGCGGACAAGATCCTGCGCTCCCGTGGTGTGACCATTCTTCCGGATCTCTATGTCAATGCCGGTGGCGTCGTCGTCAGCTACTTCGAGTGGGTTAAGAACCTGACGCATATTCCCTTCGGCCTGATGGAACGGCGCCGGCGCGAGCGGCGCAACCAGACAATCGCTGCAGCGCTCGAGCGGATGACGGGCAAGGAGTTCCCGGCCGACATCCGCGACGAATTCCTCGAAGGCGGCGCAGAGATCGACCTCGTTCGTTCGGGTCTCGAAGATGTCATGCGCAGCACCTGGGCCCGCATCGGCGATCTCATGGAGAAGCAACCGGAACTCGGGGACTATCGCACCGCCGCCTATGTCGCCTCCATCCGACAGATCGCCGAAGCCTACGAGGCGATAGGAATTTGACCTTAGTCCTAAGAACCACATCAGCGAGGTGGCGTGGTTGAGTTCCATAAGATAGATTATGCGACTTTCACATGTAGGAGCTAAGTTAAAATGTCCGGGTTTGGCAAAGTAGGAATGTCGCTCCTGCTTGTGCGCTGCCAATCTCTCCGCCTTCGACGGTGCGGGAGATTGCAACTTGGGACTTGTTCTGATGAGCGAACGCGAGCTGAAGCGTATCGAGGTTTTGTCGAAGGTCATTGAACGACGCATCTCCACTGCGTCGGGCGCGAGGATCCTGGGGCTCACGGTCCGCCAGACCCAACGATTGTTGAGGACATTCCAAGACGACGGTGCCGCAGCTCTCCGGCACAAGGCGCGCGGCAGATGTTCGAACAATCGCATCATCGATAACGTTCGTGACTTTGTCCTGGAGCTGATCCGCGAACATTATGTCGACTTTGGTCCGACGCTTGTCGGCGAGAAGCTGCTCGAGCGACACCAGATAGCGGTCAGCAAAGAGACGCTGCGCAAATGGATGACCGAAGCCGGCATTTGGACATCGCGACGTGAGCGCAAGCGCCAGATTCATCAACCGCGTGGTAGGCGAGATTGCTTCGGCGAGTTGGTTCAGATCGACGGATCGCACCATTGGTGGTTTGAGAGCCGGGGGCCAAAGTGCGCCCTGCTCGTCTACATCGATGACGCCACCGGCAAGCTGCTGCACCTGCGCTTTGCCGGCTCCGAGAACACGTTCGACTACCTGATAGCTACGAAGGCGTATTTGCAGGAATGGGGCAAGCCGATCTCGTTCTACAGCGACAAGCATGGTGTCTTTCGCTCGACGCATGGTTCTAAGAAGGATCGCACCAGCGGACTGACGCAGTTCGGCCGAGCGCTCTACGAATTGAACATCGACATCATCTGCGCCAACAGCCCGCAGGCTAAGGGTCGCGTCGAACGCGCCAACCAAACATTGCAAGACCGTCTCGTGAAGGAATTGCGCCTGCGCGGCATCAGCACGATCGAGGCAGCGAATGCCTACGCACGCGAGTTTGCTGCAGACTTTAATGCCCGCTTCGGCAAAGAGCCGCGCAATCCGAAGGACATGCACCGCCTGCTCGCTGACCATGAGAACCTGGACGGCGCCCTGTGCCGCAAGGAGGTTCGCACGCTGTCTCAGGCTTTGACACTGCGCTATGACAAGGTGCTGTTCATTCTCGATCCGAGCGCCTTCGCTAAGCGCCTGGCTGGCAAGAAGGTAGTCGTCTGCGACTACCCCGATGGCCGGCTTGAGATCATGGAAGGCAGCACGTCCCTGCCCTACAGAACCTTCGACAAGTTGCGATCGGTTCACAGGTCGAAGATTGTCGAGAATAAGCGCCTGGATGAAGCTCTTTCAATGGTGGCCGAGATGCAGGCTGGTCGGGAGCTAACGCGCAGCAAGCACGGCCCTCGGCGGACCGGACAGACCAACCATCTGTTCGGGATTCCTGATGGCAGCCAGGCCAATGGCTATGTGAAGCGCGATCGCAAGCCGGGCCGCAGGACGGATTTCATGAACGATCCAGCCGTCATCGCTCGGCGGGAACAGGCATTGGCGGAGCTGTTGGCTGCGGAGTAGACGTCCAGTCCGGCACTCAGAAGCTAAAGCCGAGGAGCTTGGCTGAGCCGCCCCCGATCGGGCTGCGCAACCCCGACCAGCTTACGCCCGATCGCGTGCTCACGTAGGCGCCAGCAAGCGCGTCACTGTCGCGTTTCTAATTGCTGCGACCTACCCTGCGAATTGCCCCTTTGCGACATTTCAACTTTGCTGAGCGCGCGACATTCGAACTTGGTTGCAACATCACAAGTTTAGGTTAACATTTCTTCACATTTCAACGTATTGGCAGCACTTTATCCAAGTCTTTCCGATTGTCCTCGACAGAAATACGATCAGCTTCCAACAGTCAAGCCTACTTTAAGCCTCAGATCGACAGATAGATGTTGAATGGCCGCATCTCACCGTCTGATTAAAACTCGGCGGTCGACTATGGACTCTTCTTAACCGCCGGCGTCCCAAGTCAGACTATATCGGCCTTCGCTCGCTCGCGTCCCCTCTCGGTGCACTCACCTATGCGGCATGCAATAGACGCCCTCGGATTCCATCAGTACCGCGCCACCCTTCAACTCGCTGAGTGCGCCGGCCCACGCTTGCGAATAAGTGCGGCTGGCATCCACGGCCGTCAGCCAAAGAACGCGATTGTCGGCCAATTCAACTTTAACTTCCTGCTGCAAAGGACTCCCCTGCACGGTCTGTTGATAGTGGCGTTTGATCCTGACATTGCTGGCCGGAAACTCGGCTTCGTTGCTGCCGTAGTTCAGCACAAATCCAGTGTGGTCCTCAGCCACCGAACAACTGCCATCGCGCTCGCACACGATTTTGGCTGCGGTCTTGCAGTCCCATTTCAGTGAAGCCGGCCACATAGGGTTGTCCACGTTTGATCGCGGCTTGTCGCTCT
This sequence comes from Mesorhizobium sp. WSM4307, assembly GCF_007003945.1. Taxonomy (NCBI): domain Bacteria; kingdom Pseudomonadati; phylum Pseudomonadota; class Alphaproteobacteria; order Hyphomicrobiales; family Phyllobacteriaceae; genus Mesorhizobium; species Mesorhizobium sp. WSM4307. The sequence continues at coordinate 418,647 of NZ_VFTB01000007.1, forward strand.
GACCAGCCACCGCCAACACTGTGCCTGTGTTCATAATCACAGCGGACAGGAGAAGCGCCTTGAACACTTCAAACCTCCCTGAAATTGTCACCATCGTAGCACCTCGTCCTGCGTGATCGCCTGGCTCATGGGATGTTGAGAGTGAACCAGCTTTTCTGGCGCACGCCGTTCGCGTCATCATACTCGATAAACCAGGGCTTTCCGCGCATCGGTCGAGGGATGGTGTAGTAAGTGGGGCCATTACCAAGGGAATGCCCTCGATCGTTTCCCGCGGTCTGGATTGTTGCCGCAACCACCTTCCCGTCGATTTCGATTTGGACCGGACGTGAACCGTCTCCATGATGCCCGCCGAGGGCGTTGTTTTTGAAAACAACGGGCAAGGAGAGCCTATCGGCCGCGATGCGGCAGATGTTCCGTTCTTGACCTAAGCCCGGCCGATCGGATTCGGAGCTGCCAACTGCTTGCCAGCCAGACGGACAATCCTCATACTTCTCAAATCTCGCCGCGCTGGAGTTGGCTTGCGGACAGGTCGGCCAGTCAAAACCCGGAGCTTCCATCGCCGCAATCAACTTGTAGATCGGCGGGTGGCACGAGGAGGTACCTTGCCAGTCGCCGGAAAGACATAGGAGGACCTGACAGCCCCATTCCGACGCTTTTGATTGGGATGGAAGAGCTGCGGCGCCCGCGATGGCGACGGCACCCCCTAGTAGGAATTTGAGTATGGTCATAGCCTTTTCCTCGCTGCTGATTTGACAGTTTACTATGGATGATCCGCGCGAAAAAGGACAGGTCGAAAAGGTAGGTTTGTGCGACTACATCGATTTATGAAACGAGACGACGGAGGCGTGGTCAACAACCCGTTGCGCGCCAACATTGCACTGACGCTTGAGCAGGAGAGAGCCAGACGCGGCCTATCCCACATGCACATGGCAGAACTGTTTCGGACCGCCGAGGGCGAAAAACTGGCCTATCGAACCTACATTCAGACTGTGCGTCAGAAAAATAATGTCACATTGATGACGCTGCAGATCATGGCAAACGGCTTGCAACTGTCTTTTGCATCACTGCTCGCCGGCGGCAAGAAAGTTCCGGAATGGGCGCATCGGTTGGACGACAATGCGATTCGCAAGCGGCTGGCGCACATCATCGATTTTGAGCGACAACGACGTACTTTGCACCGCTATGAGATGGCCGAACTAATCGGCGTGGCGGAGGCGACATTCACGAAACTGGAACGCGCGAGCGGCAATATCAGCGTGGACACGATTGCGGCGATCGCCAAGGCGTTGAAACTTGATCCAGCGACCTTCCTCTTTTCCGAAAAGATCCCGCCTGGCGGAGCCGACATCTAGCCGCCTGACGAGTGTTCCTAAAGGGCCTGTAATACGCCCGCCCCCAGCCGGCGACCGCTCCCATGCCCCTGCCCGTCAGGCCTAGCGGCCGACTTTAGACTAGCACCCCCGCCGCGGCTGTCGAGCCGCTGCTGTCATCGTCGGCTGCTAGCCTGTTGCAGCGGCGGGGATGATAAGGGACTTTAACATGGACGACTGTGCCGGCGTCGGGAATTCTGCTGATGAAGAGCTTCCTCTTGAGGGTCGAAACCATATGAGAACAAGCCGTCAAACCTAGCCCGGTGTGATTGCCGGCGCGTGTAGAGTAGAAGGGTGTCGTGACTTTTGCCGGTGTCACGCCTGCGCCGTTGTCGGCCAATTCCAGGGGTCGGTTCCGGTAGGGGGGCGACCCAGATTCATCACTTTAGTGTCGTGATGCCCACCAGAGAATTTGCTGGTGAACTGACCGGCCAACGCCAAACTCATGCTTGCCGGGCAGACTTGTCAGCACGCGACAGAAACCGCTTCAAGCTCAAACCGGCCAACAAAATGTATGGCGGCATGGCGAGCGAATAATGACCACAGTTTAATTCCAAAATATTTGGCCTAGCTCCGGCGTCCTTCAGCCTCTGCATGAACCTCTCCGATAGCTCTGGCAACACCACTTTGTCTCTCTTAGCCAACACAACGTGAAGACCGAGATCAGGCCGTGCCAAACTATCTGCGTAATTCTCCAAGTTAAGTGGACCCCAAGCCCTTCTGAGCTCGGTCAGCTTAATCGCTGGCTCGAGACTAGCACGTATCAATCGTGTCGCGCGACCCGCCCAAACCATATCCGCTAGACTCCCCGCCGTGAGAAACAACGAGGCTTTCGACACAGCCGAGTCGTGCGCCGCGAGAAGGCCCGCAACCCAGGAGCCTAAGCTCATACCGACAACTGAAATCTCTCGATAGCCTTCGATCTTCAACCAACGTATGAGCTTTCGCCCATCTAACACTGCCTGCCTTACAGATTGAATCGTTCGACCGAGATTAGGGCTAAGCATATAGTCAGCGTGCGCGGAGCCGGGACGGCTGCGCTCGAAGTGATAAGGCATAGCGATCTCGACAACCGTGATGCCACGTTGCGAGAAAAAGTTGGCGATCTGACGATTCCGGAAGGTTGCATTCCAATGGTGAAAAATCACCATCGCCTGATCGAACGACCCGCTTTCTGTGATTTTCGCCGAGACGACATTGTTCTGTTCGATATCAGTAGATATGTCCGATGGAAATTTGAGCCACCCATCTAGCCTTTCAAACCCCTGAACACTCACATTCGGGTCATCGAAAAAGGCTGGATCAGCCACGGCTTGGTCCGCAAGGGCACAGAATTCCTCGATACTTGTTATCTTATCCGCACCTGGAAAGGCGCGTTCCGCGTCAAGGGCGAAATCGGTTGATTTCTTCCCTTCCTCACCGCGTCGCGCCCGCCGCTCATCCCAATGATCAAGCCAACTATGATACACTCTGATTGTTTCCCAACTTAATCGCTTGCCGTCGCCCCAACCCTGGATCAAACAAGCCATATATTGCGAACAGCACTCCAACGCCCAGAAGGATCGAAAAGCCAGCAAATGCATCGATCAGCAAGTAGCTAGCCACGAGTAACGCTACGATCGCTGACATCTTCCACAAAGACATACGAAACCGAGGTTCGACACCTACACGGATGGAGCCGTACAGAAATACAGCACAGGTCGAAATAGCGATAAGAAGGCTACTATAATGGGTCGGCCTACGGTAGCTGATCACGGCGGTCACATCATTTCGCCCATAGAAGGCGGAAGACATATCGCCGACCAACCACGCCACAATATTCTCCCCACGCGATGTCAGGTAAGCACTCTGGAGCTTCATGACTATGGCGATCAGAAGCCCCAAAACAGTACACCGAAAAATCGCACGCATAACCCTGAGGCTGGCTTCATGGAAGCCGTATTGATAATCCACCTCGGGCGAATTACTCGCTGCTTTTCCAATTTTCCAAAGATCATGAATCACTGTATAAAGCAAAATTAGACCTACAAAGAACAGATAAAAACATAGGCACATGTATAGGTAAGCGAGCCCCGTGAACACGATCGCTTCCGGCACCGATATAACTTCAGGGCGCACAATCGCTAACGAGCCCCAGTCCGTCGCATAGCTGCCACCACCTTTGAGCAACGGGATTAAAGACACGCCGATCCACTGAAAAAGACCGGCGAATACCACACAAATCAAAAGAACCGCCCAATATGAATACGAAGAAGCTTGTACGCTGCGCGCCCAAGCATCGTCGCTTTCCATCTTGTCGCCCTGCGCTACAAGCTTTGGGCGGCCTTCATCTTTCCAAAAGGTCACCAGCTCTGTCACGAAGGCAAAAAACAGTGGCAAAAATACCATGAAGACGAATGTCCAATTCGCTGTCCAAAGAAACCCAACCTGCTTGACGACGCCATCCGCCCGGCCATATGTCACGCTGTGAATCCCCGTAAGATACGACAAAAACCCAAGAGCGGTGACACCCGCAAACACCGACGCCGGTAAATTCAGGGGAGATCCGCGACTAAAAAACGCCTCCGATTTCCTCGCCAAACTAAAACGCCGGCTCGGCCCCTTGGGGTCAGTATCCCGTGTCAGCACTGCTGGGGAGTCTGTCTCGTCGTCGAAGGTCGCCGTCAGTGCCGTATCTGGAATCTCCTGTGCAACGCTGCTTCCGGCTCTCTTCCATCCTCGTCTCTTGATCGATAGCCGCGATTGCGCCGCACTAAGCTCCATCTGCCATTCGCTAGTCGCGACCGGATCATCGCATCCGAGAATCCTCGCCAGCCAACGAATGTTGGCAGTGCTAATACCCTTCTCGTTCTCTTGAAACCAAAGCTGCACCGTTCGCAGATCGACCCCAACCCGGTTGGAATCAATCTGTGAAATCGCCTCTGCAAGGAGCTCGGGCGTCCATGGGCCGGCAGGAAACCCGTCTTTGCCCAGTAGTCGACCCGCGCCCGCCGCCGCCAATCGTTTGAATAATTCTTTGAAATCACTCCCGTCTCTGGGCGGAGGGAGAAATAACTTTCCGTTCTTAAACAACAGCTTATAGGCTCTAGTTTCGTTCCGCTTCGCTAGGCTTCGTATCTTATCGTGCCTTCGTGCTCAATCAACGCTTTTATCAACTGGATTTGGCCGGCACGGGAGACGATCGATGACTGGTGACCCGCTGGAGAGGCTGCACACGGTTGTTGCGGGGGAGATGTTTCGCAAACCGCCGGCCAAGGCACTGAGCTGCCCGGATCGGTCGCGACCGCATGAGCGAAAAGTAGGGGAAGCCAGGGCTTCGGGAGCCTGAGAAGCAGAGGGATGAAGCCATCCCTATTTTTCTCGCCTCCCCAGGTATCATTTACGAATTGTCATGAGCGTGGAGCCAATCGATGCCCATTCAAGTGGTCTGTAACAACGGAGTGGTGGAAGAGGCCGACGGGGTCCAGAATCCGATCGCGGCGCATCGTCAGGCAGTCGCCATGGTTGAACGTCTCGGCAAGCGATGGATGGGGGCAGAAGGGCCGGACGCGACCCTGACCGGCCGGCGATTGGATTCGGTCATGGCGGAAGAGGTTATCGCGCGTCGGCGCGCGGCCGCTGCGCCGGTGGCCGATGTCGTTGAGATGAAAATGAAGGCAGCTTATTTCTGTCGGTTGTTGGGGAACGACTGGTGCGAGATTGACGTCGACGATATGCGCGCGTTGCTCGGTTCTTTCGCGAAACTGCAGGCCTAGGAGAAGAGCGCTGAAATCCATGAGGCCACGGTATTCCAGGCCGCATAGAGCCCTGCAGGCACCAAGATGATTGCCAAGAACGCCGCGGCTCCGCCAATAGCGCCGTCACCGCGTCCTTCCACGGGATAGTAATATTTGTGCGCCTCATCGTCGTGCTTCATTCTTGTCTCTCCGATCGCTTATTTAGCAGCAGCTGAACAGGGTGCTGAAACGTCGTGCCCCACAAACCTGCACGTTTCATCTTAGCGTTGATTTCCGCGACGAGGTAGTTCTCATTGACGGCTTTGCCCTTTGCTGTCGTTGCGGCAAACGCGTATCCGGTCGCTATGAGCGCGGTGCCGACGTCGATTGTGTCGCCATTCAGCTGCGCACCGCAGACGACAAAGGCCGCCTTGTCGAGGGCGTAGCCGATTGGCTGGCATGTCACCGCCGCGCTATCGAACAGTGCTGCCAGATGCGCCAGCGAGATGTTCCCGCAATCGAGTTTGTTCCCATTTGGCTGTTCAGCCGACGTGCCGCGAAGACATGACTGCACGCCATAGAGGCGGAAAAGATGGTCGCCGTCACGCCAGGTATCTCCAGTCAGCAGTTGAGCCGATTTCGATACCGCGAAGGGCGTTTGCGCAGCAGATTCGGATGCATCCTGGGCCTGTGCCGATGCGCACAAACCAAAAGCGGCCAGCACTGCAAAGCGCGCCTGTTTCATTCCTGGAACTGTCCACCGAGGTCGGCGGAGTGCTCCAGATCGGGGCGCAGCGACTTGCCGTCCTTGTTGCGTCCGATTGCGGCCATGCCGAAGAAAACCATTTCGTCATCGTCGTAGGCGACGTTGTACGGGTCGTTTGTATTGCCCGCACCCACGAGAGAAAAACACGACACGGCGTCGGGTTCCCCCTTCCTGCTCTGCAGCACAAGCGTTTTGCAAAGCACGACAGAAGCACGATGGTTGTAGATTCCTTCTTCATAGTCCTGCGCGGCCTTCGTGCAGTCCCACGCCTGCGTCTTGTAGGTAATCTTTGGATTTGGGCAGGCCGCGAGGCCGCGCAGTCGATAGGCCACGCCGTTGATGACGCGCTCGGTCGCCGACGACGCCTTAACCGGCGAACTGAGGGTCGCCGCGTCGCGCTGAAAGAGCGCGCCTTTCGCATCGTAGCGCTCATAGACGAACACCTTCTCGCCCGGCTTGGCAAACTGGAGCAGGTAGTGTTCCGACGGCTGCGCGAAGGCATTTGGAGCGTCGGCGCCGGCAGCATAAGCCGCGGTGCCCTGGAGCAGCAAAGCCGTGCAAAGGGCAATCTGTTTCATCGAAATCCGTCCCTGCGGTGCATATGGTGTTGACACTTTACTAGGGCTGCGTGTAGCCATAGTAAAGTGTTAAATTTTGGCGACAGTATGAACACTCGAACAGCTCTTCTGCTCACCCTGTGTGCCGCTACAATGCCCTTGGAAGCGCACGGCCGGGATCTGGCATCAGACCGCGTCGCGGTCGCCTTTGCAACGCCGGCGCAAGCCCTTACCTCAGTCGGGGCGCAGAGGCCTGGGGCGTGCAAGACCGGAAACCGTACTGAAGTCGCCGAACTTGTGCGTTCAGTCGCGCTGGACGAAGGCTTCGACGCCGATCTGGCCGAGGCGATCGCATGGGCTGAAAGCGATCTCGGCGCCAATCAGGGTCCGTCCAAGGCCGGAGCCCTTGGGATCATGCAGTTGATGCCGGGGACGGCGGCCGATCTCGGCGTGAGCGACCGTTGCGATACGCAGGCGAATGTTCGGGCTGGCTTGCGCTATCTGAAGTCACTCTATGACGAGTTCCAGGATCCGCTGCTGATGCTGGCGGCATATAACGCCGGGCCCAACAGCGTCTACAAGGCGCAGGGCATTCCGGTGAATCCGGAGACCGCGGAATACATCGTGAAAATCCTCAACCGCTGGAAGTTCGGCGGTGTCGCGAAGAAGCCCGTCCTGACCAAATCCGAAATGCTCGCGGCCGGTCCGCCAGCAAGAGGAGACGCTTGGCAGGAGGGTCATGTCATGGATTTCGGCAACTGAAAGGAGCCAAGGGTGGAATACAGGAAAGCAGGCAAATTTGCTCTGAAACTGGCCTTGGCCTCGGCGGTCGGAATAGCTCTGGCGCCAGCCACCGCATACGCCCAATCGGCGGCGCCAGTCGAAAACGTGCTGGAATGGTTCGTCGGCGTTCTGCAGGGCAACATAGCGCGCTCATTTGCCATCATCGCGGTCTGTTTTCTCGGCTTCCTCGCCATGACGGGACGGCTGGCGTGGATGATGGCTTTTTCCATCATCATTGGCATCGCTCTTATCTTCGGCGCTGCCCAGCTGGTGGACGCGGTTCGCGCGACGGCAGGAGGCAGCTGAGCCATGGACGACGAGGAAGTCTATGTCGAGCCGGTCAGCCTGCCCCTGACACGCCCCCCGATGAAATGGGGGGTGCGCTATGAAGTTTTTGCACTGAACGGCATCCTGGCGGTGATCGGCTTTATCGCCACGAGCAGCTTCATGCTCGGTCTTGGTGTGTTCGGCGTGGTGCATCTGGTCAGCGCATATCTGTGCCAGCGCGATCCCTACATCTTTCATATTTTCGAGCGGCGCGTCTCCAAACGCGGAGCGGTGGCGAACCTCACCTTCTGGGGGGCGAGGAGTTATTCGCCATGAGCCTCGATGCAGACCTGAAATTTGGCCGTGAGCGCCGCCGCGAAAAGCCGGCGGCGATGCACATCCCCTACCTTCGCCATGTCGATGACAATCTGATCGTGACGAAGAGCGGCTTTCTGGTCGGCGCCCTCCAGCTCAGCGGCCTGCCATTCCAGACAATGGACCAGGCCGAGTTGAACAGCCGACTGTTCAACCGCAACACGACGTTCCGCAATCTCTCGACCTCTCGCTTTGCGGTCTACACAACGATCATCCGCCGCCACGTGACGCCGGAGATCGAAGGCGACTTTGACAATCCTTTCGTGGCCGAGCTCGACGCCCGCTACATGGATGAGCTTGGGTCGAAGAACCTTTTCGTCAATGAGGCGTATCTGACGGTCATACGGCGCCCGATGGTCGGCCGGGTCGGCTGGGTGGACAAGGCGCTCAATGCATTCCGCATCAGCACCGCTGGCGAAGAAACCCGCGAAGAGGCAATAGCCGAACTGCATGACATCCTGGACGGGATGGTCAAGGATTTCACCGCTTACGGGGGGCGTCTTCTCGGTGTAGTAAAGCGCCGCGACAGCTTCTTTTCCGAGCCAGCCGAATTTCTAGCGAAAATCCTCGCCGGCGGTGGCGACGTGGAAATGCCTCTGCCGCGCATGTCCCTTGGCGATGTACTGGCGACGCGGCAGCTGTTTTTCGGCAAGTCGGCCCTGGAACTGCGCGGGCCGGACGCAGCCAAGCTCGGCGCCATGGTGTCGATCAAGGAATACCCGCCGTTCACTGCTCCGGGCTCATTGGACGGTCTCTTGCGCCTGCCGCATGAGTTTATTCTGACGCAAAGTTTCGCGATCGAAGACCGTGTCACGGCGATGCGCAGGATCAACACTATCGCGAACCAGGTCGAGGGTTCCGACGAGGCGGGCACGACGGTCGAGGTCTCCGTCCACGACGGTGCCGACAAGCTGGCCGGCGGCGAAGTCGTCTTCGGACAACATCACATGAGCGTCATGGCATTGGCGCCGGACATGACTGGTCTCAATCGTGCGCTGTCCGACATCACGGCCGAACTTTCGCGCATGTCGATCGTGCCGGTCCGGGAGACACTGAACACGGAACTGGCCTTCTGGGCGCAGTTGCCGGGAAATTTCAGCTACATCGCGCGACGTGCGTTGATCTCGTCGCTGAATTTCGCCGGCCTTTTTTCCGGACACAATTTCCCGTCCGGCCAACGTGACCGGCTGCATTGGAAACGGCCCATAGCCTTGCTCGAGACGACCAGCCAGACAGCCTACTATTTCAATTTCCACGTACACGATGTCGGGCACTTCACGGTGTTCGGCCCGACCGGCTCGGGCAAGACCGTGGTGCTGTCGTTCCTGATGGCGCAGGCCATGCGCATCATGCCGCGGCCGCGATGTGTTTATTTCGACTACATGCGCGGCGCGGAGATCTTCGTTCGGGCGCTCGGCGGTCGTTACGAGGTGATGGAACCCTCTCAGCCGACCGGGTTCGCGCCATTGCAGCTTGATGACACGGCGGAAAACCGTTCTTTCCTGGAAGATTTACTCCTCTACATTCTGACGCCGGAAGGCGGCGCGCTTGATGTGGCCGAGATGCGCGTCATCAACGCGGCCGTCGACATGATCTACAAGATACCGCGCGAACAGCGGACCTTCGACCTGCTGCCGGAAGTGCTGCGGGGCTCGCTCATGCCTGGCATGAATGATCTGGCGGCGCGGATACAACCCTGGCTCGACCCGAAGGACAAGGGCTGGCTTTTCAACAATCCCGTCGATCTGGTCAATTTCTCGAAACCCGTTGTCGGGTTCGACATGACGAAGATCCTGGGCGACCGAAAGCTGCGCTCGGCGGCGTTGCTCTACATCTTCCATCGTCTCGAGGACGTCATCGACGGCTCGCCGATCATGCTTTTCCTCGATGAAGGCTGGAAGCTGCTGGACGACGAGGTTTTCGCCGCTTTCATCAATGAGACGCTGAAGACCATTCGTCGCCGCAACGGCGTTGTCGGCTTTGGCACGCAGACAGCAGAAGACGTCGTCAACTCCTCCATCTCGTCGTCACTGATCGAGCAAACGAAGACCAACATTTTCTTCCCCAACCCCAAGGCGAGCAAAGAATCCTACGTGGAGCGCTTCTCGCTGACAGCGAAGGAATTCGAGTTCGTGCGCCGAACCGCGAAGGAAACACGCACCTTCCTCGTCAAGCACGACAGCGACTCGATCATCGCCAAGCTCGATTTGTCGGCAATGCCCGATCTCATCAAGGTCTTGTCCTCGAACGAAGCCAACAGCAAGGAATGCGCACGGCTCCGGGAGACCTTCGGCGACGAGCCGGAGATGTGGTTGCCTTACTTCTGCGGATGGGAGGACGAGCATGACGAAGCGGCTTAGCAGCTTTTGTCTGGCCGTGGCTCTCTCGACAGCGGAAAGCATGACCGTGGCTGTCGCTCAGATCGCGGTCATCGACGGGCCGAACCTCGACAAGCGGCAAGAGGACGAGCAGCACAGCACGAAGTCAGATGAGTCTAAGAAGGACGAAACCGACAGGAAGAAAAGCGTCGTCTGCACCTATTCGAACAAATACCGCTCGCAGATGTTTCGCCGGTCGCCTGCCGAAGCGTTGCAACGCGACGCGGGCAACGTGAAGATGATCCGCTATTATGCGCAAAAGTACGGTGTGCCCGAAGGCCTAGCGCTGTCCGTTGCCTATCAGGAATCGCGCTTCGACACATGCGCCGGGAGCCACACCGGCGTCAAGGGCGTCATGCAGCTGACCAAGGGCACTGGCAAGTCCATGGGACTGGACCGCGACGTGAACGAGCAGAATGTCGAAGGCGGCGTCAAATATCTCGGAATGGGCGTGAAGCAATGCGGCGCGACGAGTTACAGCTGTCTCGCCTCCTTCTACAACGGATCGAACGCAGGCGAGCAGAACCAATGGGCCGGCGGCGTCGGCCGCTGGAACAGCTACTTCAACGACTATGTATCGAGCGGCAAGGCTCCCGCCGCCGCGCCGCCACCATTCTCGATCGTAACGGCCGACGGCGCCGGCGGGACGGCTCAGGAAGCGGCCATGGGCACGGTGAGGAAGGCGGCTGGCGGCCTTGATGCAAGCTCATCGCAGATGGGCGCCAACAATGCTGCAATCGACGCGCTGGCGGGCAACGTTGGCCAGGTTACCGAATACAAGGATGCGTGGGAGCTGAACTCGTCGGCTCGTGGGATCAACGCCGATGTCACCAACCAGTACCTCGCCCAGGCGGGGGATTTTACGACGTTGCTGGCCCAACTTCTATCGTTGCAGAATGTTCAGGCATCGCAGTCGTCCAAGCTGGTGCAACAGCCGAACAGCGGCTCTCCAAACCCGTTCTCTTGTGATCCCGCGGAATTGGAGCGGTTGAGGATCGATCGCGGCCGGTGGCTACCATGCGCACTTGAGAACGCGGCGGCAAGCTCGGCCGACAGCAGCTCGATGACCATCACCACCGACCCTGCTGGCGCTGCCAGCGTGATCAATTCTCTACAGCAATAGGAGGCTGACATGAAAAAATTCGCGATTGCTGCCAGTCTGGCGCTTTGGGCAAGCACGGCCCACGCACAGATTGCCGTCATTGATGGCGCCAATCTCGATGTCGCCCGCAAGAATGCGGACAACACCAACTCCATCATGGATTCGAACAAGGATATCCTGAAAAAGAGCGAGGAGATCCTGCAGGCTCTTAGCGGCAGTCGTGACGGTTCGCTCGGGATCGGACAAATGGGTCTTGGCGGCAACATGTCGATTGCCCAGGCTCCCTCGTTCGGATCGATCCTGAACGGCGGGGCTCTTTCGTTTGGTGGCCTTTCGCCCGAAATCCAGAAAATCGCAGGCGCCGTCATCAATGGGCTCCAGCTGGTGAAGCAGCTCCAGCAGATTGCCGGCAAGGAGACCAGCGCCGTCAACACGGCCTATGGCGGCAGCGTCAATGTGGCCTCGCTGCTAAGCGCATTGACCTCGCAGGCTTCGCAGGGCGTCACCCAGCGCCAACAGTCCCTCCAGTCCGCGAGTGGGCAGATCGGGCAGTCACAGGACGTCAAGGGATCGGTGGACCAGAACACCCGAATGCAGCTGGAAAATGCGCGCGCGGTCAACGAATTGATCGGTGTCCAGAACGGCGCGGTCGCGGCCCTGAATGAGAAGCTGAAGGGGGACCTTCTTCGCCAGAGCCAGGTCCAGAAGATGATGACGCCGCGCAACGTCAATCCGTTCGCGGAATTTGGCAAGAGCGGAGGCTAGCGCTTGTCGAGGCGAGTGCTGCGCATATGCGCTGTAATTGGGCTCGGCGCAGTGCTGTTTGGATGCGCAAATCGCGAACGGAAAGCGCCGTGCGGGCCTTTGGCGTATGCCCGCACCGACGAATGCGGCGCGCTAAAACCGGTCAATTCAACGCCGTTCGCCAGCATCATTGACGAGGATCCATGAACGGTCTCGCCGCAAGCATTCTGGGTGGCATTGACAACATCGGCGAGGACTTCGTCCGCACCGTCTATATGCAGTTGGGCAATGCGATGGGCAACGTCTTCACCCTCATGCTCACCCTCTATATCGTGTGGTGGGGCTATTCGATCCTGAGCGGGCGGGAGTCGATTTCGCCGCTCGAAGCGGCCTATCGCCTCGGTCGCGCCGTCATCATCTATCTGCTGCTGACCGGATGGGGCACATTTTCCGCGACGATCTATCAGCTTGTCCAAAGCATTCCAGATGAGGTCGGCAAGGTCATCGTCGGCGCCGTGTCGCGAGCCACCGGCAATCAGCTCAGCGATCAGGCGGCAATTCCGGCGCTCATCGACAACCTCTACAAAGGGGCCCAGGACGTCGCCAATCAGGTGTATAGCGGATCCTTCTATGACATCTTTGGCGCGCTCTTGTCGCTGCTCGTCCTGCTGTCGGCCATCATCTTCGCAGCGCTTGCCATTGCCGCGATCATCGCCGCCAAGGTGATGTTGTTCATTACGCTCGCCCTGGCGCCGATATGGATCATTCTTTGGCTTTACCGATGGTCCTCGCGCATGAGCGAAGGCTTTCTTTCGCTGACCACCTTCCTGATGATCCAGCAAATCCTGATCTACGGCTTTCTCGGTTTCTACTTCTCGCTCGTCAATGCGGCGCTGAACACCGCCACATCAGGTGGAGCGACTATGGACAGCAAGATGTCGCTGGTGCTGCCCCTGGTGCTGGTGACGATCATCGGGATCTACGTTCTCATGCAGATACCCTCGATTGCTTCCATCCTGAATGGCGGCGGGTATCTCAGCACCGTGGGCGCATACAACCCTTATAGAAACTTCGGCACAAACGCCGTGCGCTACTCCGGTGCACGATGGGCCGCCGGCCGCGCCGCTCGGGGCGCCCGGCAGCTCGTGGCAAACAGCTTCCGATCCCCGCGAGCAGCCAGGGCGGACGACGCAGCTCGGTCCGCCATCCAGCAAGGTGCGCGCGATAACGCCAGGCCTCTGGCCTAGAACACACAAACGATCATCGATCGCGGCCCTGATCAGGATGCGTCACGCAAACGAGGCAATAGTAAGTGTCAACTCCATCGGAAACAGCTGCTAACAGCGGCAGCGAGCTCGTCGACAGACGCTATTACAGGGCGGGCGCCACCTGGGAAGACGACACGCACAGGTCAATGCGCCGATCGCGCACATTGGCCTGGATCGTCAGCGGCATTTCAGGGCTGGTTGCTGTGCTTTCGCTGCTGGCGCTCGTGCTGATCCTGCCGCTCCGGCAGTTCGAACCCTACGTTGTCGAGGTCGACAAATCGACGGGCTACCTCGAGATCATGCGCGCGCTGAAGCCCGGAGATTTGTCGCAGAACGAGGCCGTCACGGCGGCCAATCTGGTGCGCTACATCAGGGCCCGCGAAACCTACGATTCCCGTGAACTGAAACAGAATTACGACCTGGCGCAGCTCTACTCCACCGATGCCGCGTCCAAGGATTTGACATGGCTTTATACGCCTGCAAATCCACAATCGCGGGACAAGATTTTTGGCCGCAATGTCACCGTCTCGGTCGAGATCAAATCGGTTTCCCTGCTCAATCGCAACACTGCCTCGGTGCGCTTTGCCACGACGACGCGGCGGGACAATTCATCCACCGCCGACAATTGGGTGGCGGTGATAAAATTCCGCTACACCTCGACGCCGCTCAAGAACGAATGGCGTTTCGACAACCCGTTGGGATTTCAGGTTACGGATTACCGCCGCGACCAGGAATCGGCGCCGGCCGCGGGGAGCCTGCAATGAGACGGCGCGTTGGCCTCGTTTTGTCAGCCGCCATTCTGCTCGGCCCTATCCACGGCGCGGCCGCACGCGATGGCCGCATCCGATATGTCACCTTCAACAATGACGACGTGACCACCGTTCGCGCCGCTCTCGGTATTTCGACGATGGTCGAACTCAGTCCTACCGAAGTCATCGAAACCGTCTCCGCCGGCGACACGAAGGGCTGGTCGATCATCCCCAAACGCGGATCGCGATTTCTCTTCGTCAAGCCGCTGGAGCGCGATGCGTGGACCAACGTCAACGTCGTCACCAACCACCGTGTCTACTCGCTACTGCTGCAGGGGACTGACAATGATCGCGACCGGGCATCCTTCCAGGTCCGGTTCAAATACCCGGACGAGGATGTCAACGCGCGCCTGCTCTCACAGGCCAAGGAGAGCGCCGCCGATCCGGATTTGAAGGACCTGAACTATGCCGATCTCAATTACGACTATGCCTACAAAGGCGATGACAGCCTGAAGCCACGCACCGTATTCGACGACGGCACCAAGGTGTTTCTGGAGTTCAAGGGTGACATTCCGGCGATTTTCGTCGTCGACGACAAGCGCCATGAGTCGTTGGTCAACGTTCGCACTCAGGGCAAATACACCGTCATCGACAAAGTCGCGCGCCAATTCACCCTGCGGGCCGATGGCAAGACGCTCTGCCTGTACAACCGGGCGCGACCCAACGCTATCGATCCAGTCGAGCAGGTCTACGGTCCAACGAAACTGACAGGTGGGTCCCTGTTCGGATCCAGCGGAGGGCGGTGATGACCCAGATCGATTATAACCAACTGGACGGCAGCCCGACGGTCGCGCGCCGCGGTGCGGGCGTGGGAACCAGGATCGCCCTGGTCGGCCTCGGCGTGGTGCTGGTGGGCGCGTTGATATGGCTGAACTGGCCTCGAGAGCCGGTATCGCGCGATCTTCGCAGCGATGGCGAGGAAAACTTCAACCCGCCAGAGTTTCGCCCGCCGGCGTTGAACGAGCCGCCGCAACCGGCCGACGGCACGATCGACCAGATTGTGGTGCCTCCACCGGTCGACGACCAGAAGGGCACGCAACAAGCCGACAATGTCGATCAGACCGTGCAGGAGGGTGCGGATCTCGATGCGCAGCGGCGCGCACTGGAGGCGCAAATGGCGGCCGAAGAGGCTCGCCGGAAGGCCGAGGCGGAAGAAGCCCGCCGCAAGGCCGCGGCTGACGACGAGGCTCGCCGCAAGGCTGAGGCCGCCGAGCATGAAAAGGCGGTATGGGAACGCCTGCGGTCGAACCAGATGGTAACAAATGGTGAAACCGGCGCGACGGATGCCGGTGTCCAGGCGGCACAGGTCGAAATCGCGCCCGATGGTCAGATCATACCGGTCCCCGGCGCCGACAGCGATCCCAACAAGGCATTCCTGGCACAGTCAGAGGCAAGTTCTTCCAGTATCGTCAAAGCCAAAATCTTCCGACGCACCGATGCGTTGATCCCTGAAGGAACGATCCTTCGCGGCTATTTGGAAACAGCTGTTAACACCGACCTTCCCGGCGCGGTGCGCGCTGTCGTGCGTGAGGATGTCTTTTCGCTCGACGGCAGGCGGGTTCTCATTCCAAAGGGCTCGCGCCTGACCGGAGAATACCGCTCGGGGCTTGCGCGCGGACAAAAGCGTGTGTTCATCGTCTGGAACAGGGTCATTCGCTCGGACGGCATTTCCGTTGATATCAAGTCACCCGGTGCAGACGCGCTCGGCCGCGGTGGCATGGGCGGCCGCGTCGATACGCACTGGGTTGAACGGTACGGCAACGCCATCATGCTTTCCGTCGTTGGCGGCGTCTCTGAATATCTGTCCTCGCTTGGCGACAGCAGCCAGGATGGACAACAGCGCCAGGTGTCGACGATCGATCCCGTAACCGGTGAAACCACGACCGTAACTTATGGTGGCAATGGTTCGCAGCGCGACGCCCGCGGCATCGCGTTCGACAAATCATCAACCGCCCTGCAGCAACTCGCGCAAGAGGCGTTTCGCGACACGCAGAACATTGGCCCGACAGTCTATGTCGACCAGGGCACATCGATAGTCGTGCTGGTGCGGCGAGATCTCGATTTCTCGGACCTGTACGCCGATCCCGTTCAGCAAGAAGTCGCACGTCTGAAGGCAGGAGGGCGGCCGAAAACGGCGATTGATCCGACGCCTCTTTACGCGACGCCAAAGGATCATTTTTATCCCGGCTATGGGAGCCCGGTGAAATGAACGCCGTGCATCCCCTCCCCGACCCTTGGGCAAGAGCCCCGGTACTGCGCGCGCATCTGGAACCGATCTGGCCCTATTTGAACGAAGATGCGGTATCCGAGATTGCGATCAACAGGCCAGGTGAATTGTTCATCGAACGCCTCGGCGCGAAGGAAATGGAGCACGTCGTCAAGCGCGAGGTCACGCCCGGCTGGATTAGGCATATCTCGACGGGCGTCGCCTCGGCGACAAATCAGGTCATCAACGAAGAAAAGCCGGTCCTGTCGGCCGCGCTACCCTCAGGCGAGCGCATCCAATGCATCTTGCCGCCCGCAGCCCCCGAAGGCGGGGCGATCTCGATCCGCAAGCAGGTCATCATGGACATGGGCCTTGATGCCTACAAGGATCTCGGCGCATTCGAAAACACGGCGATGGGGAGCGGCCTGGCGCTGTCAACTGAGGAAAAGCGACTTGTCGAGATGCTGCAGGACACTTCGCCGATGGAGTTCCTGCAGTATGCGGTGCGCAACCGCGTCTCGATCGTCGTTTCAGGCGGCACGTCGACCGGCAAGACGACGTTCTTGAATGCACTCCTGAAGGAGATCCCGGCTCATGAACGGATCATCACGATCGAAGACACCCGCGAACTGAGGCTGCCGGCTCCCAACAACGTCACCCTGATAGCCTCGAAGGGGGACCAGGGCCTTGCCAAAGTCTCCGCCCAGCAGCTGCTTGAAGCCTCGCTTCGCATGCGACCCGACCGTCTGTTGTTGGGCGAGTTACGCGGCGCTGAAACCTTCGCGTTCCTCCAGGCGATCAACACCGGCCACCCGGGTTCGCTCACCACCGTTCATGCCAATTCCGCCCGATCCGCCTACGAGCGGCTGGCGCTCATGGTCATGCAGGGCAGTACGGGCCTTTCACGAAGCGAAATCCTCGACTATCTGCGCGAGGTCATTCCGGTGGTCGTCCAGATGGTCCGCAGTGAAGGCGGACGGCGCGGCATCAGCGAGATCAAGTTCACCAAGGCGGAGACGATCTAGCGAGGCCTATCCATGCAGAAAATCGCAACAGCAATTTTCATGGTGCTCATGGCGATGGCCATGGGCGCCCTGCTCTTCACGGTCGCCTATGTCGCGACAGATTGGTACCGGACTGGCTCCCACGTCCTGTTTGACCAGCTGAACGCCAATCCCTTGCCGGTTGTTCGTCAGGCCTGGGCTGACGTGACTGCGAGAAATTTTGATCGGGTGCAATACGCCATTGCCGCGGGATTTTTTGGGTTTCTCTCGCCACTGGTCAGCTTGTTTCTCATGCGTCCGAGAAAGCGCAATGACTCTCGCTTCATGACTATGAGCGACATATCGAAAACCGGCCTGACGAAAGTGGGCGGCGTCTTCGTCGGTCGAGCTGGCGGCAAGCTCGCCGAAATTCTGTCGCCCAGCCGCGATCAGCGCTCCGGCAAGATCCACTTGAGGCAGCGCAAGCTGATTGGTGGCAAGAAATTGTGGATTGATGGCGATGATATCGGCGGCTTCGTCATAGGGCCGCCGCGCTCCGGTAAGGGCACGTCGCTCATCATCCCGAACGCCTTGACCTGGCCGCATTCGCTCGTGGTTCTCGACCTGCGGGGCGAGACCTATGCGGCGACTGCTGGTTACCGTTCAACCATGAGCCGCGTGGTGCGTTTCGCGCCGGCTGATCCGGACGGCAATACCGCATGCTACAATCCCATGGACTTCATCTCGCTGGACTCAGCACAGCGCGACATCGACCTTCGCAACATCGCCGCGGCATTGTTTCCGCGCCCCCCTTCGAACGCTGACCCCTACTGGGTTAACGACGCCCGCCTCCTTTTTACCGGCATCGCGTCTTTCGTCATGGAATCGCCCGCGATCCCGACCGAGAAGAAGACCTTTGCCACAATCCTCGAGATCATGAACGGCGCCGAGCGGCCGCTCCTCGAATTCATCGGCTCGCTGCGCGATGAACGCCGCCGCGAATGCTCGCATTTTACGCTGCAAACCGTGCTGCCATATTTCGAGATGTCTGAGCGGCAGTTTTCCGGAATCTACGCCGGCGTGCGGACCGGCATGGCCCCCTTTCTCAACGAGCGCCTGATGCGAGCTACCTCGCGCAGCACGTTCGATATTCGCAAACTCAAACGCGACCGGATCTCTCTTTATCTCGACGTACGGCGCGAGCAGATCACCTCGCTTGGACCGTTGTTCAACGTCCTGATTACGCAGATGATGAACTTCATGTCGGAAACTATGCCGCGTCCGGACGAGCATCCGGTGCTTGTGCTGCTCGACGAGTTTCAGAACCTCGGCAAGCTCGAGAACGTGACCGAAATGGCGAGCGTGCTCGGCGGCAACGGCGTTTCCATGTGGTTTTTCGTGCAGTCGCTGAAGGCCGTAGACGAGATCTATCGCCAGGAAGGGCGCAAGACGCTCATCAACGCCGCTCGCGTGCAGATCTTTTTTGGTGCGCAGGACGCGGACGATCTGCGCTACGTTTCCGAGCAGCTCGGCGAAACGTCGGACGTGCAAAAGGACGTGACGCGCACCAAGGCAACGTTGTTCGACACATATTACACGCGCTCGGAGCACCGCAAGGAAGTGCGGCGGCCCCTGATGCGGCCAGATGAAATCCGCACGCTCGACAAGAACAAGGTCATCATATTGCCGCGTGGCGAACTGCCAATCCTCGGCACGCGCAATTTCTATTTCGCCGACAGTCAGATCGCCAAACGCGCGTTCATGCCCCTGCCCGCCTCTGTCGAGGTTTCGCGCACGAAAAGCCCCGCGTTGGACGCTTCCGCGGCGGTTCCATCTCCTGCGCTCCCGACGATTGTGCCGACAGCACCGGCGTACCGCTCAGGCCTCTCGCAGACCCGCCTGCGGCGCGGCGCAACATTTGCCGCAAAAGCAGGCCCTATATCTCCGCCGCCGGGCCGGCGCGCATTCGTAAAAGAACGGCTGAAAGCAACAGACGCTGAATCCGTACCAGCTTATGCCGCTATAGATTTTTCTGCTTTGGCAGCCAAAGCGGTGACAACACGCATAGCGCCCGACAAAGAAGCGGCGGTTGCGGCGATCTTGAATAGGGTGCGGTCTCTGCGCGCCAACGCATCCGACACCGAGACTTTCGATCGAAATCTGACCATCGTCGAAGATGCTTTGCCTGATCTAGTCGATTAGCCCTAGCAGTCTACGGCGATCGCCGACAGCTAGCTCCCGGCCGCATTTTTGATGCGCCAGACGCCACGTAAAGCGGTGCCAGAGATACCCTCCGCCCCCGGGACTTGACCCCTCGCTCCCGCTCCGCGTTGTTGAGGAGATCCTTTCAGGTTCGCCAAAGCAGGAGCCGCAGCCCCGCAAAACCAAAGGCGACGGCTAAAACAACTTCAATGCCTCGCCGCGCACGCCGATACATCCTGACCATGGGCTGCGTGGAAAACACGACGGCATACCCGCAGAATATTATAACGCTCAGCACCGCACATCCTGCAAGGATGATGATGACGTCCGTATACTGCATAAGGGGGTCTAGGTGTCCTCGCGACCGTTGGCCTTATGCATCGCACCCCACAATGGTATAACCTCACCGACCTTGAATGGGAACTTCCTCGCCGGCAACGTCAAGGCATATTCCGGATTTCTGATCGTCGTGAGCTGCCATGCCCGAAACTCGGGTAGGCGCGTCTTGGCCAGCGTTTCCAAGACCTCATCCTCGGTCGAAACGGCCAGCAAGTCGTCCAGTTCCCCGATTGAGCAGAAGATAACGTCGCGCTTGTCCTCGGGCAGCATGTCAGGCTCATTCACAAGTAGGGCCTCCGCCTCTGCCCTTAAAGCAGGCAGCTGGTTGTCCTCAAGGTGGAACCAGCTGTCCATGGTGAGAACGACGCCATAAGCATCTGGCGCCACCGTCTCGTCGCTATAAATCCGCCGGCGCGCCCTGGAGAAGAATTTCCAAAGCTGCGACATGCCCTTGGCAATCTGGCTAAATCCCTTGGGGGCCTGCGCAAGCGGGTCATCCGCATATTGGGCGGCAAACGTGAGCTTGGTGGCCTTGCATTCAAACACCACCTTGATAGTGCCCTCGTCCTTGAGGAGCAAATCGGGCGTTCGCGCCCGGGTCAGCTTCGGCCCATACTCGCTCTCACGCATCACGCTAAAGCGCGGGCACCTCGCCTCGATGAGCTTCTTACCATACGCCTCAAAACGGTCGGTCGCCTCCGCAATTAGAGATTGCGGGCCGCTCACCAGGTCATAATAGAGCCCCGACGTCGCGCGAAACATTATGAGCTGCGGCAGGGGGGCAATGTACCTGTCCATCAGTGACGATGAGATAATGGGGTGGAACCTGAGCGTGCTCGGCAGGTAGGAAACCCGCCACTCACTGTTCTGCGTCAGCTCATGAATGCGGGCCTGTGCTTCGCTGCGTTGGTCGGTTAGCTCCTTCGAAATCAAGTCCAGCGTCAGTCCAATGGCTTCAGGCCGCATGGGCTTCAAGGCCGACGCGTCTGGCGGTTTATTCCACGGCAGGCGAAAGGTCTGAACATGCAGTGCCAAGCAACTCATTGCGAACTCATCCATGGTCAAGCCGTGCTGGGCTTCGAAGTAGCTGGCGCAATTCCCCTGCCCGTAAACGTAGTAGTAGCGGTACATGCGCTCGATGCTGAAAAACCCGCGTTGCCATGCGAACTGCTTGTGGCCCAGCTTCTGCATGAAGTTGAGAATGTTGGAATTGTCGATGAGCCGGGTCTCCTCGGCTGCCTCGGCTGCTTTGAGGAGATTGATGAGTATCCTGGCGGTGTCGAACTTCCGGTAGGTTTCCTCGGGCGCAACCCGATTGGACAAGGTCTTGGGAGTTGACAGTAGGAGCAGCAGCAGGTTCTCCAATTCCCATTTCGGCATGAATTGGTTATTCCCTAAACGCGCGCCTGCAGCGCTGTCTGGGTAGGCAAGGAAGGGGCTAACGTCTGGTGGATTGTCCGACTGAAGAGCGTTAACCGCCCATAATATCTTCAAGGTCCCGAAGTCGTTGACGTTCGAGAGGTTCCTAAGCAGCCGCTCCCGCGTGCTTTTGTGCTTTCTGAGCGCGAGCATTTGTTTCGGTGAATCAGCCATATTTTGTTCGAGCCCGCCCTGCTGTATCAAGGTATGAGATTCCTAGTCAAAAGCACAGCAGCCACGATGCTTAGTGAGGCGTTATGAAAAATTGGGCTGTGTTTGCCTGCGCCGTAGCAGCACTTAGCGTGAGCAGTCCAGGGCAGACTCTGAAGGCAGGTGCCCTAAACAAATATTGTCACGAGGATTTGGGGTCAGCGGGCGACTACATCTCCGGCTACCTCGATAAGCTCTGACCCAATCGTGCATCTCTTAGGGGATGTAGAGCGAAGGGTTCCCGCTGAGGTCCGCGAAATGCGCTCGTAGAGTAGCGTGAACCTCCAAGATGGGAGGTAGGGAATTTTGTCCTCCTTGGGCGATCGACCCGGAAATCTCGGCGGGGGGTGCTCGATCAAGGATGCTGAGACCGAGATTACGCCTTTTGAACGCGCGCAGAATCGAGAGAAACGGCAGCTTCAGATCGTGCGGCCGACAGCACTCGCCATAGCGTCGATCTGACCCGCAGCTGCAAAGCTCGGCATCCTTGAACTGGGTTAGCCGATAGTAAGGGTCAGGCTGCCCGAGATCGTCCGGCATAGCGTGCTGACGTCCAGGCCACCGATCAAATACCGCCAAGTGGAGATGACGGAGCGCCCAAACGCTGTAGAGGTCGAGCAACGTACGCAAGTCGCCGCCAGGCGACCAAGCCTTGTCGAGCATCGGGTGATAAGCGCACACCGAGCCATCAGGAAAATTTGTGTGTCGCGGGCCGATCCACTCGACCTGCCCGTCTTGATCCCAGAAAGCCCATCCGCGCGGCTCCACCACTGATATTTCTGGCAAGGCGATAAGGAATATGGCTTCCCGTCCTAGGCCCTCTACGACGCGGCTGCGAGCGAGAAGCCATACTCCATGGTCATCGGGGAGGAGAGTTGTGCCGGGGTATGCCCGTTGCACATTCTCTAGCTGCCCGGCGTAGTTGCCGGCGAGGCCGACGATCCGTGATCCGGCACGGGGCGGCCGTGATCGATCGGACGACCTTTGCCGTCGGGTGGACCTTTGCCGTGCTCGGGTTGCGGGTCCTCCCGCTCTTTGCTGTTGCTCATCGCTTTTCTCCTGGACAGTCGTTGAGAAGGGCTGTGGATCGAGGATAACGAGGCCCCCGTCCTTCACCCGAACGGGCCGGCGCGCGTCCAAACCGTCGCCAATCCGCTGCAACTCAGCCAGCGCATCGTCGGCCAACAACGCTTCCATTTTGCTTGCCGATGTGCGAGTCTGTGTCACCAGCACAGGATGCATTCTGAGGCGAAGTGTGTCAAGGCGTGCTGATCGCACAATTGGTGAACATGGACGAATTCGAAAAAAAACTCGTCGGAGCGGTCCGCGAGAAGCGCGAACGCGAAGGTCTTAGTATAAGAGCACTGTCGGGAATTGTAGGGATCAGCTTCTCCACCTTGGCTCGAATCGAGCGGGGCGATGGATCGCCCGACAACAATTCCAAGATTAGGCTGTTGGAGTGGCTCGGCCCGGACGCCGACGAACACGAGCTTGGCTTTGACCGGGTGGCATTCGTCCACTTCCGAGCCGGAAAGAACGCGTCCTCCGGGACCGTGCAAACCCTGTTGCAGGCAGCCATGTGTCTTCGTCAGCACTACGCTAAGGGTGACATAACAGAACCGGGCGGCGCGCCGACAGATGGGGACGTTATCGCCATGTCTAAGGAGGAACTAGAGCAGACGGCCGAAGATTTCCGAAGGGACTTAGGATTGAAGAAGAACGATCCACTGGATCCATTCTATTTGGTCGTTGATTCGGTCACGGTGGATCGACTGCAAGACTCATCTTGTATTCCGGGAAGGACAAGAAACACTCTTGCTGGACCCTCGCGCAACGAGTGGTCCGCGATGAGCGTTCCCTTAAGTGCTGATCAGGATAGCTGGGTTATCTTCCTAAACGACTGCCATACTGTTGAGAGGCAAAGAGTAACGCTACTTGAAGAATATTGGCACATTCTTGCCGGTCATAAGCTAACCAAGATAGCTAAGATCGCTGGCTCTTTCGGCCGGACATATGATAGTGCTGAAGAACATGACGCCTATTTCCTGGCATCGGCCACTTTGCTTCCAAGAGATGCGATTAAGCGTATGGTCTCGGACGGCAAGAGTGCCCCCGAGATCGCGTCCTTCTTCGGGACGTCACCGGAACTTGTTGAATATCGAATAAAGCGGCTAGGGCTATGGCGCGATCATATTGGAAAGAAAGTGAGCCTCGCCAAACCCTAATGACGTTTTACAATGCGTCGTTACCCGGTTTCCGATCATTGCAGAGGAAGCTTTTCACCCCCTGATTGGCCAGTCTTGGAAGGATCGAAGGCGCCAACCTCTGGGGCAGTTCGCGCCGGTCTTTTTCCATTTGGTCGGACGGCTTTGTCTGCCCGACCGCATCGCAGTGACGTCGTTCTCACAGTTTTCGGCGCTTCTTGGCCTCTAGGTCCGGTGGGCATTGGTCGCGGTTCTCCCCGCTGTAGCGGACAAGCCGCGCGATTTGTTCATGCAAGGAGGTGGAGCGCGGCAAGTCGGGGAATGCACCGCTTGTCGCCGTCTCGACAATCGCGGTGCGCACAGCTTCGGGGATCTCCTGCCAATGCATCAAGGTCGCGGCAGCAAGATACTGTAGCGGTATCTGAACGTCCTTCTCGAAGGATCTCGACGGCACGCGGCTTTCTCCAATGCATTGCGGGTAACGCGTATAGGAGTTCGGCCTATCGCGCGACGCCTGTTTCATTCGCTGGTTTCGAGGTTTCTCAGCCCGTCCGCAATAAGTTGCAGAGTGGCGATCAGGCGCTTGTATTCCTCGATGATATCGGCAGAGAAATGCGCGAGCTGAACGGCATCGCCCCAATCGTGTGACGCTTCCCATTCGATCATGTCGCGGCAAACCTCAATCTGTTGCTCGCGGATTGCCATTCGGTCGGCATTGGTTGGACGCAAGCGCCATGCTCCTGATCAAGAGCCGTGGTCTACACGCTCGGCTATGTCGAAAAGAATGCCGCGCGCGGCGATGTCTTTCTTTGACGCGTTCGGGTGCCGTGCCGCCCTGATCAATTGCTTGGGCATCATATCTGGCGTCACGATCCGCATCAGAGTCTCGCTGATCGCCTGCAATTCGGTTGCATCCATCGGGAAACGCTCCGTCCCCTGGCTCCCCACCATTAAGCTTAGCAGAGCGGCTTTATTAGCTGAAGCTAAATTCACGTTACATGGAACTCTCGCCAGCCGATCCTAGCGGTTGAGCGACAATGTGTGGCCGATAATCGCCAGCGAGGAATTTGCGCGGCCATGAAGAGGGGTATCATATCGCCTCAGCCGGCGAGCCCCATCGGCCCGCCGACTTGGATCACTAAGACAACTGGCTTTAACAAACCACGCCGTGACTCCGGACAAGCGGCGCTAGGCGATGCGACGTCGTGCTGCACCGATATTTGAAACCGGATAATTGCGTAATTGCCAAAATTAGTGAAACCTTGGTGGAGGGACATAGGGCAAAAGGGGACGTTCTCGAACCGCGAAGGTTCCGAGATCGGCTGGGCAAAGCATGTATTTTCCGCAGTTTCTGGTGGGGATGTCTGCCACAACGAGCGTGGCCGCAATCTGGGCGTACCTTGAAACCGGATCCGTCTGGGCGGCGCTCGGATGGACTATCCTTGCACTGGTCCTTCTGCAGGTTGGATACTTCGGCCTGGTCGTTCGCTTGATATATAAGCGAGCATTGGGAGCCACCGACACAAGGTCGGCTGCGGTCGACCCCACACAACCTCTGGTGTTTTGGTCTTCTCAAATGGCCTAGAGCAAGTCCTGTTTAATCCGGTTCATATCCTGCGGCTTTGAAGGAGTTAGCACATTCGGCTGGGGTGAAGATGTCGACTTTGATCAGCGCTCGTAATCGTTATCATTCGAGCGCTGAGTCTTGCGGTCCTGCTCTTCAGCCTGCTGAGTCTTCTGCTTGTTCGCGTCCTTCTGCTTGGGTCTCATCTCCTGCTCGTTGCCGGTGCGCGGCTGCTCCGAGTGGCGGGGATCGTCCCGAGTTGGAAGGTCTCGCCCTCGCGCCTCGCGTTCGGGGATCGGCTCGCCACTGCCACCACCACGACGCTGTTGCTGCCGCTCGAACTGCAGCCGCGCGAGACGGTCGTGCATCTTGTCGTTGACCTCTTCACGATACTGTTCGAACTGTCCTTGATGCGCCGGAGGCAGCGTCTCGCGCATGTTGTCGAGAGCCTGATTGACGCGGGCCATCTGACGCCGCATTTCCAAAGGGGTTTGCGCCATGTTCAAATCTCCTATCAGTGCATTCAATTCTCTCATACCGGGATGGGACAGGAAAGACTTCTGCCCCGATTGATCAGCTCCGCGATCCGCGGCAGGACCTGACTCCCCCTCGCCTGTCCGATCGCGACGGAACCGCAGAAAATTGTTGCCGATCGACTCCGCTGCCGTGAGAGCCTGACCGACTACGCCCGCGGTCCGCATCGTCGTCACAGTCTTTTGCCATGCGGCA
Organism: Mesorhizobium sp. WSM4307; assembly: GCF_007003945.1. Taxonomy (NCBI): domain Bacteria; kingdom Pseudomonadati; phylum Pseudomonadota; class Alphaproteobacteria; order Hyphomicrobiales; family Phyllobacteriaceae; genus Mesorhizobium; species Mesorhizobium sp. WSM4307. Next base: position 444,638 of record NZ_VFTB01000007.1, read on the forward strand.
GCGATTGCGTCGCCGTTCATGACAAGGGATTGTCCATCCAAACGGCGTTGCCGCTTGGCCTCCACTCGCTCGATCGTCCTGGCGCTAACCTGGTAGCGCGGATCGCTCTGGGCGCGGCTGTAGGCTCCGGCGTGCTCCTTCGTGAAGGGCCGCGTCATCGCATGATCCATGCGCCGCGTCGCCACCATCGCAATGCCGTTCTCGCGTGCTTTTTCCGCAAAGGTCTCGCGCCAAGCGACAATATCTGGCTTGTAGAATTTCAGGCGTTCGCCGTCGGCTGACCGTGCCTGGACCATCGCGTGGATATGGACGTGCTTGGTGTCCTTGTGATGCGCCAGGACGAACTTGTATCCTGGCGCTCGCTCCTCCATTACGGCGCGCGCCGCGGCCATGACCGCGTTGGCATCGGTGCCGGCCTTTGCCGAGAAAAGCAGGTGATAGGCATTGCGGCGTTCACGCCCCGAAAACTGCGGGCGCCATTGTTCATAGACCGAAGCCGCCGCCTTGGCGGGGTTCCTCGCGCCCCGAATTGGCTCGCCGTTCGCAGTGCGGACGTCTTTGTTTGTACGGATGAACTTTTGCAAAAAGTATTTCGCTTTGGGTTCACGGCTGACGGCCGCCGTTACCTCTGCCTTGGCGACCACCCCCGCCGCGCCCATGGCCTCGGACAACCGCGCCTCGATCTTGTCGAGCGCCTTGCTGCGCGAATTCTCCCGCCCGCCGGCCAGCACCTTGGCGAGCGGCCCTGCCCGCTCATCAGTGTGCGCGTATACCTCCACCGTCTGACCATCCCGAGCATAGATGAATGGTTTTGCGTCGAAGGCCTCGCTCAACGCCTCGCTCAAGGCGGCATCGCTGACCTCGCCGGCGAGATCGAAACGAACCTCGATAAAATTGGTATTTTCCAGGGGTGGTTCGAACGTCTCGCAAAACATCTTCAGGAACGCCTTTCGTGCGCCGCCTGTCGCAAGGACCTGTCCATCCTCGTCAAAAATCTCGATGTCGTGTTTCTCGCCTTTTTCGTCTTCGCGCTTTCCGATGTAATTGAGCAGCCGAGCGGCGGCTTCCTTGGTCGATGGCGGATTCGGCATGACCTTGAACACAGCAGGCTGCGCGCCCGCCGCATAGCCTGCCCGTGCCGCGACGGCCCGCGCCTGATAGGCGACCCGCGCCACTCGCCCTGCACCGCTCGAGAGACTCCCACGACGGCCGCCGCCGCCGCGCCGCTTCCAGTCTTCCTCCTCCTCTTCCGGCCGGAATCCGGCGAGCGTAGCGCCATAGACCATGATCGGCGCGCTAGCGGCATTGGGGGTGGTCGCAGCCACGGCGGACTTCGGAGACTTGCTGGCGACGGAGCTCCCCACCCCTCCTGTCCCGCCCGGCGACGAACGAGGCCCCTTCCAGCCGCCACTTACCGTCGAGCCGGCTTGTCCTTGCCCGACCCGTCCCCCGCCACCGGTCCGTTCAAAACTCTTCATCGCCTGGAATTCGCTGGCCTCGCGTCGGGTGCCCGTCAGTGACTTGTCGTCGTCCAGCTCCTCACGCTTCATGCCGGCCTCGCCCCGCAGATAGCGTTCGATTTCGGCCGCATAGCCAGCAAGACGACTGCTCACGGCCTGACCTCCCTCGCCTTGCGGGACCCGCCAGCCATCGCCTTCAGTTCCTCGCGGAACTGCCGCACCAGGTTGCCTACCGCCATCAAAGCCTGCTCAATATCCTCATCATAGGCAACTCGGCCGTCGTCCATGGCGCGCACGGCCTGATTGAAATTGATGCCGACGCGCCGCAGCTGATCGGTCATGTCTACGATCGCCGGCCGCAACGCCTCTGAGGCCACAGGCAGGTGCCCAGCCTGAGCCCGCACCAGACGCCGGACGACCTCACTGACGGTTGCGCCCTCCCGCTCCGCAATGGCTTTGAGGCTAGCCAGCTCGTCAGCCGAAAACCGAATGTGCGTCACCTCGCCATAGCGTCGTGACGCACTCTTCACCGCTGCTTTCTGGGCGTCTGCGTTCATCTCTCAAGCCCGCTTGCGGGCGCTAAGGCCTGCCAGGGCCGCGCCGCCTATTTTGTGTGTATCACAAAATAGGCTATCCTGCCAACGTAGAGAAGGGAGGGTGCAAAAAAAACCGAGGGTGCAAAAAAAAACCGGCCGACGTCCCCTCACGACTTAGCCCAGTTTTCAACTCCGGACCGCCAGCACCCAGCGTCGTGATGTTTCCATCGTGAATTGTTGTGATGTGTCCATGTTGCGTTGAGGACTTGTTTCCATGTTAACATGGAAACAACCGAGCGGTTCGCAGCCTGACCGTCCGACCGGACCCCTTTCCCACTGATTGCACCCGGGCGAGCTTTTTTGGTGCGCGTCTGGGTTGCCAAACCGGTCTGCCCCGTCGACTATGTAACCAAGTTTTCGACCGTGACATTGTTTCCACGTGTCCATGGTGATTTGTTTCCATGTTAACATGGAAACAAGGAGCCAACGTGGAAGGAGGCCCAATGATCATCTCCGCTGCGATCCCCAAGGGCGGCACTGGCAAATCGACGATGCTGCGCACCCTCGCATCCGTCGCGCTGCATCGCGGCTATTCGGTCACTCTTATCGACGGCGACCGGCGGCAGAATATGAACCGCTGGTTCCAGATGCTGGGTGACGCTGGCAACCGTCCTGACAGGCTCCAGCTGGTGAGCGCGATGACCCCGCAGGAAATCCTCGACGCCGCAGCCATTCACAACGGTGAGCGCTCCGTCGTATTGATCGATACGGAAGGCACCACGAACGACAACCTCATGGCCGGGCTCTTCGCGGCCGACATTGTCGTCGTGCCGGTCTACTTTGCGCTCGACGATGTGACCGCCGCCATCCAGATCACCGACCACTACATTCCGCTTGCGGTCGAGAGCCGGGGTAGACCCCTGCCTGCGATATTCGTGCTGACCAAGCAGACCATCATCGATGGCAGGGCGCGAGCCCTGACCGAACTGCGCGCCATTATTCAGGCCAACGGCACGCCGATCGCAGAACACGTCCTGCACAATCGTGTTGCCTACCGCGATCTGCAGACCGGGCAGACCCTTTACAGCCCCGCGGTGCCCGATGCGAAGGCGATTGCCGAGAGCGAAGGGGTCTTTGACGACCTTCTGCAAACCTTCATCGAAGCCACAAGGAATGCGGCATGAGTGACGAAACCGCACCGAAACCCGGTGACGACAAGAAAGCCCGCATGATGAAGGCGATTTCCACGCAGCCGCCGGCGCTGCCGAGCATGTTCATCACACCGAAGGTCCAGACGTCAGGGACCAAGGTGCAAGCTACGCCACAGATGCAGGAACCGACAAAGCCGTCCCCGGCAGTCGGGCCCGATTTTCGCAAGCTGCTGCGGCAGGGCCAGAAAAAGGATCCCATCGCCGGCAAGAAGATTCGCGAGGAGGAGATGGTCCGCTGCGGCTACTATCTGACGGCCGTGGAGCAGCGTCAGTTCAAATTGCTGGCGATCAGCAACGGGCACAGCATGACCGAGCTGCTGCGAAAGGCCGTGCAGGATTATATCCGCATTCATAAGCACAAACTGCCGAAGGAATAATCGGCGGTTTGGAGTCGCTATCGCATGCTGCGACGGGTGATGTTCGTGGCTCTCTTGCGACGCGCAAAAAAAGGGCCCGCGACGGAGCACTCCGTCGCGGGCCCTGAGATGTGTTTGCCTACTTGGGTTGGTTGGGGTGTTTCAGCAGTTCCCCGAGGGGGGCGTCGCGCTCCGGACGCCCGCTGGCTGCCACTTTGTCGTCGACCAGCTTTGCGGCCAATTTGGGCGACAGCGGCATGAAGTCGTAGCCCTGTGAGATGGCTGCGTGGCGAAGATCCTCAAGCGCTTCGAACGCGTGGTCGCGGGTGCCAAGCCAGAGCGCGGGCTCGTCGGTTTCTTCGTGCGGGAACGCTTGCAGGAAATAGGTCCGAAGCGGTGGATCGTAGCCGATGACAGCGTCTGGATCCGAGCGGACTTTTCCGGTGACGGTGCCAGTGAGAGTGATGGTGTAGCGGCTCATTGCAACCTCCTTTTGCCGGTGGGGAAGCCGGCCCCTTAAGGGGCCGGCCACCGATGCCTCACTGGGGGTTGTTCCAGAGGATGACCTTCTTGTTTTCCTCGCCACCCGGGGCGGGAGCGAGATTGCCGAAGATCACGCCGATCTCGGGGGCTTCCAGCTTGACCGAGAGGTATTCCTCTCCCGAACGCTGGGAGATGCGGTGCCAGCCGGCTCCGATCTCGAAGCCCGTGCGCTTGTTGACAATCCGGTAGTCGGGCGCGTCCTCGCGCGACTTGTTGGTGTTCGGGATAAGGGTGATCGGGGCGTTGACCCGGAGCGTGGCAAAGACGCCTTCCATCGAGCCGTCGGCCTTGGTGGTGAGGTTTGCGATCGTGGTGGCCATGGTAGTTCTCCTTCGGTTGCATCGGGACCATTCCCGATGGCGCCAAAGGAGAGGGCCGTCCTGCTGCGGTCATCTCGGCGAAAATTCTGGAAAATTCTATTTGCCGAAAAATTGCGGGCAGGCCCTTCGCCTGCCCGCAGACCAAAAACAGAAATCGAATTTTCCTGAATATTCGCCGAGTGTACCCCCAACGGGGGTTGACCGCACAAAGCAGGCGGTCGTCTACAAAGGCGACATGAAACGGGAATGGCCCCGGATGCGACCGAAGGAAAAGAACTCAGGCCGCCATCGCTAGACCGCCGACGCAACGGTGCCGGATCGCAGGAACATGCTGCAGCCTCTCGGGTCATGTCGTCGGCATTGCCAACACATCGAAAAGCAGCCTGGCGCGTGACCGCCTTGCGTGTTCGGTATGGCGGCATAGCGGTTTCGAGATCGGGGCCGGCTGGCAGTGGCCTTCACGCCCCCTCGGGGATGATACCGCGCAGTCAGGTTGGATGACCCGGCAAGCCAGCATGTTGTTCGGCACGCTTGCACCCGCTTCAGAGGCGAGACGGTCCAGATGATCATCCGCACAACGCCCGGCGGCTCTGCGCGTGGACCGGTTTCCAAAGGTGCCGGCTCCGTCCGCTCATACAAGTGGATTAGGCGGCGAGCTGCCGGATCAACATATCGGATTGACCCCGCCGGCTGTCGGCAGGACCGCATCCATCATCCTGGCAACGTTAGACGCTCCTCCGGCGTCATGCGGGCTTCGGCTTGGCGCCGAATGTCCGAACCTGCATGGCGGAGCATGGCGCACCAGTCCTCCACATTGTACGTGGTCGCCATCCGGCCCCTGGCCAGATCGTAAATGACGCACGGCTTGTTCGCGATGGCGAGCCGAAACACGTTGACGGCCGTACCGGGTGATGCGCCGTCCCAGACCATCATGCCAAAGTCGGCGCGCCGCGCCATCTCCCGGTTCTTGGCGGCGTCGTCCCAAGATCCATGAGTGCGTCCAGGTGACGGGACATGGTAGGCGGCCCAGTCGCCCAGATTGTTGTGGGGTTCCTTGCCGGCATGGAAGACCCCGACATGCTCGTACTTGTAGCCCGCGAGCAGGCCCTGCGCCTCGGCATCGGCTCCGGGCGCATCGCCAACCAGCACGCCGTGCTCGGCAGCAACAATTGCGCCGATGCGAGTGATGGCAGGTTCCGGCAGCTCGAATATTTCGCGTGATCCACCTATGAATATCATCGACATGGTGACTTTCCCTTCTCTCTCGCGTCCCCCGCCCCGCGCCGGCCGCCCTCTTCCTCTGGCCCTGCGCGAGGGATCGTCACCCGAAGGCCGAGACGGCCAAGCCGGCTCGGGGAGCGGCGGGACGCCGCGACTAGAGCCCGGCCGGCCGCGGGCCGGCGCGCCCAGGCCTTGCCGCTGCCGGCGTTACGCGCGGGGGAGCTATTGGCCTTTGTCGGCCAGCCAGAGGCTCACGTCCTGGATTGAGCGCATGAGCACCGACGGATTGTCCCGCGCGGGAATGAAGCCCCAGCTCTGCCAGTAGCGCTCGGCCTCGGCGTCGATCGCCCGCACCACCACCGCGCGGCCGCCGACGAAGGCGGCGCTGGCGACGCAGCGCGTCCTGGACCAGGCCGCTGCCGACGCCTTACCCAGCATGACGGTGGTCGACGGCGAGTTGTTCGATCGACAGGGTCGGATCGGGCCGTCGCCCGGTGCGGATGGCGCGCGGTGCGCTGTTTGGCTGGATCACGCCTGGCGCGAGGCCGTAATAGCCGACGACTGTGCCCTCGTCGTGAACGATCAGGACGCGGGTAAACCCGCAGGCCTGGTTCGTTCGCGCGAAGCCGGCCAGCCAGGCGTCGAGCGCGGCCTTGCCGCAAGAGAAGCTGTCGAGGCGGTGCGCCTCGTCAAGGTGATCGATGCCTGAAAGCGCCACCTAGCGGTCCCAGGGCGGGGACCGGCGCGCCTTCGGCGGCGACGCAGCGGCGGGGGATGAGATCGCCTGCATGAAGCGTCATAGGCTTGCGGGGAGACGCGGGTGACGGTTTCGTTGAGGATGGCCGCCTGCGCCTCGTGGAGTGCTGCGCGCCGGATGAACTCCGTGCGCGACAGGCCGAGCAGCTGCGCGCCGCGGTCGATGATGGTGAGATCATCCTCGCGAAACCGCATCGACACCTTCCTTTTTGCGGCGGCGGCCATGGTGCGTTCCTGTGCTGGAATGGACATACGCCGATGCGATGCAGCATGACACTGGATTTGTGTGACGCCATTCATGTACCTGGGACCGGCGTACAGGCATGCGGAAACCGCGGACTGATCCGATCCGAGGTATGCTCCCTGCCGCGAAAAGAGAACGTCAATCCAGACGGCTGACGCGGCGGCCCTCGCTGCGCGCTTCGATAAAGGCGCCTGCGATCTTCATCATGAATGCCTTGCTGAAACGACCAGAGGGCTTACCGTCGGATTCGATGTACCAGGAGCGTTCGGCAATATCGTAGTTGTATTCGTCAACCACGATCCAGCAGCGTTTGAGATCGGTCAGACCGGCGCGGCGGCACTCGATAGCGGAGACTTCCAAACCGACCCGATCGCTGGTCGGTGGCTGGGTGGTTATCGCCAGGAGCGCGAGATGGGTCAGGCCATCTCTTGCGCCGCGGACAGCGATGACCACGCAGGTCGGCCGGCTCTTGCGGCCTTCCGTTTCGCCGCGCTCGTGTTGCCATGCCCAAAGATACGGGTAGGAGATCACCTGACCAGGCAGAAATCTACCGCTCATCATCGTACCCTTCCCCGCGCGCCAATCGGTCGATCTCGGCGGCGAAGAGTTCCGTGTGTTCCTCCGGCATCTCGGAGACATGGTATGCGCGGCGGGGATCGCCGCCGATGCGCATCCGCTCGTAGTGCTCGTAGCTCATCAGCACGAACCGGGGTTTCCGGTGCTTGGTGAGAATAACGGGTTCGCGGCTGGCAACGTCGGTGACGTCGCCAACCTGCTTGTTGAGATCCCCGGTCGTGAACTGGCGCATGGCTGGCCTCCTTACCAATCTCCATATTATCTGGATTTTCTTGATTTGCAAGAAAACGGCGCTCACGCGCCGTCCTCCGCGAACCGCCAGACGGGAATGCCCAGCCGACGCGCCTTGTCGGCAAGGTTGTCGGTGATGCCGGAGCCGGGAAAGACGATCAGGCCGTAGGGCACTACGGAGAGAAGCTGGTCGTTGCGGCGGAACGGAGCCGCCTTGGCGTGCCGGGTCCAGTCCGGCTTGAAGGCGATCTGGGTGACCTTGCGGTTCTCGGCCCAGCAAGCGGCGATGCGCTCGGCGCCGCGCGGGCTGCCGCCGTGGAGCAGAACCATGTCGGGATGCTTCTCGCGAGCCTTGTCGAGCGCGTCCCAGATCCGGTCGTGATCGTTGCAGTCGAGGCCGCCGGCGAAGGCGATCTTGGTGCCGGCTGGAACGAGCACCTCGGTTTCGGCGTGGCGACGGGCGGCGAGGAAGTCGCGGGAGTCGATCACCGCAGCGGTCATCGCCTGGTGGGAGACCTTGGAGCCGGTGCGCGGCCGCCATGCCGATCCGGTTTGTGCCTCGTAGAGGTCGGCAGCCTCGTCGCGCATGATTTCGAGCACGTTGCGGCGCTCGATATAGGTGATGCCCTCGGCCGTGAGCCGTTCCAGCTCGACAGACTTCACCTCGGAACCGTCCTGCTCCTGCTGGCTTGAACGCTGCGCCTCTTCATTGCGATCGAGGCTGCGGGCGACGCGCTCGGCGGCACGGTGGAAGACGTTTGCGAAGGACCAGAGCAGGTCATCGAGATCGGGTTCGAGCCTGGTGTCGCCGAGCATGCCGGCGAAGATCTCGACGATCCCGGCTAGCCCGGCCCGGATCACCTCGTCGTCGGGAAGTGGCCGAGCATCAGGTTCGTCCTGATGCGGGCGATGGCCATACATCTGCAGTTCGAGGATGACGCGGTCGGTCGGCGAGGAGGCGTGGTAGGGCTCGTAGGCATCGTCGAAAGGAAGCTCGTAGGTCATGGCGTGTCTCCGTCGGTTGTGTCCGCGCCTTTTGCGGCCTGACAGCGCTCCCCGGCCCCGCCCCCGGGGGCGGGCCCCCCCCCCGCGGCAGGCGGGCTGGCG